>JAZNWS010000105.1:0-1614 GCA_045593485.1 Eubacteriales bacterium | reverse complement strand
TGCTATTTCGCTGGTGCTGTATTTTCTTTTGACGTATTTCGGCATCGGACTTATTGAGGAATACTGCTTTAATAACGATATTTACCTTGATGAGCTTGAGCTTTACCGTCTGGACAACACGGTGCTTGGTGTGAGTCTTGTCGTGACGGCAGTATTTTTCATTATTCTGTTTTTTGCGCTTTTCGGGGAGCGGCTCGCTTATATCCGTACGATAACCCGAGGCGTTGACGCCTTGCAGCGCGGAGATCTCGGGCACAAGGTCGCGCTCAAGGGCAATAACGAGCTGACACAGCTCGCCGAGGAAATAAATTATCTTTCCGAGACCGAGCGAATAATCAAGGAAAAGGAAAGAAAGCTGGGCGAGGAAAAGGAAGAGCTGATCCGCACGCTCTCACACGATATCAGAACGCCCTTGACCTCTATTATGTCATACACAGAGCTGCTCGAGGCAAAGGACACATTGACACCACAGGAGCAAAAGGAATATTTAGCGCTCGTCAGTAAAAAAACCGCGCAGATCAAGCAGCTGACGGACATTCTGCTTGACGGCGGCAAGCGCGAGGTGGAATATTTTGAGGATGCAAGATTGCTTTTCGAGCAGCTTGCAGGGGAGCTTGAGGAGGTATTGGAGGAGGATTATAAGCTCTCGGTATCCACGTCGCTGCCTGCGTTTTCAGGCAGCTTTGACACACGGGAGATGCGCAGGATATTTGATAATCTCATATCCAATATCCAAAAGTACGCCGAGCCTACCGAGGCTGTTGAGCTTTCAGTATCAAAAAGTGATGCCGGTATTGTGATACGGCAGAAAAACTCAATAAAAAAGGATAAGCAGCCCTCGGAGAGCTACCGAATGGGAATAAACAGCATCCGCCGCATTGCTCACAACTACGGCGGCAGAGTCGAAATAGCCGAGGACGAGCATAATTTTGAAATTATTATCACACTTTCAGATATTTGAGTGAATCTTTAGAATTCTTTAGAATTTTCTGTGAAATTTCTTCAGAAAGCTATGGTATTCTATAGTCACCAAAGAAAAACACCCAAATAAAAAATGAAAGTGAGGAAATAAATATGTTTACATCTTTGGATTTATTGGTAGTTGCTTTTATGATTCTGGCGGCATTGACGCTGCTCTCGATCTGTCTGATGTTCCTTATCAGAAATAAAATTGTTCGAAGAGTATTTTTCTATATAGTGTCCGCGCTTGGCCTTTATATCGCCTGGGTAGGATTCCGCATCGGAATCGGCGGTTTGTTCTATGTTCAGATTGCGGCCGGTATCCTGACAGCCATGACGATTATAGGCGCATTCGTGCTTGAAAGAGTCAGCCGAGGCAACAAGGTAATGTTCCTTATCGCGCGCATAGCTTCTGCCGCGGCTCTCGTGGTCGGACTCTTGAATGCGATTTGCTGATAAACGGCAAGAAAAAATCTTGTGCCGTAAAAACAAGAAAAAAACTGAAAACCTCAAGCGGCGGTTCTCAATGCAGAGAACCGCCGCCATTTTACATATTCTTCTTAAACAGATTTTTATCGCAGCCCTTATCGAAATTAGGGTTGTACGCGTAGAAATTCTTGGAGTCGTGATTGTCCTGGGCTATGCGGAGGGCAA
>JAZNWS010000104.1:0-9863 GCA_045593485.1 Eubacteriales bacterium | reverse complement strand
CTTGAGCTCATCATCGGACATTTTGGCATACTTGTCCGAGAGAGCCTCTATCTTAGATGCTATTTTTTCAACTTTTTTAACTTGCTTTTGGCTGTAGGTTGGAAAAAGTCCCATAAAATTTATAACCTCCGTACGCCGATTGGGCGATAAAAATCAGTTTTTAATGTAAAAATACATACAATACACATTATTATACCATAAAATTAAATATAAAGTAACTTTTTTTTGTAAATTTTCGTAAAACACTTGAAAAGATTTTGCTTTTAATATATAATTCAAGTAAAATAACGTAAAGGACTGAAGACATTGCATATAAATATTGTATTACACGAGCCCGAGATACCTCAGAACACGGGCAATATTGCGCGCACCTGCGCCGCTACGGGTGCTTCTCTGCACCTTATCCGTCCTCTCGGGTTTGAGATAGACAACGCAAAGCTCAAGCGCGCGGGACTTGATTATTGGGACAAGCTTGATATAAGATTTTACGACGGACTTGAGGATTTTTACAACAAAAATCCCGAGGCAAAGGTATATTATTTCACTACCAAAGCCCAGCACACATATGCGGATATAAAGTATCCCGACGAGGCGTGGATAATGTTCGGCAAGGAGACAAAGGGACTTCCCGAGGATCTTCTTTTTGATAATCCCGACACCTGCGTCCGTATTCCTATGAGAGACAAGCTCCGCTCTCTGAATCTTTCAAATGCGGTGGCTATCGCGGTTTACGAGGTGCTTCGTCAGCATGATTTTGAGGGCCTGCGCGGTGACGGCGAGCTTACAAGCTTTTCGTGGAGCGACGCGGAAAAAGATACGTACAAATAACAAAGGAATGTATAAATGAACAAGAATTTGAAAGTAACTGTCGCTATGAGCGGCGGTGTTGACAGCGGCGCTTCGGCTTTGCTTATAAAGCAGGCGGGATATGATACTTCGGGCGCGACTATGAGGCTTTACACGCCAAAGGACGCGTCAATCCCCTGTCACACCGAGCAGGATATACTCGACGCGAAAAATCTCTGTCATTCGCTCGGTATTGAGCATACGGTATATGATTTTGGCGACGAGTTTTACAGACACGTAATTGAAAACTTCATGCAGACGTATATTTCGGGCGGTACTCCCAATCCTTGTATTGTCTGCAACAAATATCTGAAGTTCGGCGCTCTGCTTGACGCGGCTACACGGGACGGCGCGGACAAGATTGCCACGGGTCATTACGCGATAATAGAAAAGGACAGCTCTGACAGATATCTTTTGCGCAAAGCAAAGGATATAGGCAAGGATCAGACCTACGTTTTGTGGTCGCTTGACCAAAGACAGCTATCTCATACTCTCCTGCCCCTTGGCGAGTACACAAAGGCGGAAATACGCGAGATCGCGGAGCAGAATGATCTTACGGTTGCGCACAAGTCCGACAGTCAGGACATCTGCTTTGTTCCCGACGGAGATTACGCTTCGTTTATCACACGCGAGTGCGGATATATAAGCCGCCCCGGCAACTATATTGACATAAACGGAAACGTGATAGGCATGCATAAGGGGGTAATTCACTACACCATAGGTCAGCGCAAGGGTCTTGGCATCTCTATGGGAAAGCATATATTCGTAAAGGAAAAGAATGCTGAGAACAACACGGTCACGCTCTCGGACGAGGAGTTTATTTTCTCAAGAAAAATAGTGCTGAAAAATATAAACCTTATTCCCTTTGATAAAATCGACTCTCCCATTCGTGTTGAGGCGAAAATAAGATACAGCCAAAAGGTCTGCCCCGCTATTGCCGAGCAGACGGGCGAGGACGAGATAACCCTCATATTTGATACACCGCAGAGAGCGGCGGCAATAGGTCAGTCGGCAGTTATGTACGACGGCGATTATCTTGTCGGCGGCGGTATAATTTCGGGTGTTAAATAATAAAAATATTGCCCCATAGCGTTATGCTATGGGGCGGTTTATTTCTATTGCGAATTGATCGCTTGACATAAAAACAGACCGCCAAAGCGGTCTGTAAAAAGTTATGGATTTATTCAAAGTGCACATTATTCCTTGCTTTTCGTAGTCTCCTTTTCATAATTTTAGGAAAATCGTTAAAATTAGTAGTGAAATTTTCGACAACAATCCTCATATCACCAATATAAATTTTATATTTAATTACATTATGAGATTTGTCCAAATATGTTTTAATTCCTGATACTTCTTCATACTGTATTTTTTTAGTAATTCCAAAAAGATTTCTATATATCATAAAATCTTCTGCCAATACTAACTTGAAATTTAAAGTTTTCAAAAAATGCCAAATCACAGCGAATGCAAATATTGAATAAAACGAAACAATAAGGATTTGAAGTTCTAATTGTACTTCATTGTCTTGTAAATAGGCTCCAACACAGAGAGCAATAATTGTAAATATCCCTATTAAGAAAAGCAATACCAAAAACAAAGGATACTTGAATGTATATGGTGAACAGGATTTTGAAGATTGACTTTTAGAAGTAACAAATCTCAAAATTATTGGAACAAGAATACTCGTCAGATAAATAGTTAGAAAAATGTGCATTAAATTTGTCTTGACCTCCTTTAAATTAACGATTAATTAGTACACATTGTATAAATCATCGAAACAGAATTAGACTACATATACCTTACACCGGAAATTAACAGATGAATTGTATGAATAATACTCAAATTACTCCGTTTAATAAATAGCTTAACATCATTATATATGCAAATATTAATCTTGTCAAGTTATCACTGTTTTAATGGCAAATAGGTCGCTTTGATATAAAAAAATCCCACGGTTTTCCGTGGGATTTTCTGTTTATCACTGCTCTTTTTCCTTAACGAGAATAATGTCGGAGGCGTAAGGCAGAGTCTTTATCCAATCGCAGAAGGTGTGCCACTCCGCGAGCTTATGCGATCTGCGCGCGTAGTAAATGCCTATGAGATTTTCATAGTTAAGAGTGACCGTTCTCATCTGATTATAAGACGAGGGCAGGAGCTGGATCATATTATGCCAATGCTGTCTGTTGGTCGTGTCCTCAAGAAACGCAAGTCTTTCCTTTTCAAGACAAGCAATTACCGCGTCAAGCATCTGGAGAGTGGACTCGTCCATTCGATCGTGGGAAAAGTCATCTCTGACAAATTCCTTTGCCTGAATCTTGTGCATAGTCGAAGTAGAGTTTGCCACAGTTCCGACCTTATAAGTATCAAATTCCTTCCACCAATAAAGAGGGGCTGTAATGTCAACAGAGACGAAAATCTGTCTTAAATATTTTCTATGGTCGCTTCCCGCACGCGCCAAGCGGACAGCCAACGAAAGATCGTTCTCACCGAGTATATAATTTCCCTGCTCGTCGTATGAGCTGTCGCTTCTTGCCCAGCTATTGAGGGGGTTTCTCGCGCCTCTGATGGCGTTCTCAAAATTCATTACCGAAACTCTTTCAACCTTAAGCATAATATATCTCCTTTTGTCATAATTCAACTATTTATACCATTATACCACATATTTCAAGTGCCTGTCAATTACGTATATTGACAAATTTATTTGACTGCTTCTATTGACTTTGTACAACAGTTCAATTATAATAATAAGTGTAATATTAAATTTAAGGAGCTTTTATGGAGCCTGCAATTCTTATTTTATGTATAATATCCTGTATAATTACCGCGGTGTGCTGTATTATCGCCGCGCTGCTCTGGAGCAAGGTTAAAAATCTTGAAAATAACAACTCCCGAGAGGATATAAGCCGCTTGCGCGAGGACATTCTGAATGAGCTTTCCCGCAACAGAAGCGAGCAAAGCAACCAAAGTCACAATCAGAGAAAAGAGCTTGCCGAAAGTCTTGACAAGGTGGGCAAAAATATAGAAAGTCTTTCGCGTACAAACTCCGAGCAGCTCACAGCTATATACCGTGACATGTTTACAAAGCTAAATGAGATACGCGACAGATCCACCGAGGACACTCAGAAGCAGAACGAGAAAATCCAGGCATCGCTTGAAAAGATACGCGAGAGTAACGAAAAGAAGCTTGACGAGATGCGCGCGGTGGTCGACGAAAAGCTCACCGCTACCCTTACCGAGCGACTTGACTCCTCGTTCAAGACCGTATCCGAGCAGCTCACAAATCTCTACAAGGCTCTTGGCGAGATGAAGGAGATGTCGGGCGGAATTACCGAGCACGTCACTACCCTCAACCGTGTGCTTACTAATGTCAAGGCGCGTGGCACTTGGGCAGAGGTTCAGCTTAAGAACATACTTGACCAGACAATCCCGCAGATGTACGTTGAAAACTATGCTCCGAGTGAGAGATACAAGGACAGAGTTGAGTTTGCTATAAAGATACCCTCTGGTGAAAATTACAGCGAGATAACATATCTTCCCCTTGACTCCAAGTTCCCTATTGAGGACTACATACGTCTTTGTGACGCGGCTGACCGCGCGGATAAGGACGGACTTGAGAAGGCTCGCCGTGACCTTGAGGACAGAGTGCTTCAGGAGGCAAGGACTATCGCAAAATATATCAACGTTCCCAAGACCACGCCGTTTGCTATTATGTACCTCGCTACCGAGGGACTTTACGCCGAGATCGCGTCCTCAAGAAACGGTCTTGTTGAGAAGATACAGCGTGAGTATAATATAATGATCGCAGGCCCTACCACCATTACCGCGCTCCTCAATTCCCTTTCTATGGGCTTCAAGATTGCCGCTATAAACGAAAAGGCAAATGAGGTGCGAAAGATCCTTTCTGCCGTCAAGGGTCAGTATGAGACCTTTGGAAATCTGCTTGATAAGGCAAAGAAAAAGATTGACGAGGCGGGACGTACGATCGACACTGCCCAGCACAGAAGCAGCATAATCCAGAAAAAGCTCAAGGCAATTGAGACGGTAAGCTCGTCCGATGCCGATGCTTTGCTTGAAATGAACGTCGAGGAAATATCCGACGACAGTATTGATGAAGAATAAAGAAAAATCCGCAGAGTAATCTCTGCGGATTTTTTAGTAAGATAGCATATCCACAAACTGTCGTGCGGTTCGGGGATTTCGCCCGCCGCCGCGGATGGCAAATGCCTCCGCTTTTGTGATAAGCTCGTCGTCAGGAATATCTATTCCCTCGCGTCGAGCAAGCTCGCGAACGATATGAGCATAGCTCTCTCTGTCAGACTTCAGATAAGTTATAGTAAGTCCGAAGCGAGCCGAGAGAGAAACGGTTTCCTGCACCATATCCGCGGTGTTTACCGAGTCCTGACGCGCGGATGCGGATTCCTTTATCATATGTCGGTGATTTGAGGTCGCATAAATTAACGTGTTGTTTCCTCTGCCCGTCACACCGCCCTCAAGAGTAGCCTTCAGCGCGCAGAAGTCCTTGTCGTCAGACGTAAAGGTGAGGTCGTCTATAAAGAAAATAAACTTCAAGGGGTTGCCGTGCAGATGCTCGGTGATTTTGGGGATGAGCGAGAGCTGGTCCTTTTTGAACTCGATGAGGCGAAGTCCGCGATCTGACATGCTGTTTACAAGCGCTTTGACCGTGGAGGATTTGCCTGTTCCCGCATCGCCGTAAAGCAGTACGTTGTTTGCGGGGCGCGAGGACAAAAATGCCTCGGTATTAAGAACAATTCTGCCTCTCTCCTGCTCGTATCCCACCATATCCGAAAGGCTTATCGGATCAGGATTTTTGATGGGAAGTATCTCACCGTTATCACCCACCACGAACATCTTATATTTTGCGAAAATGCCGTATCCCTTTGTGTTTATCTGCGCCATTCTCTCGTGGTAGAGGGTTGTAAAATCAATATTACTTGTGCGCCATACGGGGAGATCTTCGCCCTTGATTGCAGCGCGTACGTCCGCACCGTCGTACTTTGATATTTCCTCAATTATTCCGAGCTCGCGGTCAAGCATATTTTCGTAAAGAGTGTCTGTTCCCTTGTTTGAAATTCGATATGACGTGTAGATATTTTCGTCCTCAAGAACCGCGGCGAGCAGGTATGTTGAGAGGTTTGTTCCCTCGTGCATAAGAGCTGACATAAACTCGCCGTATGCATATATAAGCGCGCTCTCATCCGACGCATCAGTCTTATCAAGCGCTATTAGCGAATTGATGATGGGAAGCTTCAGAATGTTGCGGAAAACCACAAGACTTCCAAGCTTTTTCTTTATTGTGCCGTTCATTTTTATCTCCGTAAAAGTGGTTTATAGTTGGATTATACTATTTTTTCTACAATTTGTCAACCGTAATTTACCAAGGTCAAATTTTGTGCAAAAATTTAATGATTTCTATTGACAAATAAGGGATTCCATATTATAATGTTATCAATAAGTTTTCAAATGCGTGGACAGGGGCAAAGGTAAGACGAATTAAGTCTGCAGAGAGTTGTCGGCGGGTGCAAGACAACGGCTTACGTTTTTCCGAACTCTCCCTTGAGCGGTCGACCGAAAGGCTTTTGCTTATTAGGAAGAACGGGTTCTCCCGTTACAGAGAGCGGCGTATTCTCGTATGCCTTGAGTGGATATTATCAATCGGAGTGGTACCGCGGAAGTTTTGCTTTCGTCTCCAAATTATGTGGAGAACGAGGGCTTTTTTGTTTTTCGTGAAAGCTTATTACAATACACAGTGCAAAATGGAGGTTAAAAATGAAGAATACTTCAAAATACTCCCGTCAGTTTTTCCCTGCACCCGCAGGTGAAATGAAATGGACAAAGAAAAACTACATAGACCGCGCACCCAAATGGTGCTCCGTTGACCTCAGAGACGGAAATCAATCGCTTATAATCCCTATGAGTCTTGAAGAAAAGCTGGAGTTTTTCAAGCTTCTCGTCAAGGTGGGCTTTAAGGAGATAGAGGTCGGCTTCCCTGCGGCAAGCGAGACGGAATATGCCTTCCTTCGCACGCTTATTGAGCAAAATCTCATTCCCGACGACGTGACAGTTCAGGTGCTCACGCAGAGCCGCGAGCATATAATCCGCAAGACATTTGATGCTTTACACGGTTGCAAGAACGCGATAGTTCATCTTTACAATTCCACATCTCTTGCACAGCGCGAGCAGGTGTTCCGTAAGTCCAAGGAGGAAATAAAGGCAATCGCGATTGAGGGCGCTATGCTCTTTAATAAAATAGAAAAAGAAACGGGTGATCGCTTTAGATATGAGTATTCCCCCGAGTCGTTCACGGGTACGGAGCCAGAATTTGCGCTTGAGGTCTGTAATGCGGTGCTTGATATATGGAAGCCCACACCCGACAGAAAGGCAATAATCAACCTTCCCGTGACGGTAGAGCTTTCAATGCCCCACGTTTACGCAAATCAGGTCGAGTATATGTGCGAAAATCTCAAATACAGAGACTGTGTTGAGGTTTCCCTTCACCCCCACAACGACCGCGGCTGCGCGGTGGCGGATTCCGAGCTTGGACTTCTGGCGGGAGCTGACAGAATTGAGGGCACGCTTTTCGGCAACGGCGAGAGAACTGGCAACGTTGATATCGTGACGCTTGCTATGAATATGTACTCGCAAGGTGTTGACCCCGAGCTTGAGCTTTCAAATATGCCCGAGATATGCGAGCTTTACGAGAGAGTGACCAGAATGCACGTATACGAGCGTCAGCCTTATGCGGGCAAGCTCGTGTTTGCGGCGTTCTCGGGCTCGCATCAGGATGCTATTGCCAAGGGTATGAAGTGGCGTGAGGAAAAGGAGCTTAATACATGGACTGTTCCCTATCTTCCCATTGATCCCACCGATGTCGGACGTCAGTATGAAACCGACGTTATTCGTATCAACTCCCAGTCGGGCAAGGGCGGCATAGGCTATTTACTTGAACACAACTACGGATATATTCTTCCTCAGAAAATGCGCGAGGAGGTCGGCTATATGGTCAAGAGTATTTCCGATCACGCACACGCCGAGCTCTCGCCCGTAGAGGTGCTTGAGGTATTCACAAGCAGTTATATAAACGTCAATACACCTATTGAGCTTGTTGATTACCATTTCGTTCGCACCCCTGAAATAAAGGTCACGCTTACGCTTAAGGTTGACGGAGTCGAAAAAGATATAGTGGCAAGCGGAAACGGACGTCTTGACGCAGTCAGCAACGCGATAAAGCAGCATCTCGGAATAAAATATTTCGACCTTACCTACGAGGAGCACGCTCTCACTATTGGATCGTCCTCGAGCGCTGTCACGTACGTCAGCATAAGGCTTGCGGACGGTAAGAAGATATGGGGCGTTGGAGTTCACAACGATATTATCGCGTCCTCGATAAACGCGCTCTTCTCTGCTATCAACAGAGGCATTTCACAATAACGGAGGTACACAAAAATGTCAATGACGATGACACAAAAAATTCTCGCCGCGCACGCAGGTCTTGACTCGGTCTGCGCGGGACAGCTTATAAAGGCTAAGCTTGATATGGTATTGGGTAATGACATCACGTCACCCGTTGCTATAAACGAATTCAAAAAGTTTGGATTTAACGAGGTATTTGACAAGAACAAGATATCTCTTGTTATGGACCATTTCGTGCCTAACAAGGACATCAAGGCTGCTGAGCAGACAAAGCAGTGCCGCACTTTTGCAAAAACCTTTGGCATAAAGAATTATTTTGACGTTGGTGATATGGGTATCGAGCACGCGCTGCTTCCCGAAAAAGGACTCGTAGGCCCCGGTGACGTTATTATCGGAGCAGATTCCCACACCTGCACCTACGGCGCGCTTGGCGCGTTCTCTACGGGCGTAGGCTCAACAGATATGGCGGCTGGTATGGCTACGGGCGAGGCTTGGTTCAAGGTTCCCTCCGCAATCAAGTTCAATCTCACGGGCAAGCTCCCCGACAACTGCTCGGGCAAGGACGTTATACTTTATATAATCGGTAAAATCGGCGTTGACGGCGCGCTTTACAAGTCTATGGAGTTTTCGGGCGACGGAATGCACACGCTCTCAATAGACGACCGTCTTTGCATGGCAAATATGGCTATCGAGGCAGGCGCAAAAAACGGTATATTTGAGGTCGATGACGTGACTATCAAGTATTATGAGGAAAGAACGACTCATCCCTACACGATTTACAAGGCAGACGACGACGCGGAGTACGATGAGGTTATTGACATTGACCTGTCGGCAATCAAGCCTACCGTTGCTTGTCCTCACCTTCCCGAAAACACAAAGGACGCAAGTATGCTTTCGGATATAAAGATAGACCAGTGTGTTATCGGATCTTGCACAAACGGCAGACTTTCGGATATGGCTATCGCGGCAGAGATACTCAAAGGTAAGCATATTGCGGAGGGTGTTCGTTGCATAATCATTCCCGCAACGCAGTCCATTTATATGGAGTGTATCAAACGCGGATATATTGAGATATTTATAAACGCGGGCTGCGCGGTCTCCACTCCCACCTGCGGTCCCTGCCTTGGCGGATACATGGGAATACTCGCGGCAGACGAGGTCGCTATTGCTACCACTAACCGTAATTTTGTAGGCAGAATGGGACACGTGACATCGAAAATATATCTTTCAAGCCCCGCAACTGCGGCGGCATCCGCAATAAAGGGTTATATTTGTGACCCTAATGAGCTTTAAGGAGGCAGAGAGAATGTTAGCACACGGAACAGTACATAAATACGGAGATAACGTTGATACTGACGTAATTATCCCCGCGCGTTATCTAAACACGGCAAACCACAAAGAGCTTGCCTCCCACTGTATGGAGGATATCGACAAGGAATTCACCTCCAAGGTAAAGACGGGCGACATTATGGTCGGCGGCGCGAATTTCGGCTGCGGCTCGTCGCGTGAGCATGCGCCTATCGCTATTAAGGAGTCGGGCATTTCGGTGGTTATTGAAGTCGGATCGTAGCCATGTCGTTCTGTGA
>JAZNWS010000103.1:0-18819 GCA_045593485.1 Eubacteriales bacterium | reverse complement strand
TAGAACCGCCGTACTGAACGGTTACCTGCTCTGCAAGCTCGGTGCCGTAGACCTCGGCTATTGCAGCGCGAACAAATCCGTTGCCCTCGTCTGCCTGATCCGCAGTAGCGGTAACACCGGTGCCAATCGCCCAAACAGGCTCGTAAGCTACGATAACGTTCTTCATCTGCTCGGCACTCACGCCGGTGAGAGCCATTTTTGTCTGGAACTTTAAGAGAGTTTCGGTGTAACCAAGCTCTCTTTCCTCGAGCGTTTCTCCAACGCAAACGATAGCCTTGAGTCCTGCCTCAAGAGCCGCCTTGGTACGAAGGTTTACTGTCTTGTCGGTCTCTGCAAAATACTGTCTGCGCTCGGAGTGACCGATGACCACGTACTCAACGCCGGCATCTACAAGCATTGCCGCACTGATCTCTCCGGTGTAAGCGCCCGACGCCTTGAAGTGAACATTCTCTGCACCGATCTTGATGTTAGAGCCCTTTGCAGCCTCAACTGCCGCGGGAATGTCAATAGCGGGAACGCAAAGAACAACGTCACAATTATCCTTTCCTGCAACAAGGGGCTTCATCTCGTTTATGAGAGCCTGAGCCTTTGCGGGTGTCATATTCATTTTCCAGTTTCCTGCAATTACGTATCTTCTCATTTTAATATACCTCTTATGTAATTTTTGTTTTGGGAGGAAAACCCCACTTGTGGTTTTCCTCTTTTCGATTGCTCTGCAATCGAAAATTCACCTTTCGGGCGCTATTTAAGCGTCAGGCTTTTCGCCCTCTGCGGAGGGCGACCAAGGCGCTGCCTTTGGAAACCGCAAGCCTTTGAAAAGGCTTGAGCGAAACTTTTCAAAAATTTAATTATCAAAATCCGCAGAAAAAATTTTCAAGACGAGGCGCACCGCACATTGCAAGGCGAAGGCGTAGTTCCCTACGTCGAGCCGCAATGCAGGAGCAACGAAGTATTGGAGATTTTTTCAAGGATTACTTGTCCTGCAAGCAAGCAATACCGGGAAGCTCAAGTCCCTCAAGGAATTCAAGAGACGCGCCGCCGCCTGTGGAAATGTGTGTGATTCTGTCAGCAAAGCCGAGTGTCTCGCAAGCCGCTGCGGAGTCACCACCGCCAACGATGGAGATGCAATCGGAATCTGCAAGAGCCTTTGCTACAGAAATCGTTCCCTTTGCAAGTGTGGGGTTCTCAAATACGCCCATAGGTCCGTTCCAAACAACAGTCTTTGCGTTCTTTACTGCGTCTGCGTAAAGAGCCATGGTCTTTGTACCAATGTCAAGACCTTCCTTGTCTGCGGGGATCTTGTCGGAGTCAACGACCTCAACCTCGATCTCTGCGTCTATGGGGTTCGGGAAGCCGTCAGCAACAGTTGTATCAATGGGGAGAAGGAGCTGAACGCCGTTCTGCTCTGCCTTCGCCATCATTTCCTTACAGTACTCGATCTTGTCAGTGTCAAGGAGAGATTTACCTACGCCATATCCCTTAGCTGCGAGGAAGGTGTAAGCCATACCGCCGCCGATGATAAGGGTGTCGACCTTTGTAAGAAGGTTGTTTATAACGTTGAGCTTGTCGGAAACCTTTGCGCCGCCAAGAATAGCAACGAAGGGACGCTCGGGGTTGGAAAGCGCCTTACCCATAACGCCGATCTCCTTACCGATAAGGTAACCGCAAACTGCGGGGAGATATGCTGCAACTCCTGCTGTGGAAGCGTGAGCTCTGTGAGCTGTACCGAAAGCGTCGTTTACGTAAAGTCCGTCCTCGCCGCAGAGGTCAGCCAATGCCTTTGCAAACTCGGGCTTGTTCTTTTCCTCGCCTGCGTCAAAACGAACGTTCTGGAGAAGCACGCAGGTGCCATTTTCCATAGCCGCGATCTTTGCCTTCGCATCGTCGCCAACTATATCGTGTGCGAATACTACCTTGCCGTCAAGATATTCGTTGAGCTTGTCTGCAACTATCTGAAGGGAGAACTTCTTTTCGTCCTTCTTTGCCTTCTCAAGATAATCTGCGGTAGCAGCTGCCTGCTCTGCCTCGGGAAGCTCCGCAACCTTCTTCTGCTCCTTCTTTGTGAGCTTGAAGCCGGGAGTGAATACGTTATGAGGCTTGCCCATATGAGACGCAAGGATAACCTTTGCGCCCTTGCCCATAAGGTACTTGATTGTGGGAAGCGCTTCTACGATTCTCTTGTCGGACGTGATAACGCCGTCCTTTGAGGGTACGTTGAAGTCACAACGAACAAATACCTTCTGGCCTGCTTTGATTTCAACGTTTTCAATGGATTTCTTGTTGTAAGTCATTTTGATTCCGCCTTTCAGAATTTTCTTAATTTCTACCAAATTATAGTTTACCACAAATTTGCAATTTTATCAAGAGAGTTTTCACTCTTTTTTGTGTTGTTTGGACTGTTTTTTTCCGTTTTTTGAATTATATCACGACAAAGCCGAGCTTTTTTGAGCAAGCGCAGTCGCTTTCAGCTTTTTTGACACGATAAGCGAGCACACGAAATGCGCCGATGCGGTGACTATCCAGGTGATCGGGTAGCACAGATAAAGCACGTAAATATTGCCCGGGAAAAACGGACATATTGTAAATATCCACACTATTCTGAGCAGACACGAGCCTGTGAGCGACACCATCATAGGCAGTATTGCCTTGCCCATTCCGCGCACCGCTCCGCAGCCTACCTCCATAAGTCCGCAGAGGAAATACGAGCTGCATATCACGTAAAGTCTGTTTGCAGCCGCCTGTCTTACCGCTTCGCTCTCAGGCGCGTATATCTGCAAAAGGGGCTCGTGGAACACCGTGACCGCCACGCCAATTATAAGTCCCACTACACTGACGAGCATAGCGTTCTGGAATATTATTTTTTTAATTCTGTCATACTTGCCCGCGCCAACGTTCTGTCCGACAAACGTAAGCGTTGAATGATACATCGCATTCATACAGATATATACGAAGCCCTCGATGTTTGCTGCCGCCGCGTTTCCGTTTACAATTACGTCTCCGTAGGTGTTGACCGTGGACTGCATAAGCACGTTTGATATAGAGAAAAGCATTCCCTGTATTCCCGCGGGCATACCTATTCTTATCATAGACAAAAGCTTTTCTTTATCGGGCTTTATGTTCTTTACATCAATTTTGCAGACAATGTCCGCGCGCGACATATAAATAAATATCATTGTCGCGGATATGTACTGCGCTGCGGTGGTAGCTATTCCTACGCCGACAGCTCCCATAGAGAAGCAAAGCACCATTATGAGATTGAGTCCTACATTGCAAATTCCCGATATAGCGAGGAATATGAGAGGTCTCTTGGAGTCTCCCGACGAGCGAAGGATCGCCGCCAAAAAGTTGTACAGCATACAGGCAGGCACACCCACGAAATACGCCTTCATATACGGAACAGCCTCCTTGAGCACGTTCTCGGGCGTACCCATAAGGGTCAGAAGCGGCTCAGCCATAAAGAATCCGAATATAGCCAGAATGACTCCGCAAATAAGCGAGGAGATAAGTGACGTATCCACTACCTTTTTGAGATGGTCGTATTTTTTTGCGCCTATGTTCTGCGCCGCGAGGACTCCCGCGCCGGTTGCCAATCCCATAAAGAGATTGAGTATAAGATTTATAAGCGCGGAGCACGAGCCGACCGCGCCCATTGCTATCTCCTTGCTCGGAGAAAATCTGCCCACTACTATCATATCCGACGCATTATAAAGCGTCTGAAGCAGTCCCGTTGCCATAAGTGGCAGGGCGAACCTTATAAGCTTGCCAAATATCGGACCTTCGGTGAAGTCGTTATTCCTGATTTTTTTGACCTTCTCCAAAATCTCATCTCCTCTCAAAAACGTTCCAAAATTATTATAGTACAAAATACAAAAAAGTCAATAGTCTTATATAACAAAAATAAAGGTATATATCCCCAACTTAATTGACAAAGAAGGCTACATATGCTATAATTATTTTAGATTATGGGAAAGGAGCGCATATTATGGTATATATGTTTTTGGCAAACGGCTTTGAGGAGGTGGAGGCATTGTGTCCTCTTGACCTTTTGCGCCGCGCGGGTGTTGAGGTGACGACTCTTGGCGTGGGCGGTGAATCCGTCGTCGGAGCGCACGGCATCGTGGTGAGCGCGGATATGCCCGAGATAATGTATCGCGATTCCTCGCCCGAAATGATAATTCTCCCCGGAGGTATGCCGGGCGCAGAAAATCTTGACAACTCACGCATTGTTGACGCGGCTGTACGTGCGGCAAGCAAGAACGGCGCTTATCTTGCGGCTATATGCGCTGCTCCTATGATCCTTGGCAAGAGAGGTGTTCTTTCCGGCAAGCGCGCGGTGTGCTTCCCCGGCTTTGAGAAATATCTTGACGGCGCGGAAATTGAGCATGAAAAAACTGTCGTCCGCGACGGAAATATCATCACCGCAAAGGGTATGGGCGCAGCCTTTGAATTTGGTCTTGCTCTCGTTGAGGCCCTCAAGGGAAAGGATGTAGCCGAGCGCATAAGAGCGTCGGTTTTTGCGGATTGATATGAAGGGGAAAAGGCTATTATCGCGCGCAGTGGATTATTGCAAAAGCCACCGTGAGTCCGCGCTCATATGCGCCGTGTTTGCGCTGTGTCTTATCTGCGGTATTGCAGACTATTTCTGGCTCCACAGATCTAATGAATTTTTAGGCGCGCTTATATTTGAAATTATAATTTTCCTTGTTCCTCTGTTCGTATATCTGTCACTGCCGAAAAAAAGGCTGACGGTGAATGACACGGCAAGAGAAATGAATATCAGAAAAATATCCCCTCGTCTTATCTTTTTGCCCGTCATAGCAGTATTTCTGCTTATTTCGGGGACTCTGCTTTGGGATATGATCTTCTTTGGAATATACGACGTAACCGAGGGCTTTACTCTCTACGGTCATCTTACCGCAAGCGGTGACAGCGGAGCGGTATCGGTTATTTATATGATACTTACATTTGCCGCGCTCCCTGCAATATTTGAGGAGATTATTTTCAGAAAGCTGCTCACACGCACGTATACAAAAAAAGGAATTCTCGCGGCAGTTATAATATCGGGACTCTTTTACGCCATGACGCCCTTTTCTTTGCGTCTTATCCCCTCCTTCTTTTTCGCGGGAGCTATATATTGCGCGCTGTACCTTGTCACAGGCTCGCTTGCGACGTCCATCTGCGCTCATTTTCTCTTTAATATCTACGGGCTGTTTTTGAGAACGAATATAGCAAACTATTTTGTCAGCTCGTCGGACGTGTATGCTCTCGTTATAATTACGATAATTATATTTTTGATTTCACTCATTCTGTTTTTGGGTACAATATCCAAGCTCTTTATTGCATACGCCAAGGCAGAAAAAAACCCTCCGCGCAAGGACACAAGCACAGGACAAAAAATCAGATCCGCGTTTGAGGTGTTCAAAAACCCCATAAATATTGCCTGCGTGGCTATTTATCTGACATACGTGTTAGTATTTGCCTTTTTTGGATAAACTGCACGGAGAATGAATCCCGCCCCCCGCAAGACAGCAAAACGGCTGACCGCATCGGTCAGCCGTTTGTTTTTAAAATTTTCTGGTATAAAACTCTATCTCCTCGCCGTCGGGACCCGCGACAAACGCAACGTATATGGTCATTCTTGACGGACGCGCGTCGTCAAGCTTCATAACGGTGGGCGTCATAACGCTCCTTGCTCCTGCTTCTATCGCGCTGGCGTATGCCACGTCAACGTTACGCACGGCAAACGCTACGTGACCAATACTACCGTCGCCGGAATGCTCGTCCGAGCCGCCTGCGCATATCTCAAATATATTGCCATCGCCGATGTCAAGCATCATTATTCTGCTATCTCCCTGTCCCCACTCAACTACGGTCTTCATACCGAGCGCGCGGTAAAACTCCACGCTTTTCTCGTAATTTCTTACCTTTATTGAGACGTGGTGAAAGCCCATTCCCTGTATTTTCTGATTAGCCATATCAAATTCCGCCTTATCAGTTCTCAAAAGATTTCATTACATCCGACTCAAAAGCACGAGCCGTGCTCGCATCCGCACCGCCGTCGTAATAAGAATTTTTCATATATATTGCCACGATTTTGTTTTCGGGGTCTATCCAGAAATGCGTTCCGTACGCGCCGCTCCAGCCAAAAGAGCCTACAGGCAGCGTGTTTTTATCGCTTACTATTACTCTTACGCCAAGCCCCCATATCTCGTGGAAAGGCATAATGCTCTCAGGCAGATGAGGTATACCCATGGAGCGTACGAGCTCTTCAGGGAGGATTCTTATTCCGTTATATTCTCCGCCGCCAAGCAGCATGCTCGCAAATTTAGAATAATCCTCTACCGTTGACACAATTCCCGCGCCACCGCAATTATATGTAAGCGGAAAGCTACCAAAAACGTATCTTTTTCCCACGTCCGCGGAAACTCCCCTGCCGCCAATATAGTTATGCATACTTACCACCCTCTGCCACTGTTCATCCGTAGGGACGCAGGTGGTATCATACATACAAAGAGGCTCAAAAATCTCTTTTTTTATAAACTCTCTGTACGTCATGCCCGAGGTTATCTCAATAATTCTTGCAAGCACGTCAAACCCTGCGACGGGGCTATACATCTGCGCGGTGTACGGTTCAAAGGCAACCGCGGCCTTTGAAAAGTAGTCAACGACAGTCTCAATGCTCTGCATATCTTCCGTCTTCATCTGTGAAAGCTGCACATCTCCCAGCTCAAAGCTGCCTATTCCGCTTGAATGTGTAAGCAGATGTATAACTCTCACCTTGTTCTGCGCCTTGCCTAGCCGAACAACCTGTCTGTTTTCGTCAAGCATTCCAATGTCAAGCTCGGCATACTCGGGTAAAAATCTGTCAACAGGGTCAAAAAGATCCACAAGTCCGCGGCTTACCTGTATAAGGATCGCCACCGCGGTAATGGGCTTTGTCATAGACGCAAGACGGAAAATGGCATTTGATTCAAGCGGTTTTTTTGCGTCACAGTCAGAATATCCAAAATCCTCTCTGTACAAGGTCTCTCCGTTTTGCATTACCTTGACTGCAGCCCCGCCCACGCAACCGCTTTCAATATCAGCGTTTATTCTTTTTTCAATGTTCTGCTTCAAAAGCTCAGGGTTTAGTTTTTTCATTTTTTACTTTTTGGCTAAAAAGGCCACAAGAACCTTCCATATCTTTTCGCAGGACGCAAGGCTGAGCCTTTCCGCAGGTGAGTGTATATCATACATATTGGGGCCTATTGAGATTATATCAAGCCCCTGCGTTTTGGACGAGATTATTCCGCATTCAAGTCCCGCGTGTATCACCACGACCTCGGGGCGATTGCCGAAAAGACTCTCATAGGTGTCAAGATAGTCGTCGCGGAGCTTGCTTTGAACCGCATACTCCCAGCCGGGATATCTCGAATAATGTCTGCTCCGCGCTTTGAGTGCAGATGCAAGCATATCAAGCTCGCGGCAAGACAGATCTATCTGCGATTCAAGTGACGAACGGGACGAGAGCGTAAGGTTTACCTTTCCTCCATCCGTGTGTGCTATGCCGAGATTTCTCGAATATTCCACAAGTCCGTCTATCTGATTGCTGAGTTTAAGCACGCCTGTTTTTACAAGGCTAATAAAACCTATTATTCTTTGGGTGTCTTTAAGTCTGAAGCAGCAGCTTGCAGTACTTGTGCCGAATTCTACCGAAAAACCGCTATCAAGGGAACAAAGCTCTTTTCTTATATTGCTTTCCTCGTCCCTGACAGCCTCGATAAGCGCATCGGGATTCTCGCAAAGCAAAACCGCCGAGCCTTCTCTGGCTATGGCATTGTCCTTGCCGCCGCCCGATATGGAAACAAGCCAAACCTTTTGCTCTGAGATCGCTCTCTGCAAAATTCTGCCCAAGAGCACAAGCGCCGAGGCTCTGCCCGTATTTATATCCGCTCCCGAATGTCCGCCGGAAAGACCGCTTATTTTTATCTCGACTGCTTCCCTCTCGGTATGGAGGTCAACCTTGTTAAAATCAAAGGCTATTTCCGTGCGCACGCCGCCTGCGCAGCCTGCGGTCACAGTATTCTCTTCCTCGCTATCGAGGTTTATCATTCTTTTTGCACTTATCTGTGAGCAATCAAAACCCTTGGCTCCCGCAAGCCCCGTCTCCTCCTCGACTGTGAAAAGACATTCAAGAGCAGGATGAGAGTCTGTCTCAAGCAGAGCGAGCATCATAGCAACTGCAATTCCGTTATCCCCGCCAAGGCTGGTGCCTCTCGCTCCAAGCAAGCCGTCCTCAACAAAAAGGTCAAGTCCATCTCGCTCAAAGTCATGCTCAACACCCGCGTTTTTCTCGCACACCATATCCATATGTCCCTGCAAAAGCACCGCGGGAGTGTTCTCATACCCTGCGCACGCGTTCTTTTTAACAAACACGTTGCCCGTGATATCTCTTACACATTTCAGCCCAAGGCTTGATGCAAATTTTTCAATATAATCGGCTACTCCCGACTCGTTTCCCGAGCCGTGAGGAATGGCGCAGATGTCCTCAAATATCTCAAAAACTCGCTTATTCTGATAACCGTTTACAATATAACTCATACGACTCCTGTTCCGTCGTTATCAACGACAGTGTTTTTTGAAGATTTTTGTTTTTTGGTTTTGTCTGTCTTCTCAAATTTAAGTACGCCGTCGCTTACCTTGTTGTAAATTTCAAATCTCTTTGCCGCTCCGAGTATAACACACTCATCGGGATTTTTCGCAACATATGCCTTGATGCCAAGCACCTTTTCCGTAAGTCTGTCAAGTCCGAACATCATACTGCCGCCACCGACAAAGCAAATGCCGTTGTGCAGAATATCGCCCACAAGCTCGGGGGGTGTCTTTTCTATCACCTCGCATATTGCGTCGAATATCGCTGTCAGAGGCTGCATTACCGCGCCGAGAAACTCGCGCGAGCTGACAGACGCGATCTTGGGCATTCCGCTGTCAAGGTCACGCCCCTTGACGTCCTCAACCCTTGCCTCCTTGTGCTCATAAACACAGCCAATATGCCTCTTAAGAGTCTCCGCGGTACGTAAGCCTATAAGCAGATTGTAGTTTTCCCTTACGTGATCCACAATTGCAGAGTCAAAGTGATTTCCTCCGACCTTAATAGTCTTTGATACAACTATTCCGCCAAGCGAGATGACGGACACCTCGGTCGTGCCGCCGCCAATATTTACAATCATATTTCCGATGGGAGAGTTTACGGGTATTCCCGCGCCGATTGCGGCTGCGAGAGCCTCCTGAACAATAAAGGTCTTTCTCGCTCCCGCCTCGGTTGCCGCGTCAAGAATGGCGCGTCTTTCAACCTCGTTTATGTCTGTTGGAAGCGCGATCATAAGTCTTGGGGCTACAATGTTTTTCTTTGATGCCCTGTGTATAAAGTAGCGGAGCATCTTGAGTGTCACCTCATATCTGCTTACCACTCCGTCAGACAAGGGATAGAGCGCAAGAATATCCTCGGAATTTCTCCCGAGCATCTCCTCTGCCTCACGGCCCACCTTTATTACTCTGTCTGTGTTTTTGTCTATTGCAACCACGCTTGGCTCGCGCATAACTATGCCTTCGTCCTGAACGTGCACAAGCACGCTGGACGTGCCAAGATCCATTGCTATATCACGGCTGAGTATTACCTTTTTCAAGACCACGTTCTCCCTTAAAATGAAATTCTGTATATTCTTATTTAATTATACAACATTTAGCACTTAAAAGTCAATATTTTTATATTAATATATAAAATATGTTTTTGTCGCGGGGTGTTGCATTTTATAAAAAAGAGACGGCTGTGCCGTCTCTTTTTATTATTTCTTTATCTCGCAGGTCCTCGCCACGCAGGCGGCGTAAACCTCCTTTGCGCCATTTTTCTTTGCAAGTCGCATAGCTCTGTCAAGCGTAGCGCCCGTGGTGACCAGATCGTCTATTATAACCACGCGCTTGCCCTTGATTATTTTTGCTGATCTTCCACAGATTTTCAGCGAGCGGTCAACATTCTTCGCCCGACTGTTTTTGTCAAGCTGCTTTTGTTCTCTGCCTCCACGACGGACAAATATACTCTCAAAACGCCCCTCAAATATACGGCAGACCTCGCGAGAAAGTCTTTTTCCTTGGTCAAAGCCCAACTCGGCAATGGCGGATGAACGTCTTGGCACGTAAGTATATATACACTCGTCGGGGAGCACCGAGTTGTCCTTAAACCACACGCTCATGCTGAGTGAGAGCTCACTTGCGACAAACTCACAAATTCTTTTATCATTCACCTTTTTGAGCGAATAAATCATTTTATTCTGCGTGTTGTTTTTATTAGGGTTGTATGTCAAAAGCTTTGGAAGACCTGATTTTTTGAATCTTCTCGTATCCGGTGCGCAAAGACATTTGTGAGAAGGGCAAAGACACTCGGGACAGCTCTCCTCCTTGGCCTTGTTCCAACGTCCATAGCACTTTTTACAAAGACAATCCCCCGCGCCAAAGCTCTCCTCGACCGCAGGCAAAAGCTCGCGACAGCAGGCGCACTTGGGCGGAAACACAAGATTTCGCAGAGTTTTTATGAAATTGCCCATATCAGCCCTCCAAAAGTCTCTGGCAAAGGCATGTGAATCTTTTGCTCTGTCTTGAGTTTTCAACCATTTTTCCAACTACCTCCGAGCGTCCTACCAAAATTACCATTTTCTGCGCTCTCGTGACCGCGGTGTAGAAAAGATTTCGGGTCAGAAGCATCGGAGGCGCGTTATAAAGCGGGATTATGACTACTCCGTATTCACTTCCCTGACTCTTGTGTACAGTCACGGCATAGGCGTGCTCAAGCTCCTCAAGCATAGTGAACTCGTAAGTGACGTGTCTTTGGTCGAAAACAATCTCCATAAAGGAATTTACAACGTCAATTCGGATTATGCGACCAATGTCGCCGTTGAATATTCCCATCCCTACGGTATCGTCCTCGCGACACCACTCTATCTCGTAATTGTTCTTTATCTGCATTACCCTGTCGCCCTCGCGGAACAGAGTATCTCTGTATTTATATTCCACTTTTTGCGGCGACTTGGGATTCAATGCCTCCTGAAGCAGTCTGTTGAGATTCTCGGTTCCCGCCTCTCCCTTTCGTGAGGGAGAAATGACCTGAATGTTCGCAACTATATCCTCACCGTACGTTCTCGGCAATCTGTTCTTGCAAAGATCCGCAACGGTATATGCAATATCCCTGTCAGTATTTCTGTAAAGGTAGAAAAAGTCTCCGTTCTTGACGTCAAGCACGGGCATCTCTCCCTTGTTTATTCTGTGCGCATTC
Organism: Eubacteriales bacterium; assembly: GCA_045593485.1. Lineage (GTDB taxonomy): Bacteria > Bacillota > Clostridia > Oscillospirales > CAG-272 > SVTX01. Next base: position 7,514 of record JAZNWS010000103.1, on the reverse strand, counting down.
GTGACTATCAAGGACTCCTGCGCCTGACGGAAAATCTCATTGAGTCTGACTGTTGAAAACTTACCGCACTCAAGCAGATCTCTCAGTACGTTTCCTGCGCCGACGCTGGGAAGCTGGTCGGCGTCACCTATAAGTATAACTCTCGCGCCGGGTTTTACCGCGCGCAAAAGCGATGCCATGAGATTGTTGTCAACCATTGACGCCTCATCAACAATAATGACGTGCTCGTCAAGCAGGTCTGTCTCGTTTCTGCGGAAGCCCGAGCCCCCCGTCTCCTCGCTTCCAAAGTCAAACTCAAGAAGTCTGTGCAGCGTTTTTGCCTCGTGTGAGGTCGCCTCGGAAAGCTTTTTTGCCGCTCTGCCCGTAGGCGCAGCCAACGCGACCTTCATATCCATGCTGCTGAAAATATCGAGAAGCGCCTTGACTATGGTAGTCTTTCCCGTACCGGGGCCGCCCGTGAGCAGCATAACACCGCCCTCAAGCGCCAATGAGATTGCCTGCTTTTGCAGATTTGCATACTCGAAACCGCATTTTCTTTCCTCATTCTGAATGAAAAGCCTTATATCACCCGAGGAGACCGCGGGACATACCTTGTCAAGCAGCAAAAGCTTCTCCGCAATATATTTTTCGTTGTTATAAGCTCGGCTCTCGTAAAGATATGTGATGCCGTCAGCTTTATACGTTCTCACCTTTTTGAGCGCTATAAGCTCATCAGTCGCCTCGCTTGCCAGCTCCTCGCTGACCTCAAGAAGTCTCGCCGCATCCGAGATAAGCCTTTCGCGTGGCAAACAGACGTGTCCATTCTGCGCCGCCTCGCCCGATAGCAGATATAAAATTCCGCTCGAAATTCTCGCCACGGAGTCCTTTTCAACTCCGAGCTTCATCGCCATCTGGTCGGCGCGCTCAAAGCCAACGCCCTCTATCTCGTCGCATATTCTGTAGGGATTAGCCTTGGCAATATCCACTGCCGCGCCGCCCCATCTTTTATAAATTCGCACGGTCACCGCCGCGCCGAAAAACTCTCTGAAAAACAGCATTGCCGAGCGTATTCCCGACTTTGCCCTGAAGTCCTCGCATATTGCCATAGCCTTCTTGAGACTTATTCCGGGTATGTCCGAGAGCCAATCGGGATGATTTTCAAGCACCTCAAGTGTGTCGTCGCCAAACTCGTCGACTATCTTCTGAGCCGTTCTCTTACCTATTCCCTTTATTGCGCCTGAGGACAGATAACGCAGTATCGCCGTGGCGTTTGCGGGCATAAATCTTTCGTATTGAGAGACGGCAAACTGTCTGCCGTATTTGGCGTTATGCTTCCACTGTCCGTAGACCTTAACGGAGTCGCCTTCGCTAATATAGGGCATAATTCCCGTTATTGTAATAAGGTCATCGTCGTCTGTTCCGAGGTCACACACGGCGTATCCGTTTTCTTCGTTGTAGTATATAACGTATTCGATATTTCCCGAGAGACTTATTATCTCATTGCTCTCCATTTCCATGGGAGCATTCATAAAATTGTCCATCTGTGGCCTCCTTTCTTTTTTTATTGTGTGACTTTCTGGCAACAGCACCAGAAAGTCACCAAAGAACGCCGCTTACGAGTGGAGAGTGTCCTATTTTTTCTGCCGAAAAAATTTTGCCTTGCAAAACGGACGACCCTCTCCCCTCTCAAGACTCTCCCCTCTCCTCCGCGCCCTGCGCTGAAAGCGCGGCGCGCTCAGGGGGTGAGGGTCCTTAAGGAGAGGGGGAGTAGAAAATCTTTAGTGCAGAGAGAATTGAGCTTGCTCAATGCTCTCAAACGTTAATAAGATTTTCGTCTCCTCTCCTTAAGCGGCTTTTTGGTGACTTTGCAGCTGTTGGCAAAGTCACAACGACTATTCTTGAAGGGTAAGGGGAACTTATAAAAGTTCCCCTGAATTGTTATATTTAGCCAAGTATTTCAGCCTTGAGCTTTTCCGCAAGATCAGTCTTCTCCCAAGCAACGCCAAGATCCTGGCGTCCCATATGACCGTACGCCGCAAGGTCGCAATAAATAGGCTTGCGAAGGTCAAAGTCGCGGATTATAGCCGCAGGACGAAGGTCAACGAGCTTCTCTATTGCCGCGCTGATCTTTGCCTCGTCAACTGTCGCCGTGCCAAATGTATCAACCATGACGGAAACGGGGCGAGCAACACCGATAGCATACGCAACCTGAACCTCACACTTTTTCGCAAGTCCTGCCGCAACTACGTTCTTCGCGATATATCTTGCCGCATAGCAAGCCGAACGGTCAACCTTCGTGGGATCCTTGCCCGAGAAAGCTCCGCCGCCGTGACGCGCGTATCCACCGTATGTATCAACTATTATCTTTCTACCCGTAAGACCCGTATCACCCGCAGGTCCGCCGATTACGAATCTGCCCGTGGGGTTAACGTAGATCTTTGTTGCCTCGTCCATAAGAGATGCGGGAACGATGGGCTTTATTACGTTCTCAATTACGTCAGCTCTGATCTGCTCAAGGGTGACTGTCTCGCTGTGCTGAGAGGAAACAACTATTGTATCCACTCTCACGGGAACATCGTCGTGGTATTCAACCGTCACCTGAGTCTTACCGTCGGGACGGAGATAGTCCATAAGACCCGACTTGCGAACGTCAGTCAGCTGCTTTGCGAGCTTGTGGGCAAGCGAGATAGGCAGAGGCATAAGCTCGGGAGTCTCGTCGCAAGCATAGCCGAACATAAGGCCCTGGTCGCCCGCACCTGTGTCAAGCCCGTCATTATCAGTTCCCTCTTTTGCCTCGTAGGACTTATCAACGCCCATCGCAATATCGGGAGACTGCTCGTGAATGGAGCTGATAACCGCGCAGGAATCACAGTCAAAGCCAAACTTTGCTCTCGTATAACCGATCTCACGCACTGTCTCTCTTACGATAGTCTGAATGTCAACGTATGCCTCGGTAGTGATCTCTCCCATTACGGAAACAAGTCCCGTTGTGCAGAATGTCTCACACGCAACGCGGGAATTGGGGTCCTGACGGAGTATTTCGTCAAGTATCGCGTCGGAAATTTTATCGCTTATTTTGTCGGGATGTCCTTCTGTCACCGACTCAGATGTGAATAATACTTTTTTCATTTTTCTATATATCCTTTCATTTTTTACAAGTCCAAAAAAGCTCTGCTTGCAGGCATACAAGCAGAGCTTTACTCTCATTTCTCTACTTATCTGCTTGGAATTGGCACCTTTTCCATTCTTTTGGATAGGTTGCCGTGGTTTCATAGAGCCTGTCTCTCCACCACTCTTGATAAGATCTTTATTTTGCTATATTATTTTAGCATACAGATATGCTTTTGTCAATAGTCTATTGACATAATTCTTTGTTTTTCGATATAAGTTATTCGGGCTTTATTTTGTTGCAAAGCTTTGAGAAAAAGAATGACGCCACCCCGCCGACTATAATACAACCGAGATATATCAGAATATTATACCACTCTACTCTGAATGACGGAAGTATCATAAGCGTCGTAGCTACAACGAAGCCTATCACACAATGAGATACGACTGAAAAGAACTTGTCAAACACAAATCTCATAAGCCTTGAGAAAAGCAGAAGCGTTGCAAGCATAGCTATTCCAAGAGGGATAAGAACGCCAAAATCCAACGTTGATATTCCCTGACTCATAGGCTCGTATATTCCGAAAAACAAAAGCAAGGTTGACGAGCTGAAGCCCGGAATTATAAAACTAAGTCCCCACAAAACGCCGCAGATAAGCCAGCCGACCGTATTAGGAGTAATAGTTATATGCCAGATATTCTTGAACGCAAAGAACACCGCAGAAATAGCAATAAAGCTGACCGCAAGTCCTATATAAGAACCCTTACCTCTGCCCTGCTTGCCTGCGTCCCGCCATATATCAGGCAACGTACCCGCTATAAGTCCCACGAAAACGCAAAGCACCACCGCCTCATTCAGACTCAAAAGCCAATTTGTCACTCCCGCGAAGCCGACAAATCCCGTCGCTGCGCCAAGGCCGACGAAAATCAGCATAAAACAATGCTTTTTTATGCCCTTGATCGGACTTGACAAAACCTCAAGCACCTGATCGTATATACCGAATGCATAGCACAGCGTTCCGCCGCTGACTCCCGGCAGTATCGCGCCTATGCCAACTATAAATCCCTGCACTATCCAAAGGATAGCCTGGATTATCTTATTTTTCTTATTCGTCATTTTAAACTTCCTTTTTCGTTGTGGAAAATGCAGCCTATCTATATTATAGACCACAAAGCACCGAAAATCAATAAGCTGTAAGAAATAATGTTTTATCTCAAAAAGCTATAGCATCAAGCGCCAAAGCCGAACGATCCGTGAAGGAACACAAGGAACACCACCACGCAAAGCGCGGCAATTACAAGTCCGACCCCTGTGACAACAAGGCTGAACGTAAGATTCTTTCTTTTTCTTTCTTTAATATCCTCAGCTGTGACTTCAGCCTGCGGCAACTCCTTTGTCGGCAATACCTTTGCCGCCTTCATCGCAATAGACGCGGGCTTGTACAGAACAAGCACTATCGCGGCGTTAAGCAACGCCTTTGTCAGATTGAAGGGCAAAAAGAGGGTTGGAACCATTTTGGCCACAGCCGCCGTTGTAAAATTCGGCGTATATATCGGCACGATAAAGAGGTTGAACAGTAGCATAAACGCAGTCATTGCAAATATTGCCGAAACAAGACCTATGACCGCGCCCTTAATGTTCTTTTTGTATTTGTAAATCAACGCGCACACGGTCGAGAACAGCGCCGTTGACAGAAAATCCATAAGGAAGCCCCAAAATCCCGCGTCGCCGATGGATATGAACTCGACAAGCGAAACCACAAGGGAAATTGCAATTGAATATATGGGCCCAAAAAGCAGACCCGCGATGGTAATAACCGCGTCCTTTGCGTCAAAGGTCAAAAACATTACCTTGATATGCATAATATACGTGGACGCGATAGCAAGGGCGCAGAAAAGCGCCGCCATGCAAAGCTTCTTGACCTTCATAGCCGAGCTTTGCTTATTTGTTAATTCAGACATAAAAAAATCCCCTTTCTTGTGGGAGGGGAGAAATAAGACTCGGCGCAGTATGCGCCTAATATAACTATCTTCTCTCATCCAGACTTTACTGTCGGTCAGGGAATCACACCCTGTCAGCTTTCGCTCGCGGACTTGCCTTTGGCTCACCGCCGGTACGGAATTACACCGATCCCACAAAGATATAATATTTTTTAGTTATTCAAATCATGCCTGCGTCCAAAAGGACGCAGGCATATTTATTAATGGTTAAATGAATCCGTTTGTGTTGAAATTATTCAATAATCTCAGATACAACGCCGGAACCTACAGTTCTACCACCCTCACGGATAGCGAAACGGAGACCCTTCTCACAAGCGATGGGCTTGATGAGCTCAACAGTCATGTTAACGTTATCACCAGGACGGCACATTTCTACGCCCTCGGGAAGCTCGATAACACCTGTAACGTCAGTTGTTCTGAAGTAGAACTGGGGTCTGTAGCCTGCGAAGAAGGGCTTGGAACGTCCGCCTTCCTTCTCAGTAAGAACGTAAACCTGACCTACGAACTTTGTGTGGGGGTTGATGGAGCCGGGCTTACAAAGAACCTGACCTCTTTCGATCTCGTCCTTAGCTACACCACGGAGAAGTGCACCGATGTTGTCACCAGCCTCTGCCTGAGGAAGGAGCTTGTGGAACATCTCAACACCTGTGATAGTTGTTGTCTTCTTCTCGTCAGTAAGACCAACGATCTCAACAACGTCAGATACCTTAACAGTACCTCTCTCAACTCTACCTGTAGCAACAGTACCACGGCCGGAGATGGAGAATACGTCCTCGACAGGCATAAGGAATGCGAGGTCGGACATTCTCTCAGGAGTAGGAATGTAGTTGTCAACTTCGTTCATGAGCTCGAGGATGCAAGCATACTCGGGAGCGTTAACGTCAGTGTTTGCGGACTCAAGAGCGTCACGAGCAGAACCGCGAACGATCGGAATGTCGTCGCCGGGGAAATCGTACTGAGAAAGAAGATCTCTGATCTCCATCTCTACGAGGTCAAGAAGCTCATCGTCATCAACGAGGTCCTTCTTGTTCATGAATACAACGATTGCGGGAACGCCAACCTGACGAGCGAGAAGAACGTGCTCTCTGGTCTGCTGAAGAGGTCCGTCTGTACCTGCAACAACGAGGATAGCGCCGTCCATCTGAGCTGCACCGGTGATCATGTTCTTAACGTAGTCAGCGTGGCCGGGGCAGTCAACGTGAGCGTAGTGACGTGACTCAGTCTCGTACTCAACGTGTCTTGTGTTAATTGTGATACCTCTTGCTCTCTCCTCGGGAGCGTTGTCGATCTGGTCGTATGCCATGAACTCAACGTTACCGTTTGCGAGACCAAGGGTCTTTGTGATAGCTGCTGTAAGAGTTGTCTTACCGTGGTCAACGTGGCCGATTGTACCAATGTTGACGTGGGGCTTTGTACGTTCAAATGTAGCCTTTGCCATTTTGAAAATCCTCCGTAATTATCTTTTTTATTTTTTGTTTTTTGGTTTTAATTTTATCACGCAGCAGAACTTATATTAGTTGTTCTTACCACGTACTTTAATGATCTCTTCCTGAATGGACTTAGGCACCTGCTCGAAGTGGCTGGGCTCCATGGAGTAGAGACCGCGTCCCTGTGTCTTGGAACGAAGATCGGTTGCATAACCGAACATGTTGGAAAGCGGAACGTTTGCTGTAACCTCAAGAACGCCGTTTCCGGAGTTGTCCTGAGAAAGGATCTGTCCACGGCGGCTGTTGAAGTCACCGATTACAGCACCCATATAATCCTCGGGAACAATGGTTACAACCTTCATCATAGGCTCTGTGAGCACGGGATCTGCCTTTCTCATAGCCTCCTTGAATGCCATAGAACCGGCAATCTTGAACGCCATTTCAGAGGAGTCAACCTCGTGGTAAGAACCGTCGTAAAGTGTTACCTTAACGTCAACAACGTTGTATCCTGCGAGTACACCAGACTGAAGCGCGCCCTGAATACCTGCGTCAACCGCGGGAATGTATTCCTTAGGAATAGCGCCGCCCTTAACCTGGTCAACGAAGAGATATCCTGCGCCGGGCTCGTTGGGCTCGAGTATGATCTTAACGTGACCGTACTGACCGGAACCACCGGACTGTCTCTTGTACTTGCACTCATGGTCAACCTGCTTGCGGATAGTTTCCTTATAAGCAACCTGAGGCTTACCGATGTTTGCTTCTACCTTAAACTCACGGAGAAGTCTGTCAACGATAATTTCAAGGTGAAGCTCTCCCATTCCTGCGATAATGGTCTGACCCGTTTCCTCGTCCGTATAGGTACGGAACGTGGGGTCTTCCTCTGCGAGCTTCGCAAGAGCTATACCCATCTTCTCCTGGCCGGCGCGCGTCTTGGGCTCGATGGCCTGACGGATAACCGGCTCCGGGAACTCCATGCTCTCCAGGATTACGGGATGCTTC
>JAZNWS010000102.1:0-4631 GCA_045593485.1 Eubacteriales bacterium | reverse complement strand
CATAAGCTCGTAGAACACCTTGCCGTCCTCGCCACAGGGGAGGTAGTCCTTTATGCACTGACCGAGAATGTCGTGGGGTCTCATAAAGCTATATGTATCACAACCGCCCTTCCAGATTATGCAATGACGGTAGCTGACGCCTGTGTAAAACTTGCGAAAGTCTGTGCCGAGCTTTTCGTCAAGTGTCTTTATAAGCTGATCCGCCTCAGCGGTAGTTATCTCGTCGGCGCTGTGGTCGAGCATTATTTTCTCGTCATATTCGCCATCGTCGGAGAGAGTGACGATATTACAGCGGTATGCGACCTCGTCAGGCTGCATTTCAATACCCATACTCACCGCCTCAAGAGGTGAGCGGCCTTTGGAATATACCTTGGGGTCAAAAGAGAGAATAGCCATATTTGCGGTGTCGCTTTCCGGAACCATACCCTGGGGAACGTTTGATACCGTTCCGACTACAGAGATCCTTGCAAGCGCGTCCATATTGGGCTTGTCCGCCGCTTCCATAGGGGTTTTATTGTTTAATGCAGGAATTTTTTCGTCTGCCATGCCGTCGGGGATGAGTACGAGATATTTCATGAGTTTGCGCCTTTCTGAATAAACTATGCCATTATATATTTATTCATTATATTATAACATATTTTTTTAGAATTAACAACACTATTTGAAAACATTTTCTATATTTTCTAAAGATTTTTGAGTTTTTTTCAAGATAAAAATCCGACAGACTCATAAGTCTGTCGGATTTGCTTATCTTTTATATTTGTGTCTTGAATACTTTGACTTAACGACAATTATAGCGCAGGGAACAAGTACTGCGGCGCTTATAAGAGTTATAACAAACGCTCGGCTCTGCATATATTCTCCCACCTTGTTTATCGCGGCGAGAATTGGGTTTTGCGCATAGCTGTCGGTAAGTATAAGGTCGCATTTTCCAACGCAGTAGCCATCGTAATAGATCTTGAGCTCTCCGACCTTGTAACCCGCCTCGACGGGCGCGTTTACCTTGTTCGAATAAAGGTCGACCTTGGGGGTAAGAAGTCCCTCGTGATAGGTGACTTCAGGCGGCAGATAAACGTTAAGATCGCTCGCGGTGACGTAAGATGCCTGATTATTTGAGCCTGTAAGACCTATCTCGATAAGTCCTATTTCCTTGCCTTTTTTGAATAACGTTATAGTCTGATACTGCGCAAGCGCCCACCTGATAAGCTTATTAGCCTCAGAATACGCGTATATTTTGCCGTCCGAGCTTTCTCTGCCGCCGAGCATAATACATAAGTATTTCTGGTCGTCGTCTGCCGCGACGGTTATAACGCTCCAGCCACCCGCTTCTCCCGAATATCCCGCGTTCATACCCAGACAATTCTTGTTGTAATAGTCAGCATTTGAATGCGAGCAGACGAGGTAATTTCGGTTGTATATATAGTCTCCTTCGCTGGTCTGAAGCTTGTAAGCAGAGCATATCTCCATATAAAGAGAGTTTTGATATGCCGCGAGAGCGATTTTCGCGGTGTCACTTGCCGTTGTCACCATAGACGCGTTATCGGGATAGCCTATGGGGTTAGTGTAATAGGTCTTAGACGCGCCAAGCTCGTGCGCGCGCTTGTTCATAAGGGTGACGAAATTTTCCACGTTTCCGCCCACCGCATGAGCGACTATGTACGCCGCATCATTGTAGCTTCCGCATATTGCCGCGTAAAGAAGATCGGAGACAAGCACGCTCTGACCTGTCAGAAAGCCGTACTGTACGCCGCTGATACCCGCAAGCATTTCCTTTGTCACTTGAATATGGTCGTTTAGTCTGTTGCCAAGCTTCTCGCATGCAAGCAGACCCATCATGACCTTGGCGCTGGTTGACGTGTTAAGCTCGACAGTCTCGTTTTCAGCCTTTATAAGCTTGTCCGAGGTAATGTTGTAAAAGTACACCGCACCAACTCCCTCTATTTCGGGGGGCTCGGGCAACCCTATATCCTCGGCATAAGCGTGAGTCAAAAAGCAGGGAAGAACAGAGAACGAGCATAGGATAACGGCTAATGAAAAAACAAAGAATTTCCTTATTTTCACAACGCCACCTCCGCGTTCTTAAAGAAGGCCACAGCGGATTTTGCGTCGTTATCTATTGCCAGTCTGAGCTCCTCAACGGAGCCAAACTTTTTTTCGTCTCGGAGCAGCTTATAAAACTCTACCTTGAGGTTTTGTCCGTAGATGTCGCTGTGAAAATCAATTATATAAGTCTCGCAGTTTACCGCGTGCGAGTCGCTTCCGTCGGTTATCGTCGGACGGATACCCACGTTTGAAACTCCAATGTACTTTTTGCCGTCGGCTGTCGTGCATATAGTTGCGTAAATTCCGTGCTTTGGAACTATGCACTTTTCGGGGAATATCTGGTTTGCGGTGGGAAATCCGATATTGCTTCCAAGCCGCTTTCCGCCCGCAACGGAAGTGTTCAAAAAGTATGGCCTGCCAAGAAAATTCCCTGCGGATGCCATGTCGCCAAGAGAGATAAATTCTCTTATTTTGGTTGAACTTACAGTCACGCCGTCAAGCTGGATCTCATCAACTATAACGCAGTTTTCCTCTCCGAATGCAGCCTTGAGCATTGAAGGCTGACCCGCGCGACGCTGACCGAATCTGAAATTAAATCCGCATACCGCGCCAATACAACCGAGCTCTTTTGCGAGGTGGTCGTGTATAAAGCTGTCTGCGGGAATATCACGGAATTTTGCAAAATCTCCGATCACGACAAAGTCTATGTCGCACTCTAAAAACAGATTTATTTTATCGTTCTTAGCCAGTATTCTTTTTGGGGGCGTATCAGAGAAGAATTCAAGCGGATTTTGCTCAAAGCACCACACGCCCACGCGCGCCGCGCCGATAGTCTCTTTCAGATTTTTCGCAGAATCAAGCAGAGCAGCGTGCGCTACGTGAATTCCGTCAAAATTTCCGAGAGCAAGGACACAGCTTGACGTATCCATCACTTTGTCCGACAGAATTATCTCGTAGCCGTCTCTTTTAATTATTCTCATTTTCACTTGTTTTCAGATAATACCTGACCATATCCTCAAGGAGTGTATCGCGATCTATCTTACCTATAAGATTGCGCGCGTTGCCATAATTCGCCACGTGAGTGGGGTCCTCTGAGAGTAAAAATCCTACTATTTGCGAGACGGGGTTGTATCCGCCAAGCTCAATAGAGTGACTTACCTCAAGGAGCACCTCGCGATACTCATTTGCGGCAATGACGGCGTCCTCTGTATTTACCTTTTCCTCGGGCTCTGTGTTGAGTCTTCCTTTGATAGTTTCCAAAACCATGTTTTCATTTCCTTATAAAGCATATATATTATTATATTTATTATATCTTACAGCTATTTGATTGTCAAGCGAAATAAGAAAAAATTAAAATATTTTGCGACTTGCTCCCATATTATTATACAAACAAGTTGTTTGGAGGCAAGCGTGAAGATTGACGTAGGAATTGACGGCTGGCTTTTACTCGTTGGGATGATTTTGTCCGAAAACAGAGCGGCGGGAATGATATGTCTGATATGCGCTACGGTTCACGAATTGGGGCATATTATTGCGGCAGGGCTGCTGAAAATAAAACTGAAAAAGCTAACGCTCGGTTTTGCTGGCGCGAGAATTTATCCCAACGATGAAGGAATGTCGTACAAAAAAGAGTTTTTTCTCTGCGCGGGCGGACCGATAGCCAATCTTTGCTTTGCCGCGATAGTTATAACCGTCGCACTTTTTTGTCGAAAAGCCTCCGCGCTCTCAACTGAGGCAATAATGACGCAGGCGCTTCTTATTCTTGACGGACAGAGCGGGGAATTTATCTCGGCTCTTTATCTCTGCGCCACCGTGTCGTTGCTTCAAGCCGCGGTCAATCTTTTGTTTGTTGACGGGCTCGACGGCGGACGAATGCTCGTATCTCTCATATCGCAATTAGGAAGCGCGCAGGCGGCTCACAGAGCAGAGAAGATATGCACGGCATTTTCCGCCGTATGCTTGTGGTTAGCTTCAGTATATCTGCTGCTTCGGACGGGAAGCGGAATAGGCATCCTCGTCTCAGCGGGTTGTATGTTTGTGAAGATGTGCGGAATGAACAAACAAGAAATCTTTTGATAGAGTTGTATGGCGGGACTTGAACCATCACCTGAAATCTGCGATTTCAGGTGATGGGCTCTGCATTGTCCTTCAGCCCACCAACACAAAAAGGCACCGAAGCAAAGCAATTTATACCCGTGAGGGCGGGACTTGAACTTTCACCTGAAATCTGCGATTTCAGGCGATGGGCTCTACATTGTCCTTCATCCGCACCAACACAAAAGGCACCCATTGGGTGCCTTTTGTGTTGTGAAAGGGCTACGAAAAGGATACAAAATGGAAGGCGGATGAATTAAGCAAAAACGGATGATTTTTTTGAAAGCGGTTTCAAATTTAATTATTCGGCTGATTTTATAGTCTGTAGACGAAAAAACGGCAGACTACGATTTGTAGCCTGCCGATATTCTTGTTAAGTTTGTGCGCACTTAGTGCGTCGCAGATTTTTATTCATAAACAATTATTATTTCTTGAATACTGCAATGAGGTCTGCAAAGCTCTTTTTCTTGATAACAAACCAGAAGAGAGCAAAG
>JAZNWS010000101.1:0-8304 GCA_045593485.1 Eubacteriales bacterium | reverse complement strand
CGTTATCTCACGGTCGTAATTGCTGCGCTTGTATTCGTCCTTTTTTTCATCAATTTCCGAGAGCATACAAAATCTGCTTTCGTTATTGGTGGAAAAGGAGTCCGCTACCTCCCTTTTATCTTTTCGGTAATTTATGGTATCAGTCTTTTTATTCTCGTTGATCATTACGAAGATGACGACAGCGGCAATGATTCCGACAAGCAGAAGAATATACGTAAGGATTGCAGACTTTGAAAAGAGCAGATCTGAAATATCAGTGGTGAGAGCGACGGATATCGGTTGTAAAAGGTTTAGCATTTCCCTTACCTCACTTTCACATGCGAAGACCGGATTTGCCAAGCTCCTTTGCCGCTTTGCGGGAGATCAGCATTTCACAATCATTAAAGGCTGTGATCAGACCTGACGTGATATCTATCCTTTTGTCCGTTCTCGAGGCGCTTGCAACGACCGACGGAATAATCCTTGTTGAAATTGCCTCGTCGAGCGCATCTTTAGTGTTAATTTTGCATTCGTTCAATACGGATATGTATTTTTCCATACCGATCCACTGTTTATTGGATATTGCAAACGGCATATGTTCGCTCAAAAAATCAGTAAAGGTATCAAGCTTTTTCCATTCGCTTTCCTCAATATTGCACTTTGCTTGGTCGATCATAAGCTTGAATTGATAATAGCTGATATGTCGCGCTTGCGCAGGTAATTCAGCCTTATCGCATATGGACATCGACATATCTATGATTGAGGAAACTTCCAAAAGCTCTTTCGGTAAGGCAGCTACTCTCTCTCCGTCTGCGAGATTAAGTATTACCCAGAGATTAGAGGGCAGATAATATGTGGCAGTCTCTTCCCCTGCCTTTGCTGAAATAAAGTGAGCAGCCTCGGGAGCCTTAGCATAATTGATGAAGGACGTAAAATAGGCTGATATATTTGATGCCCCCACATCTGAAAGAGCAATAAAGTGAGGCTTTTCCCTTTCAGTCTGAGCTGCTTCAAGAGTTATCAGCGAGCCCTTCTTTAATTTTTCGTCGTCGAACGCAAACAAAAGCTCATCCTCGCTTGTATAACTGCTGTTAACCTGATCTACATGGGCTTCAGTGCCAAAGTAATTGCTTATCGCATCGGTAAGACATTGAATTTCCTCTGTTGGCATCTGTCGCAGGATCAGTATTCTTGACGATGCAAGAGAGGCAAAGAGCCCTTTTGCTGCGTTTGAGCCAATTTTACAGCCTCGATCCTCCGCAAAAATTATGAATTCATCTACAATCTCCGAAAAACTGATTTCTTTGTCCATAGAAACAGCAAAAGGATCTTGTGACCGTGCGTTAGTGTCTTGAGAGATCTCATTCGAATCAGAATGGAACATTCTTTCCGTAGAAAACACGGGAATAACCTCGGCATTGTCAAAGTACTCCTGATTTGCCTTTTCCATAGTGAGCCGTACATCCTTATCGAGCTTTGCGCGAACAAGCAACTCCGCTATAAAGAAGCCTATAGCAGCGAGCGCAAGCAGAACAGAAAAGATGCCGCCCAAGGAACCAACAGAACCACTACCCAAGCAGTATATTCCGATAAGTAGCGAAAGAGTGAGCAATACCGCGCCAATAAGAGCATTTTTGGGCATCACTTTTGTAAGCTTCACGTCCGCGTCCAATCTATAGCTGTGTGAGGTCGCGCTCGTTATAATATTTTTCTCTGCGTTATTGAGTTTGTTATTTTTTGACATATTCACTCCGTTCATTCGGCTTTTCCGTGCTATGACGTCAAAGCGAATACACATAGTTCATTTTATAGTAGGTATGATCACTCGATGTGACTGTTCTCACCTGAGAGTGTGGAGTAATGCAACAAGGAAATTGATTATCAAGGCTACCGCAATAGCCGAGATAGAGATTGCAATCATCTTGAATCTACCGCCTTCCTTATTCTCATCCTTGGGGATAAGAAGCTCGGGAGATATATCCTTATGTTTTAATGAGTCAATATTGGTGACGACCGTTATTTGTCCGTCGTTCAAAATATATTCGTTGCCACACGAGCGTACCTTGCTTATCTGAAGCTGAATAGCAACGCAATCTTCATCTACAGGGATCTCCTTTTCAAAGGAAATTCCTGCATCCAATCCAACGTTTATTGCATGCTCGTTTGCTGCGGATGTTATTACCTCGCCGTTGGAATCCAATTGGCTGAGCGTAAAGAATATCCTGTCGATGCGGACACCCATATCGTTTGAAAATCTGATGATCGCATACCTATGTCCGTTGCGTTTTATAATGGTATACTGTTTTAGCCAGACGTATCTGTCTGTATTGGGGCTTGTATATTCCCTTTTTAGTATGATTTCGTATATTTGAGTCATCATTTTTCACCAAAAATTTGTTTTTTGCGGACTGCAAGAAATAAAAGCACTACCAAAGCGCCTATTATCAAAGAGCCTGCGATGTTTACACCCACGCCAATATACCAGCTGAGATCCAAAAGCGTGGCAACACTCAATATAGCCGTTCTTATCAAAAGTCCGCAAGCGACCGTCATAGCAATCGTCAGGACTGTAAACGCGCAGATCTTGACCCAGGACGTATATTGAAGTGTGGAAAAATGTTCCTTTTCATTTACTGCTTTTAATACCAGACAAACGCGGGCAGCATCATTCGGGAGCTGTACGGCTCTTGTTTCCCCTTTTATCTCAATATTTTCCGAAAGGTCGAGAATTTTGACAGGCTTATCTGCGCTGTTGTAAACGACAACCTCATATCTGATTGAAACAACGTCCTCGGAAAGCTGGCATTTGATATATTTATTGTCTTCGTACGCGAAAAGCGAATATTTTTTTATATATTTTCTGTATTTTGTGTTCGGTTCATAAACAATTCCTCTGCCCTCGGGGAATTTGTATTTTCCGATTCCCGTATCTGTCGGGAGATGCGTTTTGTAATTCGGTGAAAGCAGAAAATACGGTAACGGCTTAGTCAAAACGAACACGTATATAGCACAAAAAGCAATGAGTGATGCTATGGCAGAAAAACAGTTTATAATTGCATCTGTCAATTTTTCATCCCTCCTTGAGTTTGTTTTAGTAGTGCTTCAACGTCAGAGGATGATATTTGATCGTAATTTTCCTCTGCCGTTTTTATAAGCTTATAAGCAAAAAGCTGGCTGAGTGAAGAATTGACCGACAGATCATACTCCTCAAATCTTTCCGAAAGTTTTTCGCTAAGCGCTTGGATTCGAGCTTGTGTTCCTGTGAAATCATGGAGCACCTGTGCGGTATCACTGGATATTGTCGTTGTTATAGTATCAAGCTGACTGTCAGATAAGTTTGCAGCCACAAGGTCTGCTATGGCAACGTTGGCGACACTTTCAAGACTCCATTTTACGCCTTCCATATCAGGATTATCCTCAAGCACCTCGTAAAGCCTGGTTGTCAAAAGATAATAGTCGATATCAGCGGGCGAACTATCAATCCTTATGTCGCATTCGATCAAAACGCCGACAACTTCCAAAAGCGTTTTTGTTGTTGGCATAATGTTATACTCATTCACATTAGAGGAAATAAGTAATAGCTCGTTAATAAGCTGGCTGAAATCTTTGCTGTAATAAGACAACTTGAATCCTAAAAATTCTTCCCCTTGTATCCATGCAGTTGCAAAATCGGGAAGCACCTCAAGAGCTACCGACCGCAATATTTCTGATTTTTCAAAGCTTTCGTAAACCTGATCCGCGCTGCTTGGAAAGTCAAAGAAATCACTGCCTTCTGAAAATTCACCTACAATGCCTGCGGCGGATCTTGCCGCGTCTGCAATGTGAGAAATCTCATCAATCGCGCTTATATTTTTTCCGTTGAATTCAACTATGGTGAGACGTCTATAAATGAGCTCCCCGCCCATTTCGTAGCAGAAGTTGCCCACCTCATCGGATGAGTACTCACTAATTGCGTCCAGATCGGGCAAGGTGATCTCTTCGTTTATGGGAATACTGCTTATTATATCCTCAGTCATACTTGCCGCATCATCAAGAACGTGAATTGTACCCATAATGGGAGAAATCACTGTCGTTGCAATAATTATTCCGCAAATTCCTCCCAAAATTGCTCCCCATATCTTGTCTGTCTTGCTTTCAGCGCGATCACCTTTGCCGATCTTATCAAGCCTGGTTTTTATTATGATTTTGATTATAGCGTTTGTTATCCATTTGAATATTGGGAAAACTATAGCAAATATAATTACATTTGCCAGCATTTGTATGAGAAAGGACGATATATCATAAACTGACCGTATTTCTGCAACTATTTCGAAGTTACTTCTGATAATATCAGCGACATGGGTCTCCATAAGCGCTTTGGCAAGCACACTTCCCAACGCGCGAGAAACAAAAATGGAGCATATAATGCTGATAACTACGGCGCACAAAGACACAAGAGCGCGCAAAGGCCCTCTCAAAAAGCCATTAAAGGCTTCCTTGCCTATACATAGGATGCATATCAAAAGCATCGCAAGTGAGAACATAGAAAACGGCATAGTATATACTCCTTTAGGAATATTGGTTGCATAATATAGTAATAATAATATATTTTATCATAAATAAACAGTTATGTCAATACATTGTTAAGCAAACGGCGTCAAGTCATATAGCAATCGCCAACGTATGTTATAAAAATTTAATTGCTGACAAAGTTTTAATACTTTAAAAATTTACCGACTAAAGCCAATATATTTTGTCAACACTTCTCTATATAAATATTTTGGAGGATTATATGGCAAAGATATTGATAATTGGCGGTGGTGTTTCGGGTTTGGCGACGGGAATATATGCTCAGATGGACGGACATCAGGCGATAATATGCGAAAGATGCTCGGTCGCTGGCGGCAATCTTACGGGCTGGCAACGCGGAGACTACCACATTGACAACTGTATACATTGGCTGACGGGTACTAATCCTGCTACGGATACCTACAAAATGTGGGAGGATCTTGGTGTGCTCGGAGGAGTTGAGGTGTATCAGGGAGAAACCCTTTATACCTATTCCAAAGACGGTCATGAGCTGTCATTGCGCAAGGATCTGAAAAAATTAGAGCAGGAAATGCTGACTATCTCCCCCGAGGACAAAAAAGAGATAAGATCTTTTTTTCGAGCAATTGAAATAATGCAGGGGATCTCGGGAATTGCGGGTGAGAAGCATGATAAAAAAAGCAGTATAACTCAAATTATGACCGCATTCCCCAATCTTTACAAATATTACAGTATGACCACGGGAGAACTATCAGAGAGATTTGAGCACCCATTAATAAGAGGGTTTATATCCTCTTTTTTAGGAGAGCAGTTCGGAGCTATAGCACTCATAATTGTGTTTGCTCATTTTGGAGGAGAAAACGGAGGCATACCAGTCGGTAGCTCGCGAGGTATGGCTCAAAGAATGACTGACAGGTTTATTGCGCTTGGCGGAACGCTGTATCTTAACAAAAACGCCCAGAAGATCAACACCCGAATAGGCAAGGCGGTGTCCGTGAGCTTTGATGACGGAGACGAGATATGCGCAGACTATGTTGTTCTGACCACAGACCCGGCGGTTATATTCAAGCAGCTCCTGAGCATACCTATGCCAAAAAAGCTACAGGCGGAATACAATGACCGCCGTAAAATACGATTTTCGGGGATTCACTGCGCCTTTGCCTGCGATATTCCCACTCCTCCGTTCAGAGGAGATATTATATTTGACGTTCCTCGAGAGTATCAGGGTGAGCTTCATACAAAAAATCTTATAATCCGCGAATTTTCTCATGAGCCGAGCTTTGCTCCTGAAGGAAAGAATATTTTGCAGAGCGTTGTATTTTGTGACGAAAGGATGTCGCGCAAGTTTATCAAATTAAGGAAAAACAGACCCTTATATGAACAAAGAAAGCGTGAGCATGCACAGCTAATACAAAAGCTTATTGAGGAAAAAATGCCTGAGCTTAAGGATAAGCTGACGTGTATAGATGTATGGACCCCCGCGACGTATAAAAGATTTATAGATTCTGAGATGGGATCATTTATGAGCTTTGCCCTGCCCTCAAAGTGCATCCCTACAAGAATAGGCAACAAAATTGACGGCATTGACAATATCATTTTGGCAACACAATGGCAGCTTATTCCGGGTGGGCTCCCTATAGCCGCTGAGGGAGGAAAATTGGCTGCGCAGGCGATAACAAGGCTTGAAAAAAAGCACGCTCATAAAAAACAGGAAAAATACGAGAAGGTTGCTTCACACGCATAAAAAAATCTCCGCACATTGTGCGGAGATTTTTCTTATTTTCCGTAAACTCTTGCAGCTGTAAGAGTGTTTTGCATAAGCATTGTGATAGTCATAGGACCTACGCCGCCGGGGACGGGTGTGATGTAGGACGCCTTTGGCTCAACCTCGGAGAAATTCACGTCTCCGCAGAGCTTACCGTTCGGGAGACGGTTTATTCCCACGTCGATTACGACAGCTCCCTCCTTGACCATATCCGCCGTGACGAAATTTGCTTTACCTATTCCCGCCACGAGAATATCTGCCTCGGCGCAAATCTTTTTGAGATTTTTTGTCTTACTGTGGCATATAGTGACCGTGCCGTTTGCATGCATCAAAAGCATAGCCATAGGCTTGCCCACGATATTTGAGCGACCGATAACCACGCAATTCTTCCCTGCGACCTCAATTCCGCTCCGCTCTATAAGCGCCATAACTCCCGCGGGAGTGCAAGGCAAAAAGTTATAGTCGCCTATCATTATTTTGCCGACGTTGTAGGGGTGGAATGCGTCAACGTCCTTCTCGGGCTTTATTTTGAGAAGAACAGCAGTCTCGTCAAGGTGTTTTGGAAGCGGGAGCTGACACAGTATGCCGTGTATATTTTCATCTGCGTTGAGTTTGTCAATGAGAGCCAGAAGTTGATCCTGTGACGTATCTGCGGGCAGCTCGTAGGACTCGGAATAAAATCCTACCTCCTCGCAGGCTCTTTTTTTGTTGCGAACGTAGACCTGTGACGCGGGGTCCTCGCCTACGATTATTACGGCAAGTCCGGGCGCATAGCCGCATTCTGCTTTGAAAATGGCAGTCTGCTCCGCTATCTCTGCTCTTATTTGTGCAGAAATTCTTTTTCCGTCAATTATCTGTGCCATTGTCTGCCGATTCCTTTACTGTCTCGGGGTTGTTCTTTTTGAAGAGCTTGTGATAAAATCTGTCGGGCTTGCAGTCCACGTCGGGCTTGAGAAGCTGATCAAGCTTTGTAAGCTCTGCGTCGGGCTTGCTGAACTTTTTGGAGTAGATAAGACCCCACACGAGAAGTCCGCCGAAAATAACAAAGCACAAAAGACCTACAAGCTGGGAAACTCTTATATTGCCGATATAGAGACTGTCCGTGCGGAGTCCCTCAATAAACATTCTGCCAAATCCGTACCAGGTGAGATACATACAGGCAGCCTGACCGTTGAACCTCTTTTTCTTGTAGAGTATGTTTATAAGCACAAATCCCGTTATATTCCAAAGGCTCTCGTATAGGAACGTGGGATGAACGTATACCATACTGTACGTGTTGAAATCATATATCGTGTTATTTGATATAAGACCCATTCTCAGAAAATATAAGGGATGACCCTCGGATACTATTCCGCCGTACGCCTCGCCGTTGATGAAATTGCCCCATCTGCCTATTGCCTGCGCGAGCATAACGCCGGGGCCTGCCATATCAAGAAGTCTGAAAACGTATATTTTCTTTAGCTTTGCGCTGATAATAACGCCTGCTGCGCCGCAGATTATGCCGCCGTAGATTCCTAGACCGCCTTGTCTGAGATTAAAAACATTTTTGATAAATTCCCAAGCGTTTGATGAGTTGTCTATAAACGAATCAATCTCGAAAATAACATAGTAGAGTCTTGCGCCTACAACTCCCATAATGACAGTCCAAAGCGCGACATCAATAAGCTTGTCCTGATCGACTCGCTCGTTTTTTGCGCGGTACATCGCGTATATAAACGCGGAAATGATACCCAGCGTGATTATTATTCCGTACCAATAGACCCTGAAGTTTTCACCGATGTGACGTGTTACCTCAAAGGGATCTATTCCAAGACCGGGAAAAGATATTATATTAGTATCCATTAAACACTATCCTCCTTTATGGGATATATTACGGAAAGCGCCATATTTTCTTCTTTGAGAATTCTTTGTATAAGCTCCTCAATATATTCTACATCAATACTGCCCAAAATGTCAAGGTACTCAAATAAATTCATATTATCCTTGCCCGATGCGTAGGACATAAGCATAAATGAAATGTCCTCAGTGGAGTC
>JAZNWS010000100.1:0-3786 GCA_045593485.1 Eubacteriales bacterium | reverse complement strand
CCACTTTGTTGAGCTTCCCTTCGACCTGTCCGACTGCATATTCATCGCAACCGCAAATACTCTTGAAACAGTAGCCCGCCCGCTTATCGACAGAATGGAGATAATTGAGCTTCACACCTACACAAAGAGTGAAAAGATGAGCATTGCGAAAAATCACCTCATCCCCCGTCAGCTCAAGCGTCACGGACTGAATAAGAGAACTCTGAAAATTACCGACGAGGCACTCTCGAAGATCATTGACGCTTACACGCGCGAATCGGGTGTACGAAACCTTGAGCGCGAGCTTGCAAGACTCTTTAGGCGTGCGGCTCTCGCTATAATCGACGGTAAGTGCAAGAGCATGACCGTCAATCTCAAAAACCTTGAATCCCTGCTTGGCGCAGAGAAATTCTTACCCGAGAAAATATCCGAGTGCGACGAGATAGGGACCGTCAACGGCCTTGCCTACACTCAGTCGGGCGGTGATCTTCTCAAAATTGAGGTCGCTGTCACCGACGGCACGGGCAAGCTGGAGCTTACGGGAAGCCTTGGCGACGTTATGAAGGAATCCGCAAAGGCGGCACTTACATACACCCGTCAGATAGCGTCAAGCTACAATATCCCCACCGACTTTTACTCAAAAAAGGACATACACATACACGTTCCCGAGGGCGCTGTTCCCAAGGACGGCCCCAGCGCGGGAGTGACAATGCTGACCGCTCTCGTCAGCGCCCTGTCGGGAATACCCGTCCGTCGCGACGTGGCTATGACGGGCGAGATAACTCTGCTTGGAAACGTGCTGGCTATCGGCGGATTGCGTGAAAAGACTATGGCGGCATACGCGGCAGGTGTGACTACCGTGCTTATACCCAAGGATAATCTCAAGGACCTTGACAAGCTTGACAGTCTTGTGCTTGAAAATATCAAGTTTATCCCCTGCAAGACCGCATCCGACGTGCTCTCTCACGCGCTTATAAGCGATAAAGCGCACATCACAATTGAGAAAAAGCACCAAACCACAAGCTACAACATTCCCACAGCGACAGCTCGCTCAGGCGAGATACACGCCAACTCTAAAAAATAACAGGAGCCTCATAATGGGACTTAATATTCAGAATACCAACCTTAAAATGACCGCGGGCTTCGCAAGTCAATTCCCCACCGACCCCATTCCGCAGATCGCGCTTTCGGGCCGCTCAAACGTTGGAAAAAGCTCGCTTATAAACACAATTCTCGGCAGAAAATCTCTTGCGAGAGTGTCCTCCACACCGGGTAAGACCATAACCGTAAACTTTTACGAGGTGGACAAAAAGCTTTTTCTCGTTGACCTGCCCGGCTACGGCTTTGCGCAGAGAAACCGCGCGGAAAAGGACAAGTGGTCAACGTTGACCGACGGTTATTTTACCAAAAATAAAAACGCCGACCTTATCCGCGGCGTAGTTCAGCTTGTTGACAGCCGCGTCGGCATTACCGACGACGACGCTATGATGCTTGACTGGATGAACGCGTCGGGTATTCCCTATATTCTCGTGATCACCAAGGTCGATAAGCTCAACAAGACCGAGCGTGCAAACAACCTTGAGGTTATCTCAAGCGACCCCCTTATCAGAGAGGGCACTCCCATAATCCCCTTCTCGTCACTCAAGGGCGAGGGCAAGGCGGAGCTCTGGTCCGAAATCTCAAAGCTGACGGGAGTTAAACTCTGACGAGTTAAACTCTAAAAGGAATTTATTATGATACTTTACCCACACCTATCAACGAATGAAAAAGGACATCTGACCATAGGCGGTCTTGATACTGTCGAGCTCGCACGCGAATTCGGTACGCCTGCTTATATAATAGATGAAAACGTCATTCGACAGAATATGAGAACATATCTCTCCGCTGCCGAGGAGAATTTCGGCGTTGGCGCGCTCCCTCTTTTCGCGTCAAAATCCCTTTGCTTTAAGGAGATATACAAAATTGCCGCAGAGGAAGGACTTGGCATTGACTGCGTCTCGGGCGGCGAGCTATACACCGCGCGCGCGGCAGGCTTCCCCGCAGAAAAGATATATTTCCACGGAAACAACAAGACCGACCGCGACATATCCGACGCTATGGATATGGGAGTTGGCAGATTCGTTGTTGACAATTTTGACGAGCTTTGCGCGGTCAGCATGGCGGCAGTCCGTCGCGGTATGACTCAAAAAATACTCCTCCGCATCACCCCCGGCATTGACCCCCACACCCACAAGGCGATAAACACGGGAAGCGTGGACTCAAAGTTCGGAAGCGCGATAGAAACAGGCCAGGCTATGAAGATAGTCAAGGCGGCTATCGCTATGGCGGGAGTTGAGCTGTGCGGACTTCACTGTCACATCGGCTCGCAGATATTTGATATTCAACCCTTCGCGGACGCGGCAGACATTATGATAAAATTCATCGCAAGAATCAAGAGCGAATGTGATTTTACCATAAAAGAACTTAATCTCGGCGGAGGTCTTGGCGTAAGATATACCGAAAATGACCCCGAAATTAACTATTCCGAGGCTATATCGGACATTGCAAACGTAGTCAAGAGCTACTGCAAGGAAAACAATATAGAAATGCCGCAGGTGCGTCTTGAGCCCGGTCGCTCGCTTGTCGCGGCGGCGGGAATCACGCTCTACACCGTCGGCTCTGTAAAGGAAATACCCAATTTCAAAAATTACATATCAGTCGACGGCGGCATGCCCGACAACCCCAGATACGCGCTGTATCAGTCAAGATACACGGCTCTTATTGCCAACCGCGCAAATATGCCCCGTGATTTCAGGGCAACTATCGCGGGCAGATGCTGTGAGTCGGGCGACCTTATCGGCGAGGATATGGACATTCAGCGCGCATCTCGCGGCGATATTCTCGCGGTACTTGTGACGGGCGCGTACAACTACTCAATGGCGTCAAACTACAACCGAATTCCCCGCCCACCCGTGATATTTGTCCGTGACGGTCAGGCAAGAATAGTTGTTGAGCGCGAGACCTACGCCGACCTTATAAGGCTCGACCTGTAATTTTGAGAACTAATCACAAAATTCAAGGAGAATAAAAATGCTTTTTTCACTTCTCTCCTCGGGAGATATAACAGACGTTATAATACAGCTATTGCTTTCAGTACCAATAGTTCTTTTTGCTCTGTCCTGTCACGAGGCAGCGCACGCGTATGCGGCGTATAAGATGGGTGACAGAACGGCGTTCAACCTCGGACGAATGACTATAAACCCCGCAAAGCACCTCGACCTTTGGGGCACGCTTTGTATGATAGCATTCGGGTTTGGCTGGGCAAAGCCCGTACCGATAAACACGCGAAATTTTGACAACCCTAAAAAAGGAATGGCTATAACGGGTATTGCGGGCCCGCTCGCGAATCTCATCTCGGGCGTGATAGGTACTATTTTATTTTCGCTGATGATGGTTATAGAAACAAAGGTTATAATGACGTCGCCTGACGTGTCATCGCTGACCGTCCGTCTGCTCTCCGTACTGACTATGTTTTTCTACCTTTGGGCGATGTATAATTTTCTGTTTATGGTATTCAATCTCATCCCCATTCCCCCGTTTGACGGCTCGAGGTTTGTAACTGCGTTTCTGCCCGCAAAGTGGTATTTCAAACTTATGCGGTATGAAAGATACGCCTTGATTGCGGTTCTCGTAATTAACATTATTCTGTCAAGAGTATTTAATATTGACATATTCTCATATTTAGCAACGCAGATAATGAACCTCGTATCGACACCATTCTTTAAGCTATTCTCTCATATTATTTTTTAAGATATTGACTGGAGGTCC
>JAZNWS010000099.1:0-1943 GCA_045593485.1 Eubacteriales bacterium | reverse complement strand
TCGCAGCTTATCTCGATAGACTTTTCAGTGCTCTCGCTGTATTCTACTGTGACTGTGTCACAAAGGCTGACGCTCTGCATAACGCTTATTATATTGTGGTATCCGTCGGCTCTTTTGGATTCTATATCCAAAAACAAATTTATTTTGGCATAAGCATTCTTTTGCAAAACCTTCATAAGCCCGCCTCCCTCTGTATTTCATACTTACATTATACTACTATTTTCGTTCTCTTCTGTTAATATTTGTTAAATTTTTTAATAAATAACCGAGAAATCCGCCGTTTTTACAAAAAAATGATAATTGGGAGCGGAGATAATCTTGACGAATAATCAAAAAAGGTATATAATATAATTTGGGGCGGACGTAAAGTCGCTGCCCGGGCTTTTACAAATAAAAATCAAGGATGAATTTTATAAAAAAGGAGATAGAAAAATGGAACACATTACTTATACTCCCCATGGAGTTTGCTCAAGAAAAATAGACATAGACGTTGAGGATGGAATTATCAAGGATGCCAAATTCACGGGCGGTTGCTCGGGTAATACCCAAGGTGTTTGCTCCCTGCTTATCGGTATGAGCGTTGAAGAGGCAATAAAGAGACTTGAGGGTATCAAGTGCGGTCCTCGCCCCACGTCCTGTCCCGACCAGCTCTCCCGCGCGCTCAAAGAATATCTTGCAAATAAATAAATTTAGAGGTGTAAAATGGAAAAGTATTTGGAAAACTACAACCGTTGGTTAAACTCCCCCGTTCTTTCCCAGGCAGAAAAGCAGGAGCTTTTGTCAATCAAAGATGACGAAAACGAGATAAAATTCCGCTTTTCATCTTATCTGTCCTTTGGTACTGCGGGACTCCGCGGCACAATGAAGGTTGGTATGAACGCGATGAATATCTACACCGTCGCTCACGCAACGCAGGGCCTTGCTTCCCTTATTTTGAAGGAAGGCAGAGCGGCAGACGGCGTGGCTATCGCATACGACTCCAGAAACAATTCCGAGCTTTTCGCGCACGTATCCGCAGAGGTGCTCGCGGCGGCAGGAATTCCCGTTTACATTTTTGACGCGCTTCGACCCACACCCGAGCTTTCGTTTGCTCTCCGTGAGCTGAAATGCGTTGCGGGTATAAACATAACGGCATCTCACAATCCCAAGCAGTATAACGGATATAAGGCTTATTGGGAGGACGGCGCACAGCTCCCCCCCGAGCACGCGGACACAGTAAGTGCTGAGATTGCAAAGGTTGACATCTTTGACGGTGTTAAGAGAATGGACTTTGACGAGGGCGTAAAGTCGGGTATTATCACTATAATCGGTGACGAGATCGACGAAAAGTATCTTACTCAGGTTCAGGCGCAGGCGGTAAATCTCAATGCGGTAAAGAACGTATCTGACGACCTCAAAATAGTTTACACTCCCCTTCACGGCACGGGACACAAGCTCGTTCCCGAGATCCTCAAGAGAACGGGACTCAAGCATCTCTACACGGTTGATGAGCAGTGCGTAATAGACGGCAATTTCCCCACAGTTGAGAAGCCCAACCCCGAGTATGCGGAGGTATTCTCTCTCGGTATTGAGCTTGCAAACACGGTGGGAAGCGACCTTATAATTGCTACCGACCCCGATGCTGACCGAGTTGGCGTTGTTGCAAGAACCAAGGACGGCTCGTTCAGAACCATCACGGGCAACCAGATGGGCGCGCTCCTCCTTGACTATATAATCACGGCTTACGAGCAGACAAACACCATGCCCCCTCTCCCCTATGCCGCAAAGACTATCGTGACGCCCGAGCTTGCCTCCAAGATCTGTCAATCGCACGGAGTTGAGATATTTAACGTGCTTACGGGCTTTAAGTTTATCGGCGAGGTAATCAAGAATCACGAAAAGAGCGGTCAGGGCTCGTACATTTTCGGCTTTGAGGAGAGCTACGGCTACCTCAAGGGTACTTA
>JAZNWS010000098.1:0-3427 GCA_045593485.1 Eubacteriales bacterium | reverse complement strand
CGTATGTCGGGGATAGCGCAGTAGGTACAGCGGTTGTCACAGCCCTCGGATATCTTGAGGTAAGCCGCGTATTCGGGCGTGGTGAGTATTCTGTCACCGCCCAGACGCACCATGTTTTTATCCTCGCAGGAGTAATATCTCTCCTTGTTCTTTTTCTTTTTCATGTTAGCCGCGACGCACTCGATAGCGGGGACTATATTGTGTATGCTTCCAACGCCGAGCACTCCGTCGACCTCGGGAAATTCCTCAAGTATTTCCTTGCCGTAACGCTCTGCCATACAGCCCGTGACGATTATGCCGCCAAGACCGTTGTGCTCCTTGAGCCACGCTATGTCGAGGATATTGTCGATAGCCTCTTTCTTTGCCGACTCAATAAAGGCGCAGGTGTTGATTATTATTATGTCCGCTTCGGTGTCCTCGGGGGTTATCTCGTAGCCCGCCGACGCGACCTCGTGCAGCATTACCTCGGTGTCAAGCTGATTTTTGGGACAGCCGAGGGAAACAAATCCAATTTTCATTTGAAAACCTCTTTTTTATTTATCTAACATTTAATTTTATCACATATCCCGCAAAAAGTCAATAACTGTCGCGCAACTTTGATAGAATTTGAAATTTTCAGTTGACACAGCGAAAAAATTTTGGTATAATACCTATCGTAGCTTTGTCGGACGGTCGCGCGCGGTCACGCCGAAAGGTATCCGTGTGAGGAAAGTCCGGGCTTCTTGGGACAGGGTAGCTGATAACGTCAGCCACAGGCAACTGTCGGGAAAGTGCAACAGAAATAAACCGCTTCTTTGGTGAAATAGGCGCAGAACAACAACCGCGACCAAGGGAATACAAGGTAATCTGAAAATCAGAGCTTTTTTCTCTAAGGTAGAAATCCTTGCGGATTTCATTTTATGCGGTTGTTTAGCTCCGTTCATGAGCCCTGCCGTACCCAGTACGGCGACGGACTCAAGAACAAAGCTTCTGCAACCAATTTCCCCTAAAGCAGTAAGGATGGAAAGGCGAGGTAAGAGCTCACCCACTCCTATGGTAACATAGGTTTGCTGTAAACCCTACCTAAAGCAACACCCTATGGGAAGGACGTCCCAAGCTCCGTAAGGATACTGTGGGGTGGCACGCCGCTTGCGGCGGAGCTTTTCGGTGACGGAAGGCAAAGATTGATAACCGTCGATTACAGAACCCGGCTTATAGATAGAGCTATAAAAAAATCCACTGCGTCGCAGTGGATTTTTTTATCTTGGCAGAATCACCGTAAAGGTCGAGCCCTCGCCGAGCTTACTTTCAACCTTTATTTCACCGCCCGCGAGGGCAATAATTCGATGGACGATGTTAAGTCCTATGCCGTTGCCGCCGCCGTGGTGGGATTTATCGCCCTGATAGAATTTTTCAAAAATTCTATCCATAGTCTCGCTGTCCATTCCAATTCCGTTGTCCGCGATAGAGCAGGTGACGGAATTTTCGTTTTCTGTGAGGGTGACTGTTATTTTTCCACACTCGCCCGTGAAATTTATCGCGTTTGTGATAAGATTTATCCACACGTGAGAGAGCATTTCCTCGTTGAAGTTGTACTCCACCGAGTCGGGCAGGTCAAGGTCAAGCTCGATATTTTTCTCGCTCCAGAGATTTTCAAGCAAAATAATGCAGTTTCTTATCTGCTCGTCAAGTGAAAAGGTCGTTTTTTCGCTTACTATCTGCTGATTTTCAAGCTTTGTGAGGAGCAGGATGTTGGTGGACATTTTCGCAAGTCTGTCCGACTCCGAGGATATTATTCCAACGTATTCACGGCGCTGCTCGTCGGTGATATTTTCGCTCTGGAGCTGACGCGCAAAGCCCTTTATTGAAACTATCGGGGTTTTGAACTCGTGCGAGAAGTTGTTTATAAAGTCGTTGCGGAAAAGCTCGATTCCGTCAAGGTCGGACGCCATCTTGTTAAACGCGCGCTCAAGCTCGCCAAACTCCGAGAGCTTGTTTTTTCTGTCCTTTTCCTTGACTCGCACCGAAAAGTTGCCCTTGGATATTTCTCGCATACCGTCCTGAACGTTCTTTATTCTCGCAAGCACGAATTTTGATATTATTGCGGAGGCGGCAGTGCCTATAACTATACACGCAACTCCAAACGCCGCAAGCACGGGGTACAGGGAGGTGTAAAGGGTGTTTTTTATAGCGGGGAGGAGGCTGAGCAAAAAGAAAACTATGCCCGTCACGGCAGCGGTTGCCGCAATTATTGTGAATACTATAAGGACAAAGTAAAAGCGAATTGAATACCTCGCCTTGATTTTTTGCAGGTCGGGCTTCAGATTTATATTCGTGATGACTTTTTTTCTGCTCATTTGAGAATTACCGCCTTGTATCCGAGTCCGCGGACGGTTATTATCTCAAAGTCCGCGTTGCTTCTGAAGCGGTCACGGAGACGGCTGACGTGAACGTCCACGGTTCTCTCGTCGCTCTCGCTCTCCATATCCCATATCTCGTCCATAAGCTGACGGCGTGTGAATATCTTGCCCGGGTAGGACAAGAGCTTGAACAGGAGCATAAATTCCTTTTGGGGAAGCTCGTATTCGCCTCGGTCGTCGGTCGTGACGGTGAGGGAGTCGTAATGCAAGGTAGTTTTGCCCACGGTAAGCTTTCTCTCGCTCGCGATTTTTGAACGGCGCAGCAGCGCGCCCACGCGAAGCACCATCTCCTCCTCGTCAATTGGCTTTGTCATATAGTCGTCCGTGCCGATTATGAATCCACGGCGCTTATCAACGGGGGACTGCTTTGCGGTCACCATAAGTATCGGAATGTTGCAGCCCGACTGACGAAGCACCTGCGTGAATTCAAAGCCGTCCATTCTGGGCATCATTATATCGAGCACGATAAGGTCAACGTGCTTTTTCTCAAGCACCTCGAGAGCGTCAACTCCGTCGATGGCGGGGAGGGTATTATAGCCGTACTGCTCAAGCACGGTACACATAAGCTTGCGTGAGTTTGTGTCGTCCTCAACGACCATAATGTTGAACATAAAAACCTCCGAATTGCGATTCTTTTCATTATTATATAGCATTATACAGCAAAATTGTTAACTCAATATCAAATTTTCAAAAAAAGTTAAAAAATTCCCGACGGGAGAGGAGCTAACTGCGTAGAGGGCAGAGTGCAGCGCGCGGTAGGGGAGGTGCTGCGGCTTTTTGCCGCAGCGGAGGGGATTGGCTTGCAAATAATGGCTTGCTGCCGCCGTTTGCAATCGGTAATCGATTATTTGCGGGAGCACCAAGGCACTCCCCTACGGGTAATCGAATACCAATATCATTCACGGGTAATTGATTATTTCGTGGTAGGGCGGTGGCTTGCTGCCGCCGTTTGCAATCGGTAATCGATTATTTGCGGCGGGAGTAAACCCCCGCCCTACGGGTAATAGGATACCAATTTCATTCACGGG
>JAZNWS010000097.1:0-14600 GCA_045593485.1 Eubacteriales bacterium | reverse complement strand
CGAACTGATGACCTCGTCATTACCAATGACGTGCTCTACCGACTGAGCCATACCAGCGAAGTATGAGCGGTGTGGCGCAACGAGGTAGTGCAAAACCACCGAAGGTGGTAAGATACCGACTGAGCCATACCAGCATGCCGTTTTGTGACGACTTGTGTATTATATCAAATAAAATTACTTTTGTCAAGGGCTTTTGAAAATTTTTTCGTGTTTTTTCAAACTATATTGAAATCTCATATGTTTTATGGTATAATAAGTCTACAAACACAACAAACTCCAAGGAGGTAAATATATGGATCCCAAGGCTTTATTCAAAATAGGCTACGGTCTTTACGTTGTGACAGTCAACGACGGTGTTAAGGACACGGGCTGTATCCTTAACTCCATAATGCAGGTCACAGGCTCGCCCGCGAGAGTTGCGGTGACTATAAACAAGTCAAACTATACCTACGAGGTAGTAAAAAACACGGGTAAGATGAATATAAACTGTCTTACCGTTGACACCCCCTTTTCAATCTTTGAAAAATTCGGCTTCAAGAGCGGAAGAAACACGGACAAGCTCGGCGGTGAGTTCCTTCCCCGCTCAAAGAACGGTCTCGGATATCTGACAAAATATATAAATTCGTATATTTCTCTCGAAACCGAGAAGTTTATCGACCTTGACACGCACGTTATGTTTATCTGCAAGGTGGTTGACGCACAGGTGATATCCAACGCCGAGACTATGACCTACAGCTACTATCACGCCAACGTCAAGCCAAAGCCGCAGAAGCCCAAGACAAAGGGATACGTGTGCAAGATATGCGGCTATATCTACGAGGGTGACCCGCTCCCCGAGGACTTTATCTGTCCTCTCTGCAAGCATCCTGCGTCTGACTTTGAGCCGATTGAATAAAACGTAATATTAAATTCTCGGGCGTAACGCCCGAGAATTTTTTTGAAAATCATTGACAAGCCTGTTTTTATTTGTTATAATATAGTGTAATTTTATCAAACGCTTTGAGCGGGAGTAGTAAATTGTGAGTTCTTTGCAGAGAGTGGGCGGTCGGTGCGAGCCTACAAGGATAGCAGTTGAAGTCGTCCGTGAGCGGTGTGGGTGAAGGCGTATGCTGTGTAGTCCGCGACGGTTGTTCCGTTATAACAGTTGAGAGATATTTGCCTATCGGCAAATATAAACTAGGTGGTACCGCGCTTATTGCGTCCTGATGTGCATTTTGCATATCGGGCGTTTTTTATTTCAAAATCAATTTCAAAAAATACAGGAGATTAAAAAATGAATTCTTACAATGAGCTTCCAAAAACATATTCTCCCTCCGAGTTTGAGGACAGAATTTATGAAAATTGGTGCGAAAAGGGTTATTTTACACCCGACGCGAAGAATGAAAATCCCGCGTTTTCGGTAGTTATTCCCCCTCCGAACGTCACAGGTCAGCTCCACATGGGTCACGCGCTTGATGAGACTCTGCAGGACATTCTCGTTCGTTATAAGAGAATGCAGGGCTACAACACCCTTTGGGTACCCGGTACAGACCATGCGGGAATCGCTACGCAGATAAAGGTTGAGGAAAGACTCCGCGTTGACGAGGGTCTTACACGCTACGACCTCGGCAGAGAGAAATTCCTTGAGCGTGTATGGGGTTGGAAGGACACATACGAGGCGCGCATCACAAGTCAGCTCAAAAAGCTCGGCGCGTCGTGTGACTGGTCACGTCAGAGATTTACAATGGACGAGGGCTGCTCCCACGCAGTTCGCGAGGTATTCGTAAACCTTTACGACAAGGGACTTATCTACCGCGGTCACCGTATTATCAACTGGTGTCCCAGATGTCTTACCGCGCTTTCCGACGCAGAGGTTGAGTACAAGGATCAGCCCGGATTTTTCTGGCACATAAAGTACCCCATCATTGGCGAGGACGGCTACGTTGAGGTAGCTACCACACGTCCCGAGACTATGTTCGGTGATACCGCTGTCGCAGTCAACCCCGAGGACGAAAAGACAAAGCACCTTATCGGCAAGAAGGTTCTTCTTCCCATAGTAAACAGAGAAATTCCCGTCATTGCCGACGATTACGTTGAGATCGGATTTGGTACGGGTTGCGTTAAGATCACCCCCGCGCACGACCCCAACGACTTTATGGTAGGTCAGAGACACAACCTTGAGCAGATAAAGGTTATGAACGACGACGCGACTATGAATTCAGGCGCGGGCAAGTACGAAGGGATGGATAGATACGAATGCCGCAAGGCGCTCGTTGCTGACCTTGAAGCGCAGGGCTATCTCGTAAAAGTTGAGCCTCACGACCACAACGTTGGCGTTTGCTACCGTTGCGGCACGACAGTCGAGCCTCTGACGAGCGACCAGTGGTTCGTTAGGATGAAGCCTCTCGCAGCTCCCGCTATCGAGGCTGTTGAGTGCGGTGACGTCAACTTCGTTCCCGAGCGCTTCTCAAAAAACTACTTTAACTGGATGAACAATATTCTTGACTGGTGTATCTTCAGCTTTGGTGGGGACACAGAATTCCCGCGTTCTATTGCGACGAGTGCGGCGAGATGACCGTCTCCAAGACCGACATCTGCACCTGTCCCAAGTGCGGCGGAGCAGTCCGTCAGGACCCCGACGTGCTTGATACGTGGTTCTCGTCTGCCCTTTGGCCCTTCTCTACTCTCGGCTGGCCCGAGTCCACAGAGGATCTTAAGAAATACTATCCCACAAGCGTTCTTGTCACAGGATACGACATTATCACGTTCTGGGTATCGCGTATGATATTCTCGGGACTTGAGCATATGGGAGAAAAGCCCTTCTCTACCGTATTTATTCACGGTCTTGTAAGAGACGCGCAGGGACGCAAGATGTCCAAGTCTCTCGGCAACGGTATTGACCCGCTTGAGGTTATAAAGACCTACGGCGCGGACGCACTCCGCTTTGCGCTCGCAACGGGTAACTCCCCCGGAAACGACATGAGGTTCTCGGATGAGAAGATCGAAGCGGCAAGAAACTTCGCAAACAAGCTCTGGAACGCGTCGAGATTCGTAAGAATGAACCTTACTATTGATGAAATAAAGCTTCCCGAGTCCGACAAGCTTGCGCTCGAGGACAAGTGGATACTCAACGAATACAACAAGCTCGTAGAGAACGTAGTAGGCGCGCTTGACAAGTTCGAGGTCGGCGTTGCTCTCTCGGCTATCTACGACTTTGCTTGGGATATCTTCTGTGACTGGTATATCGAGCTTGCGAAAGCAAGACTTAACGACAAGGAGACAGAGGCAAATCTCATCTGTCAGAACATTATCTCTTACGTCCTCACAGGTATTTTGAAGCTCCTGCATCCCTTTATGCCCTTTATCACAGAGGAGATTTATCAGAGTCTTCCCCACGAGTGCGAGAGCATCATGATCTCCGAATATCCCAAATACTCCGAGACTCTCTGCTTTACTCAGCAGGCTGACGAGATGGGCAAGATAATTGACGCCATCAAGGCTATAAGAACCCGCCGCAGCGAGATGAACGTTGTTCCCTCCCGCAAGGCAAAGGTTTATATTGAAACCAAGTATCAGAGCATTTTCGGCGAGCAGTCTGCGGTATTCTTCAGCCGTCTTGCATCCGCCTCCGAGGTTATAGTTGCGGATAAGTTTGATGAGAGTGATGTCTCCGCCGACAACGCGGTACAGATAATCACCGACGCTTGCACAATTTACCTTCCCCTTTCCGATATTATCGACTTTGAAAAGGAAAAAGCAAGACTTGAGGGCGAGCGCAAAAAGCTTCTCGGCGAGATCGAAAGAATTGAAAAGAAGCTTTCAAACGAGGGCTTCGTTTCCAAGGCTCCCGCGGCAGTAATCGACGGCGAGCGTGCAAAGCTTGCCAAGTACAGAGAGAACCTTGACGGCGTGCTTTCGGCACTTGCAAAGCTTGGATAAAAAATTTTCAAAAAAATCAAAAAAATGTAACCTAATAAAAAATTTGGCGACCTTATAGGTAGAGGAGCAAAAAAGCTCCAAAAATCTGCTTATAAGGTCGCTTTTTGCGACGGAAAGGAACTATTATGAAAAAAATCAGAATTTTAGCTTTATGTCTTATACTCGTTACGGCTATCGCGTTCACGATGACGTCCTGCGACAGCGCCGCTAACAAAAATGATGCATATATGGGCGGCGCGGAAATGGCGCCCGAAAAGCCCGGGGTGTCTGATTCTATTGACGTCAACATCGGCTCAAGCATCAAGGACCCCTCGGAATACGAGCGAAAAATAATAAAGACCGTCCGTATTTCCGCGCAGACCCTGAGCTTTGATGAGTCTGTGACGCTCGTTGAGGAGCTTTGCGACAGACTCGGCGGATATATTGAAAGCTCATCCGTATCAGGCCACGGCGTAAACAGCAAGGGCGGTTCGCGCTATGCAGACTATACGATCCGCATTCCCGCCGAGAACCTTGACGGCTTTAACGACGGCGTGGGCGAAATACTCAAAATAACGTCGTCCTCAAGCAACTCCGACGAGGTGACAAACACATATTACGATATTAAATCCCGCATTGAAGTGCTCGAGATGGAAAAGGAAGCTCTGACAAAGCTCTACGAGGAGTACACCGACTACGGTAATATCGGTTATCTTATTGAAATTCAGGATAAGCTTTATAACGTAATTGCGGAGATTGAGGCGTACGAGACACAGATCCGTCTTTACGACAGCAAGATAGCATACTCCACGGTATATCTCAATATCCGCGAGGTTGAGGAATACGTTGAGGTTAAGGAGACCTTCGGCGAAAAGATAAGTGGCGCGTTTAAGGACGGCTGGGAGGTATTTGGTGACGTCTGCTCGGCTCTTGCTATCGCTTTCGTGGCTTGCCTGCCCTTTACGCTCACGGGCTGCGCGATAGCGTTTGGAATAGTTGTTCTTATAAAATCCATCAAAAAGCGCAACAGGAAAAGAAGACTTGAGGAAAAGCAGAAGGAGAGCCAAGAGAAATAAGCGTCAATTAATCCATCCGTCTTGACATTGTTATAAAATTTTGATATAATTCAGTAGATATAATCAAAATTCAAGCTTTTGCGGGCAAGGTATCTTCCGCAAAAAAGGACGGAGCAAATGAACACGAAATATATTTTTCTTGACGTTGACGGAACACTTGTAAACTTTGAGGGTGTTATTCCCGAGTCAACCGTCGAGGCTCTCAAATTGGCGCAAAAAAACGGACACAAAATAATAGTTGCAACAGGCAGACAGAAGTCGCAGATATACCCTCAGCTACTCAAGGCGGTGGAATTTGACGGACTTCTGTGCTGTTGCGGCGCATATCTCGAATATCAGGGCAAGGAGATATTCTCCTCCTACTGCGCGCCTGAAAAATTAAGCTTTATTATCGACTTTTTTCACAGTCACGGAATGTATTACTGCTTGCAGACAAAGGACGCTCTATACGTTGAGCCCGACGACCTACAGAAAATACGCAGCTTTATGGTAGAACGCGGAAGCACGCCTGAGCTTATTGAGAGTGTTATCGGAAACGCAGTGACCACTCAAAACCCCAAGGCGCACACAAACATTGAAAAGCTTGCGTATTATCACTCCCCTTACGGAATAAATGAAATGTCAAGCCTGCTCGGCGACTATTTCAAGGTCGTCACATACAGTCTCGGCAAAGCCCCCGACGGTAAGCGTGAGACCTATTACGGCGAGGTCAACTTTGACGGCATAACCAAGGCGAGCGGAATTAAAAAATTTATGGAAATAGTCGGCGCGCCTCTGTGTGACACTATCGCGTTTGGCGACAGCGGAAACGACTTTGAAATGATACAGTTTGCAAATATCGGCGTTTGTATGGGCAACGGATCGGACGACATAAAGGCAGTCGCAGACCTTATAACGACCGACGTCAACGACGATGGCATATATAACGCATTTGTAAAACTGGGGCTTATATAAAACAAGGCAGGCTTTTATTCCTGCCTTGTTTTTGCGTGCAAGCAAAGCGGTTATACCAAAATGACAGTATAAGATTTACTTCTCACAGTCTCAAATTAGTATGGCATATATGCCTAAAAAATCCATAGAGTATTTGGTAATTATACCGATTTTGAGTTTTGGTTGTGATTTTTTTAACAACCATCTTGAAAAGCCATTCAGGGTAT
This sequence comes from Eubacteriales bacterium, assembly GCA_045593485.1. Classification (GTDB taxonomy): domain Bacteria; phylum Bacillota; class Clostridia; order Oscillospirales; family CAG-272; genus SVTX01. The sequence continues at coordinate 8,467 of JAZNWS010000097.1, read as the reverse complement.
GTTATAATGTACTCGCTAAAAAATATAATTAAAAAGGAGAAATAAACAAATGGCAAGATTTACACTCCCCCGCGACCTTTACCACGGTAAGGGCGCACTCGAGAACCTTAAAAACCTTAAGGGTAACAAGGCTGTTATCGTTGTCGGCGGAAGCGCAATGAAGAAGAACGGCTTCCTCCAGAAGGCTGAAAGCTACCTCAAGGAAGCAGGTATGGAGATCAGAATTATCGAAGGCGTTGAGCCCGACCCCTCCGTTACCACAGTTATGAACGGCGCAGCAGTTATGGCTGAGTTCCAGCCCGACTGGATCGTTGCTATGGGCGGCGGCCGGCCTATCGACGCTGCTAAGGCTATGTGGATCAAGTACGAGTATCCCGAGATCACTTTTGAGGAGATGTGCGTTGTTTTCGGTATTCCCGAGCTTCGTAAGAAGGCTAAATTCGTAGCTATCCCCTCCACATCCGGTACTGCTACCGAGGTTACAGCTTTCTCTGTAATCACAGACTATGACAAGGGCATCAAGTATCCTCTTGCAGACTTCGAGATCACTCCCGACGTTGCTATCGTTGACCCTGAACTTGCTGAGACAATGCCCCAGAAGCTTGTTGCTCACACAGGTATGGATGCTATGACTCACGCAGTTGAGGCGTATGTCTCCACTTGCAACTGCGAGTACACCGATCCTCTCGCTATTTTTGCTATCACGATGATCCAGAAGGACCTCGTTGACTCTTACAACGGAGATATGACCAAGCGCGCTTCTATGCATAACGCGCAGTGCCTTGCTGGTATGGCATTCTCCAACGCCCTCCTCGGCATAGTTCACTCTATGGCTCACAAGACCGGCGCAATATTCGCTGACTACGGAGCTCACATCATTCACGGTGCGGCTAACGCTATGTACCTTCCTAAGGTTATCGCGTTCAACGCAAAGGATCCCGTAGCTAAGGCAAGATACGGCGTTATCGCTGATTACATGGGACTTGGCGGCGCAAATGACGACGAAAAGGTTGCAAACCTCATCGCATTCCTCCGTGGCATGAATGACGCGCTCAACATTCCTCAGTGCATTAAGAACTACGGCGCAGACAGCTATCCTTGCGAGCAGGGCTTCGTTCCCGAGGAAGTGTTCCTTGAGAGACTTCCCGAAATCGCAAAGAACGCAGTTGCAGACGCTTGCACAGGCTCTAACCCCAGAGCAATTTCCGTTGAGGAAATGGAAAAGCTTCTTAAGTGCTGCTACTACGACACAGAAGTTGATTTCTGATAAAGTACATAAAAAATCCGCCGGCTTCTGCCGTCGTATTTTTGTTTTATTATTCAACCGATATTATATAATCGTAAATAGGCTGACCGCCCTCAAGAACTGCGACCTCGCAGCCGCCGCCGACCTTGTCCGAGATAAGTCTTCCTATATAGGATGCTTCGGACTCAGATATATTCTTACCGTAGAACACGGTGACAAATGATGCGCCCGTCATTCCGCGGATAAGCTGTCTCATACAGGACTGACTGGTGTCAGTCACACAGGCTATCTTGTTTTCAACAAGACCGAGGAACTGTCCCTTGGAAATCTTGAATCGGTCTATTTCCGTGTCTCTGACGGCGTAAGTGACCGACATGGACGTCACCATAGACATCGCGTGCTTCATTTCAGCAACGACCGAGTCAAGATCGCCGTCGGGATTATATGCTATCATAGCGGACATTCCCTGCGCCACGGTCTCCGTGGGAAGCACGATAACCTTTCTCTTCTTCACTATTTCAGCCGCCTGTCGCGCGACCATGCAGATATTCTTGTTATTGGGAAGCACAAAGACGTACTCCGAGGGGGTTTTCATTACCGCGTCGATAATATCCTGCGTTGAGGGGTTCATTGTCTGTCCGCCCTCAATAACAGTATCAACACCGATGTCGGTAAACATATTCTTTATTCCCTCACCCATACAAACGCTCACAAAACCGTACTTTTTCTCGATCTTGATCTTTTCCTTTTTGGGAGCGGACTGCTTATCAGCGCCGGATTTAAGCGCCGTATGCTGATTTCTCATATTCTCTATCTTGACGGTGGCAAGACTTCCGAATTGAATTGCTCTTGTGAGCACCGCGCCGGGATCGTTCGTATGTATGTGGAGCTTGATAATATTCTCGTCATCCACAAACACCGCGCTATCGCCGATGCTCTTTATAAAATCGTAAAGCTCGCCCGACGTATCCTCGCCGAGATACTGCTCATTTTTGTCAATAATACATTCCGTACAGTAACCGAACTGGATGTCTCCCGTTTCAAATTCAGCAAAGTTAGCCGCCTCGCCCGACAGCTTCTCCTCGCTGATCTCCTCTGCCTCTTCCTTCTCCGAAAATCTACCCTCAAGAGCGTCCTGCATTCCCTTGGCAACGCAAACAAAACCAAAGCCGCCCGCGTCAACGACGCCAGCCTGCTTCAGCACGGGAAGCATTTCGGGAGTCTGCGAAAGAGTGTACTCTGCAGACTTCACGAACATCTCGAAAAGTATATGAACATCAAGGCTACTGTCTTCCTCATAAGCCTCGGCGACGTTCTCCGACGCAACTCGCATAACCGTAAGAATTGTTCCCTCGGTAGGCTTCATTACCGCGCGGTAAGCCTCCGACGTACCCTTCTTGAATGCCGCAACAAGATCCTCGCTTGTACACTCGTCCTTACCCTTCAGCGCCTTACCAAAGCCTCTGAAGAATAGTGAGAGTATCGCGCCCGAGTTTCCTCTTGCGGAGCGGAGCATGAGGGCTGCAACCTTTTCTGCGCACGCGCCCACGGGGAGATCATTCTCCACCTTGGATACCGTACTCATTGTAAGGCTCATATTCGTTCCCGTGTCTCCGTCAGGCACGGGGAAAACGTTGAGGTTGTTAGCCTCTTCCCTCTTGGTATAAAGCGTGTTTGCGGCGGAAATCACCATACTACGGAATAGTTTTCCTGTGATTGCCATCAGAATTCCTCCAAAATTATCTCTGTGTTCCTATAAAGAACAATGCAAGCGTGCCGGGACCGGAGTGCGCTCCTATTACAGGTCCCGTGTAGTCTATCATAATTTCACAGTTGGGGTATTTTTCCTTTATCATATCCGAGAGGAGCTTTGCGTCGTCATAGCAGTCTCCGTGACAGATATATATAAGCTGACTTTCAGGGTTGATGCCCGTTTCGGTGAGCTTATTTGCTATTTCGGTTATTGCGGCCTTGCGTCCTCTTGCCTTTGCAACGTTTACAAGATGTCCGTCATTGTCAACGTGCATAACGGGCTTTATCGCAAGCATAGTTCCAAGCACCGCGGTTGCCGCAGACACACGTCCTCCGCGCTTGAGGAAGAACAGATCGTCAACCGTAAACCAATGGCAGAGGTTGAGCTTTGTGTTCTCAACGTAAGATACGACCTCGTCAAAATCCGCGCCCGCAGCCTGCTTTCTTGCCGCAAGAGCCACGAGAAGCCCCTGACCGAGAGACGCGCAAAGTGAGTCGATAGCTACTATCTTTCTATCAGGATATTCCTCTGCAAGCTCCTCGATAGCGTTTTTACCGTTTGTGTAAGTCACGGAAAGTCCGGAGGAAAATCCTATATAGATAACATCTTTGCCCTCTTTGAGATAAGACTCGAAAAACTCCTTGAATCTATCCATATTTACAGCGCTGGTCTTAGCGCCCGCCTTTGTTCTTATAAAGTCGTAAAACTCCTTGGGATCAAGCTCATCGTTATATTTTGTTCCAACGCCGTCAATGTTTACCTCAAGTGATATAGCGGCTACGCCAAGCTCCTTCATAACGGATGCGGAAAGGTCGCTGGATGAGTCCGTAAGAATAATATACTCGTTCATAATGTAAAATTCCTCTCTTAAAATTGGGGGACGGATAGTTCCCAAAACTACCCATTGTAATCATATTTTACAAGTTGATTATACAACAAGTTTGGGATTTTGTCAATGCTTTTTGCGATATTTGTTATTTGACAACGCGTAAAACGGCTTTGAAAACGAGTTTGTTTTCAAATTATTGACAAGTTGGCAAAAGTATGTTAAAATTATATATTATATTATTTATTCTCATCGCAGGTGTGTATATGACGGTAATTATTGCTGAAAAGCCGAGTCTTGCGAGAAATATCGTTTCGGGTATCTCGCAGAATTTCGGCATACAGATGCAAAAGAAAAACGGATATTTCGAGGGTGGCGCTTACGTCGTGACGTGGGCATTCGGTCACCTTTTTTCGCTATGCGACATTGAGGATTACACGGGGCTTAGCGGTAAATGGTCTATGGAGGGTCTGCCCTGCTTCCCCGAGGATTTTAAGTTTAAGCTCCGTCTCGGCGCGGATAAAAAGGTTGACGCGGGAGTACAGAAGCAATTTGAGACCATAAAATATCTCTGCACCCGCCCCGAGACCGACAGAATAGTCAACGCGGGAGACTCCGACCGCGAGGGTGAGATAATTGTCCGTCTTTGCGTGATTCACACGGGCGCGCTCGACGAGAAAAATGAGGACGGCTCGCCAAAGCGCAGATTCGTCCGTCTCTGGCTCCCCGACCAGACTCCCGAAACGGTCGGCAAGGCACTGACCGAGATGAAGGACGAGCAGGAATACGACAGTCTTGCAAACGAGGGCTTTGCGCGCACGTATATAGACTGGCTTTACGGAGTCAATCTCACGCGATACGCGACACTCAAAACAGGAACTCTGCTCCGCGTTGGACGAGTTATCGTGCCCATCGTCCGCGCAATTTACGAGCGCGATATGTCGATAAGGAATTTTGTCCCCAGCATATATTATGTGGCTGTTTCCAAGGAAAAAACCAAGGACGAGGAAATCGAGCTTGTCTCCAAGGTAAAATTTGAGCAGGACAACTTTTCGGGCGTTCAGGCTCTTTGTGAGAAGTATAATGCGTCAAAGGCAATAGTCATCTCCAAAAAGACAAAAAAAGAGACCATAAACCCAGGCAAGCTGTTTTCCCTTTCAAAGCTCCAGAATCTGCTCTCCAAAAAATATAAGATGTCAATGTCCGAGAGCCTTGATATAGTTCAAAAGCTGTACGAGGCTGGATATCTGACGTATCCGAGAACAAACTCCGAATATCTTGCGACCGCCGAAAAGGACAAGATAAAGAAAATTATCAATAATATTAAAAATATCGGCTATCCCGTTGTTTTCAAGGACAAAAAGAGTATATTCGACGACTCCAAAATAGAGAGCCATTCAGCGCTCACGCCTACGTATAAGATACCAAAAAAAGAAAGCCTGACCGACAAGGAGATGCTTGTTTATCAGACGGTCTTCCGCCGTTTCGTATCCGTATTCTGCGACGAGGACTGCATCGCGCAAAAGACTGAAATAGTCATTGACGTCGGTGGCTACGAGCAGTTTACCCTCAAGGGAATTATCATACTGCAAAAGGGCTTTATGCGATTTGACGACTCCGAGAAAAAAGACAAGATACTGCCTCCGCTTGAGAAGGGCGACGAGGTCAACATTGACTTCAAGCCATCCGAAAAGCAGACCAGCCCGCCAAAGCATTATACTGTTGAGACACTCAACAATTATCTGAAAAACCCCTTCCGCGAGGACAAGGCGAATCTGTCCGAAAAGACGGATAGCGATACACCCGAGAATGACGACGAGGATTATCGCGCGATTTTCGAGGGCCTTGAGCTTGGCACGGAGGCAACCCGCACGGGTATTATTGACAACGCTTGCAAATCAAAATACATTCAGCTCAAAAAAGACGTCTATACCATTCTGCCCGACGGCGAATATCTTATCGAGCAGCTTATGATAATGAACATTTCAATGGATAAGTACAAGACAAGTGTTCTCGGTCAGGCGCTCAAAAAGGTGTACCGCGGAGATATGACGGTATCTGATAGCGTAAAGCTTGCCGAGGACGAGATAGCTCTTGTATTCCAGAAGAAAGAGACCTCGCCCGAGCTTGACACCGACACGGGATTTTTCGGCGACGTGGTGGGTATATGCCCTGTCTGCGGAAAGAACGTAGTCAAGGGCAAGTACAGTTACGGATGCACAGGATACAAGGACGGATGCAAATTCAAGATAAACGGCATAATCTGCAAGCGACCTATTTCAATAGCAAACGCAAGACTTCTGCTCGGCGAGCAAAAGCAGACTTCTCTCATACAAGGCTTTGTATCCAAAAACGGCAAGGAGTTCTCTGCGCGTCTCAAGCTTGACGGAGATAAGGCTGTGTTTGATTTTACATAAATGCCTTCCCCAAGCAGGGGAAGGCTATATAAACCCCACAGATTTTTCTGCGGGGTTTTTTCTATTCTCTTTTTTATTTTTTCAAAATCCTATTGACAAGAACAATACTTCGTGATATGATGTATTACATAAGGGGGAGTATTTTATGGATATTCAGTTGAAGCGAGGGCTGCTGGACGTTTGCGTGCTGGCTGCCATCAAGGATGGAGAATCCTACGGCTACAAGATCATCAAGGATATGAAGCCGTATATTGAAATGTCTGAATCCACGCTATACACCATTCTCAAGCGTCTGGAGCTTGCAAATATGTTGACCGTTCGCTCTGCGGAGCATAACGGCAGACTGCGTAAATATTATAAGATAACAAAGGCGGGTCTTGGGCGAATTGAGGATTTTAAGGATGAATGGCGTGAGGTAATGGCAATATATCAGTTTGTGACAAAGGAGGATACGGGCAATGACTAAACAAGAATTTCTCATCGAGCTGCAAGCCGCGCTGAACGGTCTGCCGCACGATAACATAAAAGAAAGCATACTGTTTTACAGCGAAATGATAGACGACCGTATTGATGACGGAATGAGCGAGGAAGAGGCTGTTGCGGATATTGGTTCCGTTGACGAGGCAGCATCCCAGATAATAGCGGAAATTCCCCTGCTCAAGATCGCAAAGGAAAAAATAAAGCCCAAGAGAAAAATGAAGGCGTGGGAGATAGTATTGCTTTGCGTCGGCTCACCAGTTTGGGGTTCCCTGCTTATCGCGGCGTTTGCGGTAATCATTTCTCTTTACGCTGCTCTCTGGTCTGTCATAATAGCGCTGTGGTCGGTCTTCGTGTCCTTTGCCGCGTGCGCTGTGGCTTTGACTGTTGTAGGCGCCGCATACGGAGTCGTGGGCGGTGTTGTGTTTATCAACAACGCGCATATTTATTCGGGTATCGTAATGTTTGCCGCTGGCTTGGTGCTTGCGGGTCTGTCAATCTTTGCGTTTTTCGGATGCAAGGCTGCGACCAAGGGTATTATTATACTCACTAAAAAATTAGCATTTGGACTTAAAAGTCTGTTTATAAGAAAGGAGAAGGCATAATGAAAAAATCAACTATTGCTTGGCTTATTGTTGCGGCTTCTCTGGTACTGATAGGAGCACTTATTTTCGGAGGTTTGATCATGGCGTTGAAATTTGATTTTTCAAAGCTTAACACAGCTAAAATTGAAACCAACACTCACACAATAAGCGAGTCATTTGACAGTATAGCCATAGATGCGGATACTGCCGATATTACTTTTTTGCCTTCGGAGGACGAGGACTGCAAGGTTGTCTGTCACGAGCAAGACAACTTAAAGCACTCTGTTGAAGTAGTGAACGGCGCACTTACCGTAAAGCGAATTGACACACGCAAGTGGTATGAGCATATTGGAATTTTCTCATTTGGTAAGACAAGCGTGACAGTATATCTTCCGCAGTCGGAATACAGCTCCCTTTCCATTAATGCTGACACAAGCGACGTATCTATTCCGAATGATTTCAAATTTGAAAATATAAACGTCATCCTGAGCACGGGCGACGTGACGTGCTCCGCATCTGCCTCGGGCAAGATGAGCTTTAAGGCGAGCACGGGTGATATAAAGCTTGAAAATCTTTCAGCAGGCTGTATTGATATTTCGGTATCAACAGGCAAGATCACAGTTTTATCGGTAGTATGTGAGGGCGACATAAATCTCAAGGCAAGCACAGGAGATGCAACACTCACAAATATCACCTGCAAGAACCTCTCCTCAAAAGCAAGCACGGGAAAGCTTGTTATGAATAACGTTATAGCCTCTGGCAATTTCTCTATTGAGAGGGACACGGGTGACGTAAAATTCGAGAGATGCGACGCCGGCGAGATCACCATTGTGACCGACACAGGCAACGTTAAGGGCACGCTTTTGTCCGACAAGATATTTATTGTAGATACCGACACGGGCAGAAAGGATGTTCCCGAGACCACAACGGGCGGCAAGTGCAAAATAACTACGGATACGGGAGATATCAAGATAATCATAGCAGCCGATTGATTTGGCTTCCCCTTGAGGGGAAGCTGTCGCGGATGCGACTGATGAGGTATTTATTATTTCTCAAATTACACCTCATCCGTCTTTGCCTTTGGCAAATCCACCTTTCCCTCAAGGGGAAGGCAAAAAAACCGCAGGACACAAGTCCTGCGGTTTTACTTATCAAAATTATATT
>JAZNWS010000096.1:0-3553 GCA_045593485.1 Eubacteriales bacterium | reverse complement strand
TCGGATTTTTTAAGTTTTTATCCATTAAAAATCTAAAAAACTATTGACAAAAGTCACAAAAAAATATACAATATATTGTATGCTTTTTTGAAGCGTACTATTTATCGGCAAAATTTGCCGCGATTTTGAAAAAAATATATTAGATAAAATTTGGAGGAATTCAAAATGAATTTGTTGAAGTCTGAAAAGGCAGAAAAGAGCACGGTTAAGATAGAGTTCTCTGTTGAAAAGTCCGTATTCGACGCTGCTGTTGAAAAGGTTTACCGTAAGCAGGTAAAGAAGATCTCCGTTCCCGGTTTCAGACCCGGTAAGGCTCCCCGCGCTATGATCGAGAAGATGTACGGCGCAGGCGTTTTCTATGAGGACGCTATAAACGATCTCATTCCCGAAAACTACGAGGCAGCTCTTAAAGAGGCTGGTATCGAGCCCGTTGGTCAGCCCGAGATCGACGTTGTTTCCATCGACGAGAACGGTCTCGTTCTCTCCGCTATCGTTCCCGTAAAGCCCGAGTGCAAGATCGAGGGCTACAAGGGTATCGAGGTTGAAAAGGACACTGTTGAAGTGACCGACGAGGAGATCGACAAGGAGATCAACATAGTAAGAGAAAGAAACTCCCGTGAGATCGAAGTAACTGACGCTGCTGCTGAAATGGGCAACGTTACAAAGATCGACTTTGAGGGCTTTGTTGACGGCGTTGCATTTGAAGGCGGTAAGGGCGAGGATTATTCCCTCAAGCTCGGCTCCGGCTCCTTCATCCCCGGCTTTGAGGAGCAGGTTGCAGGCCACGTTATCGGCGAGGAGTTTGACGTAAACGTTACCTTCCCCGAGGAATATCACGCAGAGGAGCTTGCAGGCAAGCCCGCTGTATTCAAGGTGACCATTAAGTCCATTGAGAAGATCGAGCTTCCCGAGCTTGACGACGATTTCGCAAAGGACGTTTCCGAATTTGATACATTCGCTGAATACCGCGAGGATATGAAGGCTAAAATCCAGAAGAGACACGAGAGCGCAGCAGAGGCAAATCTCGAGGAGTCACTTCTCAACGTGCTTATTGAAAAGCTCGAGGCTGACATTCCCGAGGCTATGTTCGTTGCTGAGACAGAGAACTTTGTTCGTGACTACGACAACAGACTTCGTCAGAGTGGTCTTGACCTCCAGATGTACTTCAAGTACACAGGTCTTACCCTTGAGGCTCTCCGTGAGCAGCTTCGTCCCCAGGCTGAAAAGCAGGTTAAGGCAAGACTCGCTCTTGAGACCATCGCTGCCGTTGAGGCTATTGAAGTTACTGACGAGGAGCTTGAGGCAGAGTTCGCTCTCCTCGCTTCCAACTACAATATGGACGTTGAGCAGCTCAAGGGCTTCGTTGAGCCCTCTATGGTAAAGGCTGACGTTTCCGTAAGAAAGGCTATGAAGCTTGTAAAGGAAGCTGCAGTTATCAAGGCTTAATTCAGATTTGTGCCGTACTTGACACATCGGCGAGTGACCCGTGTTAAGTGCGGCACTATTACACACAAATATATTAAGAAAGGCAGAGTTATAATGGATCTTTATAATATGAAAAATGCACTTGTTCCTATGGTAGTTGAACAGACGGGACGCGGCGAGCGCTCCTACGACATTTTCTCGCGCTTGCTCAACGACAGAATAATATTCTTGTCCGATGAGGTAAACGATGCTACCGCTTCCCTTGTGGTCGCGCAGATGCTCTTCCTTGAAGCGCAGGATCCTACAAAGGACATTTGCTTTTATATCAACAGCCCCGGCGGATCCGTGACCGCGGGTATGGCTATTTACGACACTATGCAGTACATTAAGTGCGATGTCTCCACTATCTGTATAGGTATGGCGGCAAGCATGGGCGCGTTCCTTCTCTCCGCGGGTACTAAGGGCAAGAGAATTGCTCTCCCCCACAGTGAGATTATGATACACCAGCCTCTCGGCGGCGCGCAGGGTCAGGCATCGGACATCAAGATCCGTGCAGAGCTTATCCTCCGCACCCGCGATATGCTCAACAAGATTCTTTCCGAGAACACGGGTAAGTCTATCGAGCAGATCGAAAAGGACACCGACAGAGACTACTTTATGACAGCACAGGAAGCGCTTGAGTACGGCATTATCGACCGCATACTCGACAAGCACGAATAATTTTTGAAAGGTCACGACATGGCATCTGAAAACAATCGTACTCCGCACAGCTCAAATCTCAGATATTGCGCTTTTTGCGGACAAAATGAAAATCAGGTAAACTTTCTTATCCCCTCATCTTCGGGTGTATATATATGCGACTTTTGCGTTGAAGCTTGCTCGGAGCTGATATACGAGTCAACCGCAACCCACGCGACTCACGAGCTTTCTTTTGAAACTCTCCCAAAGCCCATGCAGATAAAGGAAACTCTTGACGAGTACGTTATCGGTCAGGACGAGGCAAAAATTGCCCTCTCGGTAGCGGTATATAATCACTACAAGAGAATACTCAACAAGTCCGAGTCGGGCTCGCACAGAAGAAGACGCGTAAAGACTCAGCCCGAGGAGCACGACGTTGAAATACAAAAGAGCAACGTGCTTTTGCTTGGCCCTACAGGTGTAGGTAAAACATATCTCGCGCAGACACTCGCAAAAACCCTCAAGGTTCCCTTTGCGATTGCTGACGCGACAACTCTCACCGAGGCAGGATACGTGGGCGAGGACGTTGAAAATATCCTTCTCCGTCTTATTCAGGCGGCTGACTACGACATTGAGCTTGCGGAAAAAGGAATTATATATATCGACGAGATAGACAAGATCTCCCGTAAGAGCGAGAATCGCTCCATCACCCGTGACGTATCGGGCGAGGGCGTTCAGCAGGCGCTCCTCAAGATACTCGAGGGCACGGAAGCAAACGTTCCCCCTCAGGGCGGACGCAAGCATCCTACGCAGGAGTTTATCAAGATAAACACCGAGAATATTCTCTTTATATGCGGCGGCGCGTTTGACGGACTTGACAAGGTCATCGGCAAGCGCAAGGGCGGAAATACCATCGGCTTTGGAAGTGCCGTTGCGTCGGTCTCCGAGCAGGGCGCAGGCATATATAAGGACGTTACAGCTCACGATATAGTTAAGTTCGGTCTTATCCCCGAGCTTGTGGGCAGACTTCCCGTTATAGTTTCCCTCTCCGAGCTTGACAACGAGGCTCTCGTAAAGATACTCAAGGAGCCCAAGAACGCGATCATCAAGCAGTATATCAAGCTCTTTTCAATGGACGGCGTAAAGCTCTCGTTTGAGGACGAGGCACTCACTGCCATCGCTTCCCTTGCGACCGAGAGACACACGGGCGCGCGCGGACTTCGTTCTATTATGGAATCGTTCATGACGAAAATAATGTACGACGTCCCCTCCCGCGACGATATTGAAGAGGTTATAATCACCGAGGGCTGTGTAAGACGCGGAGAATACCCCAAGCTGGTCATGAAGGCTCCCAAGCTTTCAGCTCCGCAGATCCCCGCTCCCGCGGCAAATGAATAAAATAAAAGGACTGCATGAAGTGAACCCCGTTTAGTTCACAAAAAAGAAAAAA
>JAZNWS010000095.1:0-5479 GCA_045593485.1 Eubacteriales bacterium | reverse complement strand
CATAGCCCACGAAATGTCACCGGGGATGATCACCGTGTCGTTTTCCGAGACTATTGAATTCCAATTTTTCGGGATCTTTTCCATATAATCCCGCCATCTTATGCCGAAAACCTCCATAGACTTGTTAGTAGACAAGTCTGTTGACAAATGGAGGTCGGACAGAACAAATAAAGACATACAATACCTCGACAATGAATAATAAAAACCCTGATTGCAAATAATATGAGTGTCGGCATATATGCCGCCCATACTTCCATAATACGAAAGGTAAGGTAAAGAAAATGAATCAGGAAAAGAACGGATGCAAGCACATCAAGGGAATCAACTGCTCGGTTAAGAGCTGCTACTACCATGACGGCGAGACCTATTGCACAGCAGAGCAGATCGCAGTAGCTCCCGAGAGCGCAAAGTCCTCGTCTGAGACGGCTTGCGCAACCTTCAAGCCTCACGACTGCCGTACTTGCAGATAAGGGCAGATTTCTCAAATAATTCAATTTTCGTGTCGCACGACAAAGCGTGCGACACGTTTTTGTTTATTTTTCAATAAAAGCGAAAACCTCGGCGAGCATATCCTTATGCTCGATAGTATTCGTAAATCTTACGTGTCTATCTGCGAGATTTCGCAAGGGATAAGATATCTCCGTGCCCGAGATCTCGGAAAGTATCTCAAGAGCCTTGAGCGCGTCCTTGGGGGTGTTGCCGGTAATGGACTTGAGAACATCTGCCGCAAACTTATAGGGGCTTGCGGTGGATGCGACAACCATGGGAGTTTTGTCGCCCGTCTCGCTGATGTACTGCTCAGCGCAGGACAGAGCAACCGCGGTATGCGTATCGGAAAGGTAAGAGTGATTCTTAAAATAATCCTTGATTGTTGCGCCCGTCTTTTCCTCGTCTGCGTAATATCCCTTGAAATTCTCGGAAATAGTGGCGAGCACATCGGAGTCAACCGTGTATTGACCTTCTGTGTTAAGCTGCTTCATATAAGCGGCAGTCTTTTCCGCGCCTGCGGAGAAGTAGAGAAGTCTCTCAAGGTTAGAGGATATAAGAATATCCATAGAGGGAGACATTGTGCAGTGGAAATCACGATTTCTGTTATATGTTCCTGTGTTCAAGAAGTCCGTCAGCACGTTGTTCTGGTTTGAAGCGCAGATAAATTTATCAATGGGAAGTCCCATGAGCTTCGAGAGATACGCGGCGAAGATGTTGCCGAAATTACCTGTAGGCACGCATACGTTTATCTTGTCTCCCATCTTGATTTTGCCGTCATTCAAAAGGTCGCAGTAAGCCGAGACGTAGTAAACTATCTGCGGCGCAAGTCTGCCCCAGTTTATTGAGTTTGCGCTGGAGAAGAAATAGCCCGCCTCATTCATTTTTTCTGCGGCGTCCTTGTCCGAGAATATGACCTTAACGCCCGTCTGCGCGTCGTCAAAGTTGCCCTTAATTGCGCATACGTTTACGTTTGAGCCCGTCTGCGTAGCCATCTGAAGCTTCTGCACGCGGCTGACTCCGTCGACAGGGTAGAACACCATAATTTTTATCTTATCAACGTCCTTGTAGCCCTCAAGAGCCGCCTTGCCCGTGTCACCCGAGGTAGCCACGAGAATAAGAGCCGTTCTGTCCTCGCCCGTTTTTGTGAGCGCGCGAGAGAGAAGTCGGGGCATTATCTGGAGAGCCATATCCTTGAACGCGGCGGTAGGTCCGTGCCAAAGCTCCAAGGAATAGATGTTGTCATTTACGTTTTTAAGAGGTGCAGCTCCACCGGGGAAGCCTTCCTCGGAATATACGGTCTTACAGTCGCAGAGAAGCTCATCATATGTGTAGTCCGAAAGGTACTTTGAAAGAATAGTCGCAGCTCTTTCGGGATAGGACATAGAGCAAAGCATGCTTATCTCGTCCTGTGTGAGCGCGGGGATAGACTCGGGAACAAAAAGTCCGCCGTCGTCTGCAAGTCCTTGTTTGATGATTTGTGCTGCCGAATATTTGGTTTCGGACAGGTCACGGGTGCTTTGATAGTTCATTTTTATGTACTCCGATCAATGAATTTTTGCGTTAGTGCAGCTTTTTTCCTCGCGCGTCAAATGCGTTTCTTATATGATTGATATTAAGTATCTGCGGAGGAGTTGCGCGATTGTCACCAACATGCTGTAAAAACACTTCAATAACGTCAATTCGCGGCTGCTTTTTCGTTGGATTGGCTTTGAGATAGTCGTACGAAGCGCGGATAGTGTCCGTGCGCTTTTTTTGAGTGACTGCGCGTCCGGGATTTCCGTAGTCACTTGACTCGGGATGAGAGCAGGAACGAGTCTTTACTTCAACAAACACGAGAAAGTACCTATCCTCAGCGATAATATCAAGCTCGTGGCGACCGAATTTAACGTTGCGTCCGACTATTTTGTAGCCCTCTTTTTCAAGAAAATTAACAGCGACATCCTCGCCAAATTTTCCAAGAAAAAGATTTTTTGCCTGCTCATTTATAAATGTGTTGCTCATTTTTCCTCGTCAAGAAAGCGAATAAATTTTTTTCTGTGAATAGGGGATGGACCGTATTTGCGGAGAGCCTCCATATGCGCCTTCGTGCCGTAGCCCTTGTGCTTTGCTATCTCGTACTGAGGGTACTGCGCGTCAAGATCAATACACATTCGGTCTCTTGTGACCTTCGCCAAAATTGATGCCGCGGCGATATTCATAGACCTTGAATCTCCCTTGACCACTGCCATAGCGGGAATCTGAAAATCCCTTGCTATATTGCCGTCGATAATTGCAAAGTCTGCCTTGACGGACAAACCGTCAATAGCGCGTCTCATAGCAAGCAGGTCTGCTTCAAGAATGTTAAGCTCATTTATCTCCTCGACCGACGCCTCTGCAATACAATAAGCCACAGCCGACTCACATATTACGTCAAAGAGCGCCTCGCGCTTTTTCTCGGTAAGCTTTTTGGAGTCGTTAAGACCCTCAATAACAAGTCCGTCGGGGAGAATACACGCAGCGGCAACAATGGGACCGCAAAGCGGGCCTCTGCCTGCCTCGTCAACTCCGCATATATTTTTATAGCCACGGAGCATAAGCTCCTTCTCAATAGAATAATCAGGCATATCTATACCTCAAAAATTAAATTCTGTCAAGCGTTATACGTCCAAGCTTTGAGGAGCGAAGCTCGTCAAGCAGCATATCCGCCGTTCTTTCGGTGTTTATTTCACCGCCCGAGACAAGAAAGCCTCGTTTTTTACCGATAAGGCAGAGAAGCTCGTAATCGTCAAGTCCCTCAAACACCTCTGGTGAGCCAAGCTTGTATCTCTCTGCAAGACGCTCGGGGTAAAGAGTTCTCATTCTGTTGCAAAGAGTCATAGCGAGAGACTCAATATCAAGAATGTCGTCCTTTACAGCTCCCGTAAGAGCCAGATTTTCACCAACTGTTTTGTCCTCAAACTTAGGCCAGAGAATACCCGGCATATCAAGTAGGTCAATGCCGATTCCGGTGGATACCCATTGCTTGTCGCGTGTCACGCCGGGACGGTTTTCGACCTTTGCCTTCTTACCGCCCGAGAGCTTGTTTATAAGTGTTGATTTTCCAACGTTAGGGATACCAAGCACCATAGCGTAAAGTCTGCGGCCAGACATCCCCTTTTGCTCGTATCTGTCAAGCTTGTCCTTGAGTATCTCCTTGACGGCGGGTAAAATTTTGTTCAGTCCGTCGCCGCTTATGCAGTCGGCAAGGATACATCTTGTGTTTTCATTGTTGTAATACTCGCAGAATATCTTGTTCTGTACGGGGTCTGCAAGCGACGCCTTGTTGAGTATTATGATAGACGGCTTGTTTTCCTTAAGTCTTGTGATCTCGGGGTTGCGCGAGGAGAGGGGAATTCGGGCGTCAAGAATTTCGATAACTATATCTACGTTCTTTAGATTGTCCGAAATGAGCCTCCGTGTTTTCGCCATATGCCCGGGAAACCACTGTATCTGTTTTGAATCCATAATTTGTCCTTTTTTGTCTTAATTAAAAGTAGTAAACGGAGATATTCTGCATATCACCTTACCCATTATCTGTTGTCTGCTTACAAACCCTATGCTTGAGTTTCGTGAATCGTCAGAGCCGTTGCGATTATCACCCATAACGAACACGGAGTCGTCGGGCACAGTCGCCTTAAATATTCTCGTCTCTCTGTCAAAATTGGGGTTTTGATATATAATTCCGTACTCGTATTTACCCGTGTTCAGATAAACGTAGTCCTCGTCCAGCTCCTCGCCGTCAACGTAGACCTTGCCCGTGTTGAAATTTATCTCTACGGTCTGTCCCTCGGTGGCGATTACTCGCTTTACAAGAGGTTTTTCGTGAATCTTGTTTTCATAAAATACCACTATGTCTCCACATTCGGGGGAATAGAAAAGATTTGTTGTAAGAACCTTTTCCTGATCCTGCAGAGTGTTATTCATTGAGCCCCCGTCAACAACACACAATCTGAATGCAAAGCTGAATATGAGCAATACAAAAAGCAAAGCAAACGCGAAAATCTCAACGTATTCTACAACCGTAAGCAGTTTTCCTTTGGTTTTTTCAGTATCCGAAGCCTTGAGCTTGTCAGACTCGACAACCTCATCGGATTGGACAATATCGTCAGACTCAAGGTCCTTGTCGGACTGATTTATCTCGTACTCGGGTATAGAATTCAAATTCTTATCTTCCAAAATAAAGCTTCCTTTTCAAAAATTATTTTTCAATCAGCAGGTCCATAAGTGTGTAGCCGTGCTCTACGTAAAGTTCTGTCGCCGCCGCGCTTTCTTCGGAGAATTTATCAACACCGCAAGCCTCACGCTTTGACGAATATATCATAAAGGGAACCGGGTCCATAGTATGTGTGCGCAGACGTGTGGGAGTGGGGTGGTCGGGGAGGATCATTATCTTGAAGTCTTCACCGCATCCCTTGAGATACTCGTGAACGGGAGCGAGAATTTTTTTGTCTATAAGCTCAACAGACAGCACCTTGTTGTCCACCTCTGCTCTGTGACCGCATTCGTCAGGACCTTCGACGTGTATATATACGTATTCCGCGCCGTTCTTGAATGCGTCAATAGCCGCCTGCGCCTTGCCGTCGTAATTTGTGTGAACGTTGCCCGTTGCACCCTCAACGTCAATAGACTTAATTCCCGCGCAAAGACCTATACCCTTGATAAGATCAACTGCAGAAATTACTGCCGCGTCAAGTCCCCACTTGTCCTTGAATGAGGGAAGAGCGGGCTTTTTGCCGGGGCTCCAGAGCCATATTGAGTTTGCGGGACGAAGTCCGCGCGCGCGGCGCGCTTCATTTACGGGGTGATGCTCAAGTATATCCCAGCTCGCCTTCATAAGCTCGTAGAACACCTTGCCGTCCTCGCCACAGGGGAGGTAGTCCTTTATGCACTGACCGAGAATGTCGTGGGGTCTCATAAAGCTATATGTATCACAACCGCCCTTCCAGATTATGCAATGACGGTAGCTGACGCC
>JAZNWS010000094.1:0-9572 GCA_045593485.1 Eubacteriales bacterium | reverse complement strand
AAAAAAATTTCAAAAAAACTGTTGACAAGCCCTTTACATTGTGATATAATGGTCGTACCTCTGTAAATAGGGCTTTTTTTTCGTGCCTTCTGCGCAAAAAGACACGGGCCTTTTCAGAGGGAGGTACACAAGGCTGCTATGCAGTCAAATAAATTTTAATGGGAGGTGCCGAAATCATGGCTAATGAAGCAAGAGTCAAAGTAACTCTCGTATGCACAGAGTGCAAGCAGAGAAACTACGACACAAAGAAGAACAAGAAGAATGATCCGGACAGATTGGAACTCAAAAAGTATTGCAAGTTCTGCCGCAAGCACACTCTTCACAAAGAGTCAAAGTAAGCGGGAGGATAGAGATATGACAAAAACAAATCGTCTTATCGCGCTGCTTGTATCCATCGTAATGATTATTTCCATGCTCACGGTTTGCGCATTCGCTACAGAACCCACCGAGCAGGGTACTACTGCTGCTACTGAGCAGGGAACTACTGCTCCTACGGAAGCTGGAACAGAAAAGCCTACCGAGAGCCACAATCACGATCACGATCACAACGAAAAGACACCCGTCACAAAGGGTGAGATAATCACAAACATCGTTGTTATCGGTATAATCGTTATCGTTGCAGCAGTTCTTATCATTAAGTTCAGAGTTAAGCTCGCGGCTTTCCTTCGTTCCGTAAAGAGCGAGGTTAAGAAGATCGTTTGGGCTTCTGGTAAGGATACCAAAAAGAACTTCTTGGTTGTTATCGTAATAACAGTTGCAATCGCGATCCTTATTGGATTGCTCGACTTCGCATTCACAGAAGGTATTCAGGGTATCGTAAAACTCTTAAAAAAATAATATCGGAGTGATATTGATATGAGCGATATAGATTCCATGAACGTGGGCCTGAGATGGTACGTTGCGCACACTTACTCGGGTTATGAAAACAAGGTAAAGACAAGCCTTGAAAAAATCGTCGAAAACAGAGGACTTGGAAATCTTATTTATGATATAAAGGTTCCTGTTGAAACTATTGTCGAAAAGGACGGCGACAAGGAAAAGGTTATCGAAAGTAAAATTTTCCCCAGCTACGTGTTCGTTAAAATGATAATGACCGACGAGAGCTGGCACGCAGTCAGAAATATTACGGGCGTTACGGGCTTTGTTGGTCCCGGATCCCGTCCCACTCCTCTTACCGAGCAGGAGGTTCTTGATATGAATATCGAGGACGTTAAGGTTCAGCTCGCGTTTGCGGTTGGTGACGACGTCAACGTAATAAGTGGTCTGTTCGAGGGATATGACGGAACAGTTCAGGCTATTTCCGACGACCTCAAGATCGTCACAGTACTCGTTAAGCGCGGACGCAGAGACATGCCCGTTGAGCTTGACGCAAGTATGCTTAAGCTTAAAGCTAAAAACTAATTTATCGCGGTTTTACCGCAAGTCAGCGTTTTTATGCCAATAAAACGCGAGCACGGATATATTCCGTGTAAAGTGGGAGGGAAAAAATTTTGAATTTCCCGCATAATAACCACATATGGAGGTGTAATAATCATGGCAAAGAAAATTATGGGTTACATCAAGTTGCAGCTTCCCGCAGGTAAGGCTACTCCTCAGCCTCCCGTAGGTCCCGCACTTGGTCAGTACGGTGTTGCAATTCCCGTATTTACAAAGGAATTCAACGAAAGAACAAAGAACGATATCGGTCTTATCATTCCTGTAGTTATCACAGTATATGCTGACCGTTCCTTCACATTTATCACAAAGACTCCCCCCGCAGCAGTTCTTATCAAGAAGGCAGCAGGTATCGAATCCGGTTCCGCAAAGCCCCACAAGGACAAGGTTGCAAAGCTCACAAAAGAGCAGGTTAGAAAGATTGCAGAGACAAAGATGCCTGACCTTAACGCAGGCTCTATCGAAGCGGCTATGAGCATGGTAGCAGGTACAGCTCGTTCTATGGGCGTACTTGTTGAAGACTAATTGAGGGAGGTAAGGATAAATGGCTAAAATGGGTAAGAAATACGCAGATAGCGCAAAGCTTATTGAAAAGAATAGACTTTACGATCCTTCCGAAGCATTGGCTCTCGTATGCCAGACTTCCAAGGCAAAGTTCGACGAGACTATCGAAGTTCACGTACGTCTCGGCGTTGACTCCCGTCACGCTGACCAGCAGGTCAGAGGTGCGGTAGTTCTCCCCAACGGTACAGGTAAGTCTGTAAAGGTACTTGTATTCGCTAAGGGTGACAACGTACAGAAGGCTCTCGACGCAGGCGCAGAGTACGCAGGCGGCGCTGAGTATGCTGAAAAGATCCAGAAGGAAAACTGGTTTGATTTCGACGTAGTTATCGCTTCTCCCGACATGATGGGTGTTATCGGTAGACTCGGTAAGGTTCTCGGTCCTAAGGGACTTATGCCTTCTCCTAAGGCTGGTACTGTTACTCCTGACGTTGCAAAGGCAGTAACTGAGGCTAAGGCAGGTAAGATCGAGTACCGTCTTGATAAGACAAACATCATTCACTGTCCTATCGGTAAGGCTTCCTTCGGCGTTGAGAAGCTTCAGGAGAACTTCAACACTCTCCTTGGCGCTGTAATCAAGGCTAAGCCTGCTGCAGCAAAGGGTCAGTACATCAAGAGCTGCGTTGTAGCATCTACAATGGGCCCCGGTATCAAGATCAACCAGGGTAAGCTCAGCTAATATAATATAGCTGATTTACTTGATTAACTTGAATATAAAAAGACCGTGTGTTTTTCACACGGTCTTTTTGTTTGAAAATGTTGCATTGAGTCCTTGACACAAAATAGCAAATATAATAAAATTTAATTGTAAAGCAAAGCAAAAGGAGGATTTTTGTTATGTTTGCTATTTTTAAGTCGGACAAGAAATTTAACAAATATATAATTTCCTACAGCGCGGACGGCGCGGTGAGAGGTACTATACGTTATTTTGTTGACGGCGAGCCTGCGCAGGAGGAGTTTTTTTTGAGCGCAGGGGATAATATCACCTTTCAAAGCTTTATCGGTGGCTACCTTAAATCAAAGCTTGCAGAGGGTGATGTTGAGATTATCACCGAGTTTATAAAGGGTGGCTCTTATTTTGAGATACATTCGTTTTCAGTTGAGATCTGCGAGGTATATGCAAAAAAAACATATTACTTTGAAAATGAATTTTATAAGGTAGGCGTTGAGCTTGCGTGGGGCGGGGGACTGTCATGCATTATTGATAAGCACGCTCCCGACGGGCTGGAAAACCTCTTAAATCGCTACGACACGGGCAGACTCGTTCAGCAGTCATACTACGGCACAAATCAGCCTCCGTTTGTCTGCGGCGAATTTATGGGCGCTGTGTGGTCTTATAACCCCGTTCAGGGCGGTGACAGGACTAACGCAAAGAGCAAGCTTATTGACCTTAAGATAGAGTCTGACAGAGTTTACGTCAAATGTCAGCCGCGTGATTGGGGTCACGAGGCCTGGTACACGCCGTCGTATATGGAAAACACGTATATTCTTGACGGCGATATGATAAGAGTTGATAACAAATTTACCGATTTTTCGGGCTGGGAGCATCCCTTGAACAGTCAGGAGGTTCCCGCATTTTATACCGTCAGCTATCTTGGTAATTTCTATTTTTACGATGGAGAGAAGCCTTGGCAGGACGATGAGTTGTCAGTTCGCCGTGATCTTATTTTCTGGCCTGAGGATTGGCCGAGACACCGTTTTCCGTTGCCCAAGGGTTGCACGGAGACATGGTGCGCGTGGACGGATGATAAGGATTGGGGAATAGGGCTTTACGTTCCGAACATTGACGGCTACGTCGGCGGCAGATTCTCCTACGATGGCTCAAAGGACGCTTATTCTAATTCAACAAACTACGTAGCTCCTATAAAAATGACGGCTATAAAGTCATTTTGTCCGATTGAATACAGCTATCTAATCTGCACGGGAGAGCTTAAAAATATTCGTAAAAAATTTACAAATCACAAGGATTTCGTAGAAAATAAGTTTTAATAAGATATAATTTCATATAAAAACGGACGGATTTAAACATTCGTCCGTTTTTTTGTGGTATGGCAGATTTTTCGGACAGCAAAAAAATCATTTATTTTTTATAAACGGCAAAAGCAATCTTATTTGTTTAAAAATTAGCCTCTATACTACAAAATAACCTTTAAATTTATAGTTCATAAAAAATTTACATTTACAATTTTCAACAGGGCGTATAAGGGTGTTTACAAACAAAATTAGGTGTGTTATAATATATTTATAATATTATTTATTATATTATATACGAATAAATTCACGAGAAATAAAGAAAATCAAAAGAAAGGAAATTGTATGGATTATTTACAGGGAATAGAAGAAATATGGTCTATGGTCAAAGAGAAAATGAGCCAGAAAATAAGCACAACTGCAGTCAATCTCTGGTTTGGAAACTCCCCCGTAGTATCATTTGAAAATAATAATCTTACGATAGGCGTTGATTCGGAATTCAAGAAAAGTATAATCTGCGGAAAATACATTCCTTTGCTTGAGGAGACCTTTGAGGAAATAATGGGATTTCACGTCAGCATAAGCATCGACGCTCTCCCCGCACCCACCACGATAGAAGAATATCAAAGACAGATAGACGCGATTGTTCAGATGTCAAGAGATCCTAATTCTCTCACACCCGAAAGACGCGCTATGGAGTCTAAAAAGGTACTTTACGAGCTTGAGGACCGCAAGGAGCTTTTGTCGGATAAAAAGACGGGTATCGGCTCTACAATGCCGTCGGTCAACTTTGAATATACGTTTGAAAACTTTATCGTAGGAAGCTCAAACAAGTTTGCTCACGCAGCTTGCTTTGCGGTGTCAGAAAATCCCGCGCAGGACTACAACCCGCTCTTTATTTACGGCCCCTCAGGTCTTGGTAAGACTCACCTGCTTTACGCCGTTACTAACAAAATAAAGGAGCGTAATCCCAACGCGAAGATAATTTACATAAAGGGAGAGGACTTCACAAATCAGATGATTGAAAGCCTTTCCAAAAACGCAATGCATAAATTTAGAGACAAATACCGCACCTGCGACGTATTGCTTATTGACGACGTTCAGTTCATCGCGGGCAAGGAGTCCACTCAGGAGGAATTTTTCCACACCTTCAACGCTTTGTTTGAGGACGGAAAACAGATAATTCTTACCTCCGACCGTCCTCCCAAGGACATAAAGACACTTGAGGAGAGACTTGTATCCCGCTTTGAGTGGGGACTAATTGCTGACATTCAGCCCCCGGATCTTGAGCTAAGAATCGCAATATTCAAAAATAAGATTGCGCAGGCGGGAATTAAGGTGTCAGACGATATTATACTCTACCTTGCCGAAAACCTCCGCTCGCACATAAGACAGATCGAGGGCGCGGTCAAAAAGCTGGTAGCAATAAAGTTCCTCTCGGGCAGAGAAATAACCATGGAGATCGCTAAAAACTGCATCAGCGAGCTGCTCGGCGGCGAGGAGCCTGTCAACGTGACCGTGGATAAGATATTCGCTGCAGTTGAGAAAAAATTCAACGTCAAAAAATCAGATCTCGTTGGTAAATCCAGAGTCAAGGAAATTGCAAACGCAAGACACCTTGCTATCTATCTTATAAGAGACCTTACAGAAATGTCCTATCCCAATATAGGCAAGATATTCAACCGAGACCATACCACGATAATTGCGTCCGAGGAGATTATACGAAAAAAGCTTTTGTCCGACCGCACCTTTGAGATTACTCTCAACGAGATTATCAAGGAAGTCAGAGAATGAGGATTTCTCGCAGAAACTTCTTGAAAGAAGTTTCCGCACCTTCAAGAACTTTCCCCAACTTTTTAACATGGGGAGAGTAATAGAGTTTCCATTGAAATATCTGGAAAATTAAAGTTTTCCACAGTAGTTTTTAGAACTCAGTCGACTGTGGAAAAGTCAAAAATTTGAGTTTTTATAATAATTTCTCTGATTTTGGAATGAAAATCAATTTGAATTTGAAAATGCAGGGAGTTTTTCCTTAATTTTTGGTGGTATTTATACAGCATTGAGTGGAAAAATTTTTCTTTGCGGACAAGGGTTTTGACCACTTTTCAACAATTTGGGCGACACTACTGCTATTACTACTAATTATTTCATTCTATCACTCTATCTCTCTTGCGGGTCTTCGACGCCGCAGAGCGCCACAGGCGCAGATTAATAGAGCGAGTGTTATTACAAGTCACATCATAAAGTCATATATAAATTTCACGTCAACTCGATTATAAAACATAAAAAGAATAGTGCGGGGAAAGTTTTGAAGGGTTCGGGAAACTTTTCCAAAAGTTTCCCGAGAAAAGAAAGGAATATAATATGAAAATTACGTTTAACAGACAGGAAATCAGCAACAGAATAGCGCCTTTGATGAGCGTTGTATCGGGAAAGAGCACCTTAACGGCAGTTGAGGGAATACTTATCGAGGCAAATCAGCCTGACAGCTGCACACTCACGGCATTTGATCTTGAAAAGGGAATGAAGATAACAGTTGAGTGCGAGGTACTCGAGCAGGGCTCGTACATTATCAACGCGCAAAAGTTCAATCAGACCTTGAAGGTTATGGACGGTGAGTTTATAACTCTGACGGTTGACTCCAGACTTCAGGCGACGTTTGAATGCGGAATTTCGTCTCACAAGACGGGCTCGCTCAAGGCAGAGGAATTCCCCGAGATACCCAATCTCACGACAGAGAAGGGCTTTGTAGTATGTCAGCCTACACTCAAAAAGATGCTCGCAAAGGTATCCTATGCTATGGGAGTTAACGACAACACACGTCCTATGCTTAACGGCTGCTACGTCAAGACAGAGGCAGGCAAGATAAGCGTTGTTGCTTGTGACAGCTTCAAGCTCGCGGTATGCTCATGCCCCACTGAAATTGAGAATATTGAGAATTCCACAAGAGGAATTGAGTATTCCTTTATAGTTCCCTCAAAGTCTGTAAACGAGATAATAAAGCTTTTGTCCGACGATGAGGAGGACAAGGTGACGGTTTACATGAGCTACAAGAATATGGTGCTTGTGTTTGACAATCTCGTATTCTTTACAAAGCTTATCACGGGCGAGTACATTGACTACAACAGAATTATTATCAGAAACCACAAGATAGAGGTAGTAGCAAACAAGTATGAGCTTCTCTCCGCGCTTGAAAGAGCGTCGCTTATTACTGAGGAGAGAATTGAGAGAGCTGTTCGCTCGCACGTACGTATAGTTGCGGGAGATGATCTTATCAAGGTTTCCGCTGTTTCTGCTGCGGGAAGCATTTACGACGAGGTTAAGACTCAGCACACGGGAGATTCGCTTTCTATCGCGTTTAACAACCGTTTCCTTACGGATAGCGTAAAGGCTTGCTCGTACGACGAGATAAAGATCTCCATGACGTCGGCATTCTCCAGCATTAATATTGAGCCCGCAGAGGCTGAAAACGGCGAGAGCGAGCTGTTTATGCTTCTTCCTGTAAGAACTAAGGACTGATTTTAATGATCTGTAAAAAAATAAGGGTCGAGAATTTTCGCAATATTGACTTGGCTGAGCTTGACTTTTGCCCGGGCACGAACATTCTTATTGGAGAAAACGCGCAGGGCAAAACGAATATGATAGAGGCTATTTACTATACCGCACTGTGTCGGAGCTTCAGGCAGGGCGCGGACAGAGACCTTATACGATTTGGCTGCGAGTTTGCTAAAATTGAGAACACGTATGCCGATGACATACGGGATATGAACACGACCGTCACGCTGTTTTCGGACAGACGCCAGAGAAGAATAGAGCAGAACGGACTCAAAATATCCAAAATGTCGGATATGGTGGGTGAGTTTAAGGTGGTGCTTTTCTGTCCCGAGCATTTGTCGATAGTCAAGGAAGGTCCGTCTATGCGCAGAAGCTTTCTTGACGTGGCTATTTCTCAGATAAAGCCGCTTTATATGAGGTCACTCCAGAGGTATCAGGCAATACTCAAGGAGAGAAATTCTCTTATCAAGCTTGCCGAGGAGGACAGATCTGCTTTTGATTCTACCGTGGATATATTCTCGGAGCAGCTGGCGGCGGAGGCGGCAAAGATAACTCTTTACAGAGTTGAGTATCTGCGTGAGATACGCAAATATGTTGCGGATATATTCTCTGATATGACGGGTAAGAGGGAATTTCCGGAGCTGAAGTACGTGTCGTCGTGTAAGCTTTTCGAGGACGAGCTGTTTGATATAAAAAAAGTTGAGGACAGCTTCCGTGATCTTTATTTTAGCCGTCACGACCGAGAAATCGGCGCAGGAGCGACTTTGTGGGGAACTCACAAGGACGATATAGAAATAAATTTAAACGGCAACAGCGCGAGAATTTTCTGCTCGCAGGGGCAGCAGAGGTCTTTGGCGCTTGCCTTGAAGCTCTCCGAGGGAGAGATAATTAAGAAAAACTGCGGCGGCGAGTATCCTGTATTTTTGCTTGACGACGTTTTGTCGGAGCTTGACGCATCGAGAAGAAGTTATTTGATTTCTAATCTTTCGGACAAGCAGGTTATTATGACGACGTGTGAGGCAACGGATATAAGCGGAGCTAACGTAATTTACGTTAAAGACGGAAAGTATTTTAGAAATAGTTTATAACAAATGTTTTTTTATTGATACTTTCTGCCAATAGCTGCAGAAAGTATACAAAGAAAGCCACTTAAGAGTGGAGAGTGTCCTATTTTTTCTACCGAAAAAATTTTGCGATGCAAAACGGACGACCCTCTCCCCTCTTAAGAAACACCCCACTCCGCGAGTTTGCAAGCAAACTCGTCTATGAAATGGAGTCCTTAGAAACTATTATGTTGTAGTGTGCCGCAGGCACACAGGGGGTGAGGTTTTTCAAGGAGAGGGGGAGTCGTCTGGTGTTTTCGTTTACGAAAACAAATTTCTCGGTAGAGAAATTAAGACATTTCCTCTCCTTGAACGGTGTTCTTTGTTTACTTTCTGTCACTGTAGACAGAAAGTAAAAAAAAGAAAGGAGAAATATATGTTTCTTCACGCCGGAAACAACAAAAACATACGCGAAAAAGACATAATAGGCATATTCGACGCCGATAACGCTACCATATCCTCCGTGACGAGAAAATATCTCTCCGAGGCAGAAAGAAAAAATCTCGTAATATCCGCAAAGGACGAGATACCGAAATCCTTTATTCTTTACAAGGAAAACGGAAAATATATGATTTGTTTTTCCCAAATATCCACTCAAGCCCTGATAGGCAGAACGGTATATGGAATATAAAATAGATTTTAGAAAAGGCAAATATACGAAAGGCAGAAGAAAAAATGTCGGAAATTGAGAAGAACACTTATGACGAAAGTGGGATACAAGTCCTTGCAGGTCTTGAAGCTGTAAGAAAAAGACCCGGTATGTATATCGGTACTACCTCTATACGTGGTCTGCACCATCTCGTTTACGAGATAGTTGACAACTCCATAGACGAGGCGCTTGCGGGCTATTGTGACAAAATAACAGTCACGATAAACTACGATAACAGCGTCACAGTCGAGGATAACGGACGTGGTATTCCTGCGGGTATTCACCCGAAGGAGGGTATT
>JAZNWS010000093.1:0-12102 GCA_045593485.1 Eubacteriales bacterium | reverse complement strand
TTCAAACGGCGGATTTCGAATTGCCCTGTGCCCCAGCCAAAACGAAAAAGGACACCTGATGGTGTCCTTCGTTTTGGCTGGGGCACAGGGATTCGAACCCCGGAAATGTCAGAGTCAGAGTCTGATGCCTTACCGCTTGGCGATGCCCCAATATTTACGACCTCATAATTATAACAAAAGATTTTTTGTTTGTCAATAACTTTTTCAAAAAAAATAAAAAATTTTCTAAATCTGTAAAAAACATTGAATTTATGCCACTTATGTGCTATAATCATACTGTTATTATTTCCATCTCAAAGGAATTTATACAGAAACTTCTACCCGTGGCACAGCTGGATAGCGCGTCAGACTCCGACTCTGAAGGTCGCAGGTTCAAATCCTGTCGGGTAGGCCAAACACAAAGCAGAGGGGCAAGCGCCACTCTGCTTTGTGTTTAACCGCCCGAACGGTAAGAAGAAACGTTATACATAATTTTGCCCCGCAAAATTATGTAAGGGTTCAAAATCCGTTCGGGTAGGCTTATGTGACAGTTAAATTCCTGTCGGGTAGGTCCTTAGCCCCTTTACATTTTATTCGAAATATGCTATAATAAACCCGGAAAGGCGGTGATATGTAAATATGGAAAAGGAAACTAAGAACGTTATAACAAAGGAGACGATTGCAAAAGATCTCCAAGTCGAAGATAAAAAGAGGTCTCGTTTTTTACTCATCGCAACGGTCGTTTACATAATTGTTGTGAGTAGCGTGCTTTTGGCAGTTTATTTTTTTGGATTAAAAAATAATAAGATAGAAGTTATAGGTTACGTCATCTTCTTTGCGTGCGTATTTATTTGCCTTTTGCCGTTGTTTTCCCTTATATCTCTTTTGATAAAATGTCTTAAAGGACAGAACAATACAAATTTTTTTGTTATTACCGACGAGGTTGTTTATAAGGAAGAAAAGACAATACGAAGACGAGAGACGATGCTTATAAAAAAGGTGATACATCTTTACAAGTGCGGCGATATTGAAGTGAATTCGACTTGGTATCAAATAACTGCTAAGAAAGATGTTTTTCATGTGGTTGTTCGTGACAGAGATTCAAAAATTGCGCTGAAATGCTATCCTGCTAAGTTGTATGAATATATAGAATGATTTTGTCATCTGAAACGACCACCGAACACAAAAACACGCCCACAGGCGTCTTTTTGTATTTAATTAAAACGAATCTGCGAATTTATTCATTCTTCTTCGACTTATAAAGCAGTGCGCCTACACCCATTATGACTGCAAACACTATAAGGTAGAACAGCACGGGGAAGGCAAACTCGCCGACCCCCGCCGCCGCCTTGTATTTTACTATACCGTGGGCGTATATTGCCACGAAGATCATAAACAGCGAGCAGATTATTGCAAGGACAGGCATTATAATGTTTTTGAAAACATTGTGCTTGCCCTCTTTTTTGATAAACATAATAAATATCGGGATATAGAGCGCGTAGACCGTTATTATCGGCAGCTCGGACGAGTCAAAGCTGAACACGCCAAAGATGGGGGCTGTGAGGTTTGCTCCGTAGAAATAGAAGAACCACGCGCCGCAGAAGAGCAGAGTCAATGCGCTTGAGTTTGCGGGCATATTGGTCTGCGGGTCAAGCTGAGCAAACATCTTGGGAGATGGGCCGTTTCCGCGTACGGACAAGGAATAAAGCGAGCGGGTGTTTGCCAGCATAAGACCGTTGAGTGTTCCAAGGCAGGAAATAACTATAAAGACGTTTAGGATAGTGCTACCCACTCCGCCGAAAAGATTTCTGAACGCCGCAGTCGAGCCCTGGGTCTGAAGCACGTCAACAGACGCGCCGCCCGAAAGACCTATAAAATAGGTAATATATATCACCATTATCACCGCCGTGCCTATAACAAGCGCGCGGGGGAGATTCTTTTTCGGCTCTTTAAGCTCGGAGTTTATGGACGTTGCGATTATCCAGCCCTCGTATGCAAATGCTGCCGCGCCAATGCCTGCAAAGATGCTGTCAAAGCTGCCGCTCATAGAGCTTGCTGAGGACGAGAACGCCTCGACGGTGTTGCCGTTTATAAGACCGACTATGGTTCCGACTACGACGATTATCGCCAAGGGAATAAGCTTTATCACAGTCGCGCTGACCTGAAACTTACCCGCGATCTTGGGAGATAGGACGTTTACGGTATACGCAAGACAGAGATAAAATCCGCCGAGCGCCATACAAAGACCGCTTGTTATATCGGCGTTGGGGTTAAACAGAATGAGCGTGTATCTTGCCGACACCCACGCAAGCACTGCTGTCATTGCGGGGAAGTAGATGCTACTCAGAAACCAGCCCGTCATATACGCGTATCTTGGTCCGACTATTGCCTCGGCGTAGTCCACGACGCCGTTGACCTTTACGTATCTTGTGGCGAAGTTCGCAAAATTGAAGGCGCAGACTATCATAACGATGCCGCCAATCACCCACGCAAGTATTCCGAGAAGCATATTGCCGCCCGTGTAGCTCAGAATGTCCTGCGCCTTGAAGAATACGCCCGAGCCGATGACTATTCCCACGACCATACATATCGCGGTGAAAAGCCCGTAGCGCTTTTGCATCCGGTTGTTATCCATAAAAATTCTCCTTAAAATATAGGATACCCTGCTGCTGTGTGCGCCTCGATAAGCTCGTCGCACATGGAAATAATATCGTCTATTGAAAGCTCTGCCGCGGTGTGAGGATCAAGCATAGCCGCCTGATAAAGATGCTCGCGCTTGCCTGTGACTGCCGCCTCGATGGTGAGGAGCTGGGGGTTGATGTTGGTCATATTCATAGCCGCGCACTGCACGGGAAGTCTGCCGACGTACGTAGGATGTATTCCGCCGCCGTCAACCATACAGGGAACCTCAACACAGGCGTCGGAGGGAAGGTTTGTAATAAAGCCGCGGTTGAGTACGTTTCCGCCTATCTTGTAGGGGATATCCGTGACTATCGCCTCCATAATACGCGACGCGTATTCAAGACTGCGGGTATGCTCTATGTTGCCGCCCGCCATGATCTCGTCGCGCTGTCTGCCCCAGCTTTCTATCTGACCTACGCAGCGGCGGGGATATTCGTCAAGCGGGATGTTGAAGCGCTCGATAAGCTCGGGATATTTTGACTTGATGTAGAAGGGGTTGTATTCCGCGTTATGCTCGCTGGACTCGGTGCAGTAGTAGCCGAATTTATCTATATAGTCAAAGCGCACCATGTCGTGATGCTTGCCTTCTGCGTTCTTCTGCTTTGCTCTCTCTTTTATGAGGGGGTAAAGGTCGTTTCCGTCCTTGTCGCGAATGTCAATAAGCCAGCCCATGTGGTTTATGCCCGCGATAAGCTCGCTGCCGACTATGTTGTGGTCAATTCCGAGGTGTCCGAACAGACAGGGCGTGCAGGACTGAACGCTGTGACAAAGACCGACGGTCTTGACGTTTGTGTATCTCGTCATATAGCCCGTGAGTATTGCCATAGGATTGGTGTAGTTAAGGAAGTAAGCGTTGGGACAGACCGCTTCCATATCCTCCGTGAAATCCTTGAGGACGTGAATTGTACGCATACCGCGCATAATTCCGCCGATGCCGAGGGTGTCGGCTATGGTCTGGCGGAGACCGTATTTCTTAGGGATCTCGAAGTCTATTATGGTGCAGGGATCGTACAGACCAATCTGAACGGCGTTGACGACAAATTGCGCGTCGCGCAGAGCGTCACGTCTGTTCTCGACACCGAGATATTTGTATACCTTTGCTCTGCCCTCGTTGTACTTCTTGTTGAGAAGGTCGATCATAAGATAGGACTCCTCAAGTCTTACGCCGTCAATGTCGTAGAGTGCGATCTCAAGGTCATTCTGCAAAGCGGGAGTGACGAGGACGTCGCCAAGGACGTTTTTCGCAAACACGGTGCTGCCCGCGCCCATAAACGTAATTTTCATAATAGTCTCCTTTTCTTTTCGCAGCGTTTGGGGTTTGTGCTACTGTTATCATTGTATCACAAACTCTGAAAAAAGTAAACAAATTTTTAGACGCATCGGAGGTAATTTTTCTTTGTTAAACAGAATTACTATTGAAACGGACAAAAAAATGTGATATACTTATTTCATCGAGACGATAACAACATGAGCCGGAGGAGGTTTATACAAATGAGAGAATATCTGATAAGCTTTTTTAAGGACTTTGAATACGAGGATAGCGACGCGCAGATACTGCTTTGCGCGTATGATAAAATAATGGGAAACGAGGATTCTGCGCATCTCGCACGCATGGCGTACTTTGCGTATGGAGCAAATATAAAGCTGGACTACGGTGCGGAGATATTCGGCAGAGCAAGGCAGATATCAAAAATCACAGGGGTGCATAACTATACCGTTGAGCTTTTGATGTTTATATGCCTTAGCAAGCACCTCAAGGAGATCTACGTTGAGCGGGGAATAGATATGCAGATATTCCACGACAGCATGCTCGACCTTAAATGGAAGCTCAACGAGTGCAAGGCTGTAAGAGGAATTTGCGGTTCGTTTGTTGCGCCCTGGTTCCCGGGCTTTTTCGATCTGACGAGATTTGCGCTCGGCAGACTTCAGTTTGAGCTTGTTAAAATTCCTTTTGATTATAACAAGAATGGATTGGAGCTTAAAAAGGATGAGAGCCGTGTTATAAACGTACATATACCCAGAACGGGCACGCCTATGGACAAGGAAAGCTGTGACAGGGCTTACGCGCAGGCAAGAGAATTTTTTGGGGACGAGGTAGGCGAGAATTGCCCGTTTGTTTGTCACTCGTGGCTGCTTTACCCCGACACAAAGAATTTTGTTCCCGAGCATACGAACACGTACCGCTTCTTGTCAGAATATGACGTGGTGGAATGGGACCATAACGACGGAGAGGACCTGTGGAGACTGTTTGACACCGACGAAAAGCACCCCGATAGGCTTCCCACAAACACCACGCTCAGACGCTGCTTTGTTGAGCATCTCAGACGCGGCGGCAGAGTGGGCTGGGGCTGCGGCATAAAGATCTGATATTAAGGATAAAAATATAATGAAGCAAAATTATCAGCTGCAAACGGAAAATATAATATTGATGCATCAAAGCGCGGGCGAGACCCCCACTCTGCTTTTGCATAGCTGCTGCGCCCCCTGCAGCAGCTACGTGCTGGAGTACCTGTCGGAGTTTTTCAAAATCACCGTGTTTTATTACAACCCGAATATTTATCCCGACGAGGAGTATTTCCACCGCGTGCGCGAGCAGCAGGATTTTATAAAGAAATTTCCCGCAAAAAATCCCATAGACTTTATTGAGGGTGATTTTGACAAGGACAGCTTTTACAGTATGGCGCGCGGTAAGGAAAAGCTGCGCGAGGGCGGTGAAAGATGCTTTGGCTGCTACGAGCTCCGCTTGCGCGAGACGGCAAGGCGCGCCGCTGCGCAAGAATTTGACTATTTTTGCACGACGCTCTCGATAAGCCCCCTGAAGAATGCGGAAAAGCTTAACGAGATAGGGCAGTCTCTTGCCGAGGAGTACGGCGTAAAATATCTGCCGTCGGACTTCAAAAAGAAGAACGGATATAAGCGGTCGGTAGAAATATCCCGCGAGTACGGAATGTACAGACAGGACTACTGCGGATGTGTTTTTTCAATGCGAGAAATCGAAAAAGCGCCCCAAACATGAAAAATATTCACCAAAATATGAAAAAAGTTCACCAAATCGATTGTCTTTTTTTGTAAACCTATTGACAAATTTAACCAAAAGGTGTAGAATAAATTTCCAATCAGTCAAAACCTTACGGTTCAGGAGGCAATAAATGGAAAAATACATTGCGATTTTCACTACGTCCTGCGCGGTGCTCGCTTTGCTTTACGCATTGTTTACCGCAATGAGAGTTATGAAATTCCCTGAGGGCTCGGATCTTATGAAGAAGATCTCAGCGTCTATAAGAAAGGGCGCAAACGCGTACCTTAAAAGACAATACAGAATAGTAGTTATTTTCTTTGCCATAATGTTCGTTGTGCTTCTTGCAATGGCGTTCCTTGGAGTGCTGAATATGTTTACACCCTTCGCGTTTGTGACGGGCGGAATATTCTCAGCTCTTTCGGGATTTATCGGCATGAAGATAGCCACGAACTCAAACGCGAGAACTGCAAACGCGTGTCAGGAGGGACTCAACAAGGGTCTTTGCGTCGCTTTTTCTGCGGGAAGCGTAATGGGCTTTACCGTAGTAGGTCTTGGACTTCTTGACATCTCGGTATGGTTTATACTTTTAAAATTTGTTTTCAAGCTTGAAGCGACCCAGATATCAAGCGCAATGCTTACGTTCGGTATGGGAGCGTCATGTATGGCCCTGTTTGCGCGTGTTGGCGGCGGTATCTTTACCAAGGCGGCTGACGTTGGAGCGGATCTTGTGGGCAAGGTCGAGGCGGGAATTCCCGAGGACGACCCCAGAAACCCTGCGGTAGTAGCGGACAACGTGGGTGACAACGTCGGTGACGTTGCGGGTATGGGCGCTGACCTTTACGAGTCATACGTGGGTTCGATAATCTCCGCGGCGGCGCTTGGAGTTGCGGCAATGCACAGCATGAAGGCGCTTCTGCTTCCTATGCTTATCGCCTCGCTTGGAATAATATGCTCAATTTTCGGCACCTTCTTTGTAAGGACCAAGGAGGGAGCAACTCAAAAGCAGCTTCTCCGCTCGCTTTCCCGCGGAACTAATCTTTCCGCTATTATAATTGCGATTGCCGCTTTCCCGCTTGTATATTTCGTGCTCGGCGCGGAAAACTGGAAGATATATTTTGCTATTCTTGCGGGACTTGTCGCAGGTGTGCTTATCGGTCAGGCTACCGAGCACTATACCTCGGACAGCTACAAGCCCACGCAGCATCTGGCTGACACGTCCGAGACGGGTACGGCTACCATAGTTATCGGCGGTCTCTCGGTTGGTATGCTCTCAACTCTTATTCCCGTTATAGTAGTTGCGGCTTGTATTCTTATTGCATATTTCGTCTCGGGCGGTGCGCAGAGCGCGTCTATGGGACTTTACGGCATAGCACTTGCGGCAGTAGGTATGCTCTCTACACTTGGCATCACGCTTGCTACTGACGCGTACGGACCTGTTGCGGACAACGCGGGCGGCATCGCGCAGATGGCGGGACTTGATGAAAAGGTGAGAGAGAGAACCGATGCGCTTGACTCGCTCGGCAACACCACCGCGGCAACGGGTAAGGGCTTTGCGATAGGCTCGGCAGCTCTGACGGCACTGGCTCTTATGGTATCTTACATAGATCAGGTCAAGTCCATCACGGGTGAGACAATAGATATGACGCAGCTTTCGGTGACAAACCCCGCGGTGCTTGTTGGTCTGTTTATTGGCGCTTGCTTGCCCTTCGTTTTTGCGGCTCTGACCATGAATGCGGTCGGTCGCGCGGCTCAGAGCGTTGTTATTGAGGTTCGTCGCCAGTTCAGAGAGATTACGGGACTTATGGAAGGCAAGGCGGAGGCGGATTACGCATCCTGCGTTGACCTTTGTACCAAGGCAAGCCTTAAGGAAATGATAGTGCCCACCATCGTAGCAATTATCGCACCTATAACGGTTGGCATGATACTCGGCTGGACGGGAGTTGTTGGAATGCTCGCGGGAGCGACCATTTCGGGATTCTTGCTTGCGATATTTATGTCAAACTCGGGCGGAGCTTGGGACAACGCGAAAAAGTATATCGAGAGCGGAACGCACGGCGGCAAGGGCTCTGACTGTCACAAGGCGGCAGTTGTCGGAGATACGGTCGGCGATCCCTTCAAGGACACCTCGGGCCCCTCGATAAACATTCTCATCAAGCTTCTCTCTATGGTTTCCATAGTTTTTGCGAGCCTTGTTGTGAATTATTCTCTGTTTTCGCTTATATTTTAATAATACTTAAGGGCGGATTTTCATCCGCCCTTTTAATATTTTGTTTGACAAATTACAGCCTTTGGACTATAATGTAAGTGTACGGATATATAAGGAGGTGAATTTTATGAGGGATGTTCTCCTGACCGCGCTCGGCGTCGGAGGAGCAACGGTTATTGGAGCGGTGATTGGCTTCATTTTCAAGAAAATTTCACATAAGTTCAGCGACATAGTGCTTGCCTTTGCGGCAGGTATAATGCTTGCGGCGGCTATACTCGGACTAATAATCCCGTCCTTTGATCACGGGTGCATTATAGTAAGCCCTCTTGGACTTGGCGAGACGCCAAACAAGCTTATTTCGATCGGAATAGTAATTTTAGGGGTTTTTGCGGGAGCGTTATGCGTAAACCTTATGGATAAGCTCGTGCCGCATTTACACGGACTTGTGGGAGTTGACATAGACGGACACTGCTGCGACAATAAGACACATATAAACAAGGTGCTTCTTTTCGTGCTTGCAATTGCCATACACAATCTGCCCGAGGGAATCGCGGCGGGCGTGGGCTTCGGCACGGGAAACACCGAGGGCGCTTTGCTTATCGCGGGCGGTATAGCGCTCCAGAATATTCCCGAGGGCATGGTAATAATCGCGC
Source organism: Eubacteriales bacterium (assembly GCA_045593485.1). Classification (GTDB taxonomy): domain Bacteria; phylum Bacillota; class Clostridia; order Oscillospirales; family CAG-272; genus SVTX01. The sequence goes on along the minus strand of JAZNWS010000093.1, from coordinate 3,563 downwards.
CTATGCTTTCTGCGGGAATATCTCCCAAGCGCACGTTTTTGTGCGCGCTGGGCACGGGACTTATCGAGGTCGTGGGAACGCTTATCGGATATTTTGCGGTGAGTATCTCAAGCTATATACTTCCGTTTGCATTGGCGTTTGCGGGCGGCACGATGCTTTACGTCGTCAGCGACGAGATGATCCCCGAAACCCACTCGCACGGAGCGGAGAGGGGAGCGACTTATTCGTTGCTTGTCGGCTTTTGCGTGATGCTTTTGATGGACGTGCTTTTAGGCTAAACAGTTTTTATCTCACGGTCAGCATTTGACCGTGAGATTTTTTGCATAATTATACTGAATATTCACAAAATATGCATTTATTCATTATCCTGCAAAAAAACTTAAAAACTTTGCAAAAAAAGAAAAAAATTTCAAAAAAGTACTTGACAAACCCCAAAGCGAGTTGTATAATAATGCACATAAACCACAAAACCAAACGAAAAGAGGACCACTAAAATGAAAAAGATTATTTCAATAGTAATTGCAGCTATAATGCTTATTGGCTGTGTTGCCGTATTTGCCTCCTGCGACAAGGATGATAGCATCTACGTACAGACTAACGCGTATTTTGCTCCCTTTGAGTACTACGACGGCACGAACATAGTTGGTGTTGACGTTGAGATCATGGAGCTTGTAGGCGAAAAGCTTGGCAAGAAAATAGTATGGAACGACGGCGACTTCGGTATTATTATAGATACGGTAGAGAAGGGCGAGCTTGCTGACTGCGGCGCCGCAGGTCTTACAATAACTCCCGAGCGTGCCGAAAAGGTTGATTTTTCCAACCCCTATTATACGTCCATTCAGTACGTTATTCTTCCCAAGGGATCTGACGTTGCAACAAAGTCGGCTGACGGCGTAGATTACGTTGTCTGGGAGGCACTTGCAGGTAAGGTTATCGCTACACAGACAGATACAACAGGTTGGATATACGCAGACGCTGAGATCGACTGCGAGGGCGGAGTGCTTTACGGCTCCGAGGGAACGGATCATCAGGCTATGGATTCCGCAAACGTAGCAGCTGACGCGCTCGGAAAGACTATTGACGTTATAATCGTTGACGAGCTTCCCGCAAAGTACATAGTAAGCAACAACGACAATTTCGTTTGCTACCCCCTCTATTACTCGGGAGCTGACGGCGAGGCTGATTCTCCTGTTGAGGAGCAGTACGCGATAGCAGTCACAAAGGGCAATGATGAGCTTCTCGCAGCTATCAACGACGTTCTTGCAGAGCTTCTCGTCAAGGATGAAAACGGACAGACTGAGATAGAGAAGATGGTTATGTCCCACATGGGAATGAACGACTAATAATATTTTTGAAAAAGAACTATGCACTAATGCACAGTTCTTTTTCAGCGAATAGGGAAAAAGAATTAGAAATGGGATTTTTTAAAGACATAGGTGAGCTTATCACCAACGAAAAATATATGGGAATGCTATTGGAGGGTCTTGGTAAGACTCTTCTTATATCCGTGTTCGCCGCACTCATAGGACTGTTTCTCGGAACTCTCGTAGCGATTATTGGCTTATCCGAGAGTAAGTTCATGAAAATACCTAAGGCGATATGCAAGGTGTACGTGACAGTTATTCGAGGAACGCCTATGGCGCTTCAGCTCTTTATTATGGCGTATGCGATATTCGCAATAAGAGGATTCCCTAAGGAGATAACGGCAATAATCGCGTTTGGTATAAACTCGGGCGCGTACGTCTCCGAGAATATTCGTGCAGGCATTTTGTCCGTGGATTACGGTCAGACTGAGGCGGGACGCGCGCTTGGACTTACCCGTGGAACGACTATGATGAAAATCGTTATTCCGCAGGCTATAAAGAACGTTATTCCCGCAATAGGTAATGAGCTTATCGCGCTTATAAAGGAAACGTCTATCGTAAGTATGATAGGTATGTTTGATCTGACACAGGCGGCTAAGGTTATAGGCGCGGGTAATAATATGGCAAGCTACGTTGTGCCCATGACGGTGGCGGCGTGCTTCTATCTTGCGATAGTGTATCTGCTTACGTTTGCTATAAAAATGATAGAAAAGAGGTTGAGAGCAAGTGATAAACGTTAATAATGTTCAAAAGAGCTTCGGTGAGCTTTGTGTTCTCAACGGAGTTTCAACTCATATAAAAGCAGGAGAAAAGGTAGTAATAATCGGCCCCTCGGGAAGCGGAAAGAGTACTCTTTTGCGTTGTATAAACCTGCTTGAGCAGCCCACGGGCGGAGAGATCGGCCTTGGTGACAAGCTTCTGACCCCCGTAGATCCGTATCTCCACGACGAGATCATAATGCAGTCAAAGACTTACGCGAGGGTTCTTTCTGAGGTAGGTGATTCTGAAACGGCGATTGCAAAAATAAAAAATGAAAAGCTTCTCAAAAAGCACGAGGGAAAGGCATATAACAAAATTTTGCGCGAGTTTACAGAAAAGCTTTGCGTGGACATTAACCTTGCGCGCCGTCACATGGGAATGGTATTCCAACATTTCAATCTTTTCAACAATATGACAGTGCTTCAGAATCTTACGTTGGCGCCCGTACAGCTTGGACTCAAGAGCAAGGACGAGGCAGAAAAGACCGCAAGAGAGCTGCTCAAAAGAATCGGTCTTGAGGATAAGGCTGACGTTTATCCCGTGACTCTTTCGGGAGGTCAGAAGCAGAGAATTGCGATCGTGCGCTCGCTTGCGATGAGCCCGGAGATAATGCTGTTTGACGAGCCCACGTCCGCGCTCGACCCCGAGATGGTCGGAGAGGTTCTTGATCTTATAAAGGAGCTTGCGGCTGAGGGAATGACTATGGTTATCGTCACGCACGAGATGGGCTTTGCTCGTGAGGTTGCGGACAGAGTTATATTTATGAGCGATGGAGTAATCACCGAGGAGGGTTCGCCCACCGAGTTGTTTGATTCCCCCCAAAACCCCCGAACACAGCAATTTTTGAAGTGTGTTCTTTAATAACGGTATCAATTTTTGATAACAATAAATAAAAAACAAAGGAGAAATACTATGCAGAAGACAATTTGCGGAAAGCTTTACGATACTGAAGCATCGTCTATTGTAAAGAAGGTCACATTCGGTTATTTTGGAGATCCCGAGGGATACGAGGAAACTCTCTACGTGACCGAGGGAGGAAATTATTTCCTCTACACAAACGGTGGAGCAGAGTCCATTTACCCCGTAGAGAACATCAAGAGAATGTCTAAGAAGGTTGCGGACGAGTGGCTTGCTAACCACTGATTGACCTTAGAAAAATCGCCTTGTTATAGGCGATTTTTTGCTTTTTTGGACGGTGTTGTAATTAAAAAAATAGCCCTTGCATTTTTTTGTGAATTGTGTTATAATTAGTTCACAAAGTTTACAAAACTAACATAATGTTAACTGCAACGGAGATCTTATGAAAATAAAACTTGTAGAGAAAAGCTATGACGAGGTCATGGCGTTGCCTCCCGAGCCCCACAGACTCCCCAAAAAGCCGAATATATTTTGGCGCACTATTATGAAGCTTGCGGGACTGCCCGATCTTCTGATCACAGG
>JAZNWS010000092.1:0-25747 GCA_045593485.1 Eubacteriales bacterium | reverse complement strand
CGCCGAAGGCGAGTTAAGGGTTCAAATCCGAAATGAAGATTGCAGACGCCCAATCGGGTGTCTGTCTTTTTTTGGAGCTGCCGATCGTCAGTTGAACCGATACAACTCGCCGAAGGCGAGTTAAGGGTTCAAATCCGAAATGAAGATTGGAGACACCCAATCGGGTGTCTGTCTTTTTTGGGAGCTGCCGATCGTCAGTTGAACCGATACAACTCCCCGAAGGCGAGTTAAGGGTTCAAATCCGATTGCGACCGAATTGACATTGCCGCGTTTTTATGCTATAATTAACCCAGAAAGGCGGTGGAGTTATGAAAAAAGGTATTCTCATTGCGGTACTTTGTGTTTTATCAGCTTTATTGGTCTCGTGCACTGTTCCATATTCCTTTATGCATGGCGTGCCGGACATAGATACGATCCAAATTGAGATCGTCAATTTGAAAACAGAGATGGGATACCATGCAGGTTCTCCATACAGCGAGGAAAATGTTTCTGTAATAAAAGTCATTGAAAACGATAAAATAGAAGATTTCCTTTCTGATTTCAAGAAAATCAAGAGTTATCAGCCAATTTTCAGCGGTAGGATAGATAGTATTTCGGGAGAGGCGATTCGTATCACTTATGCGAATGGGGATATTGAGTTAATCACGTCCTATGGTGCGGCAACCGTCAAAAACGGAGAGATAAACAACCAAAATACGACCTTTGATTCAGATGACTTTAATGCTTTATTGGAAAAGTACTCGTAAAATTCGCGGCATCTTTTCCCTCAACTCTTTCCAACACAAAAGCACCCCGAGGGGTGCTTTTGTTATTATAAACTATTATATCAGCCGTTAAGACAATTATTATTCAAAAGGACAACTGCCGAGTAAGCGGGAATAGTGATGCTGCCTTCGCAAACCTCGGGCAAAGTCATAACGGTCTCTCCGTTAATGATCATATTCCAGCCGCTGCCGGGGTTGTAGGTCATAGCCTCACCCGTGGGGTTGGAAATAATGAGCGCCTTCTCACCGGCGTGGTTGTCGATTGTGATGACTGCCTTTCCGTCACCCAACGAGGTGTTGGCAGAAACGGCGGTGTTGTTTGTTCTGAAAATACTATATGCCTGTCTTATGCGAATGAGCTCCTGATAGTAGAGCATCATTTCGTATTCGTTTGTACCTTCCTTAAGAACGGACCAGTCGATATTGTTGATAGCATCGCTTGACTTGTAGCTGTTTTCATCGCCGTCCTTTGTACGAAGCATTTCTTCACCCGCCTGGAAGAATACCGTGCCCTTGGAGATCATCATAAGCGTTGCGCCGAGACGGTTCATAGCGAGTCTTTCCTCTAACGTGTTATCGCCATTTGAAAGAAGAAGCTTATCCCACAGGGTGTTATTGTCATGTGCGCTCATATAGTTAACGACCATCGCATTTTGAACCGTCCAGCTTGTACCGGTGCCTATACCACCCTTGATACCAAAGAGAACGGACGGGAAGGAGCCGCTGCCGTTGCCGCTGATGTAGCCCTTGGAGGTCGATGTAAATACGCTACCCTTAAGGCCGTCGCGGATGACGTCGTTAAATACGGCAATTCCGCCGATAGCACCCTCGAGAGGCTCGATCTTGCTTATCTGAGACTGGTTAGCCATAGGGCTGCCGTCAATAGTGGAGCCCATCGTCCAGCCCTCACCGTAGATGATCGCTTCGGGATTGACTGCGTGGATAGCGTTTTCCACCTCCTGCATGGTTGCAAGGTCGTGAAGACCCATAAGGTCAAAGCGGAAGCCGTCAAGATCGTACTCGTCAGCCCAGTAAGCAACGGAATCTACCATAAACTTACCAAACATATAACGCTCGGATGCGGTATCATTGCCACAGCCTGATGCCGAGGAGTTTGCTCCCGTTGCTGTGTATCTGTAATAATAGTAGGGAACTATCTTGTTAAAGGAGCTGTTTGCGTCGTAGGTGTGGTTATAAACGACGTCCATAACTACGCCGATTCCTGCCGCGTGCAAAGCCTGAACCATTTGCTTGTATTCCTTGATTCTTACCTCGCCGTCATAGGGGTTTGTAGAGTAGCTTCCCTCGGGAACGTTGTAGTTCTTGGGATCGTAGCCCCAGTTGAACTGGCTGTCGGGATTTGCCTCGTCAACTGTTGCGTAGTCGTAAACAGGGAGAAGGTGAACGTGAGTAATGCCAAGATTTACAAGGTAATCAACGCCAACGCTCTGCCCGAATTCGTTTACGAGTCCGCGCTCGGTAAATGCAAGATACTTGCCCTTGTACTGAGATGACGAGATCTTGTTTGAGAAGTCTCTTACGTGTACTTCCCAGATAATCGCATCGGAATATGTCTTGATTCCGGTGGAGAAGTCAGAGCCCCAGCCCTCGGGGTTGGTACGGGAGAGATCCACGACCATTCCTCGATTACCGTTCAGACCCGCCGCCTTTGCGTAGGGGTCTACCGCCTCCTGAGTGCCAAGGGAAGTTGTGACAGAGTAGGTGTAATATGTGCCGTGTCCGCATTTTGCGGTATAGGACCATACGCCGCGGTCACCACGTGTCATATCAACGCTCTCGTAAGCGGATCCCTCGTGACCTGACTTGAAGAGATTGAGTACAACGCGGGATGCCGTAGGCGCCCATACCTTAAATGTGGTGTTTTCACCGTTTATGACAGCGCCGAGATCGTTGCCGTCGTACGTAAAGTTTTCAATAAAGTATTCGCTGTCAAAAACAGAGGTGGGAACTACAGCCTTTTCGCCGTAGCCTTCGATCACAACGCGGTAGTTCTTGGAGATGTCAAGGGTTTCCTCAACCTCGATGATTCCGCTGGTGACTTCTTTGCCCATATTGCTTATATCGAGAACGGTAAGCTCTTTGTCGCCCTCATATACCTTTATCTGATTGTAGCTTGTAATGGCAGTCTTGGGAGTGATGTTGTATTGGATCTTGTGGAAATCCGTCATTCCCGCAAGGGTAAATTTCTTAATCATTGTAAGTGTTTTGCCTCCGTCGGTGCTGGTGTACTGTGCCGCGTCTCCGCTCTTAAGATAAATGAAGGTCTCCTCGCCTTCAATTACAGCAAAGCGGTCCTCGCTTGTTGCGTCCTTTGTGGCTTCGCCCCAGGATGAGCCGCCCGGCTCGGAGCAACCCGTACGAACGATAAATCCTATCTGTTCAATGCCCTCGGGTACGTTGAGCACCACCTTTGCGCCGTAATCGCAGGGATGCATAATATATCCGCTGCCTTCCTTACCGTCCCACCAAGCCCAGATGTCGCAGTTTTCAATAACACCGGGGTGAGACCAATAAAATGTGATCTGGTTGCAGCCCGGTTCCTTGGGAATAGTATATTCGCCTTCGGGAATCTGCCATTTGCCGTCCTCCGTGGGCTTTTCGCTGGGAGTTTCAACGGTGGGATCATTCTGGTTGGAAGAGGGGGTGCAGGCCGTAAGAACGACCGAGAAAAGCATAGTAGCAACGAGAATGAAGGAAATGATGCTTAGATAAGTCTTTTTCATGATTTTACCTCGTGTTTTATTCTTTTTTTGTGTGGGGTACAGCCTTATTTGCGACGGGCGCGGTAGAGTCGCGGAAGATGGGCTCCGTATGAATGGTTATGCGCTTTGTTTTGTTGCCCTTTATAGCTTGACGCAGCAGGGTAAAGGCGTTTTCGCCAAGAGAGATGAAGTCCTGCTTTACGGTCGTGAGGGAAGGGGTAAAATATTTTGCAACGTCGAGGTTGTCAAATCCGCTTACAGATACGTCCTCGGGTACGCGAATCCCGTTCTTTTTGAGTCCGTTGATTAGACCTATGGCAATCAGATCGGACGCGCAAACGACTGCGGTGACACCCTGCTCGGTGAAATAGTCGGCAGCCTCAAGACCGCATACCTCGGTGTAGTTTCCGTAACGAACGTAATTGCTGTTGAATTCGACGTCGCCATCTATCAGACCGATCAGGTACCCTGAAAAACGCTCTCGAGTGACGATCGAGTCCTTGTCGCCGCCCAAAAATCCGATTTTGCGGTGACCGAGAGCAATCAAATGCTCGACGATTGAGGCTACCGAATTTATGTTATCACTGCTGATGCAAGCAACCTTTGGATTTTTTACGTACGAGTCCATCAGCATAGCAGGAATACTCGTTGATTCAAGCTCTTTGATGATTGCGCTGTTCAGCTTTGTTCCCAGGATCATCAAGCCGCAGAAATTGTTATCCTGACACAGCTTTTTCAAATTTGGCGGATTCTTGTCGGAGCAATGCTCGATAACCACCTCGTAGTGATATGCGTTGGCGGCTTGCTGAAAGCCCGTCAGCACCGGGTAGCCAACCTGTGAATTGCTGTGCGAATCCATATTTTCAAATAGAACGCAGATGCGCTTTGACTCTTGATTGCGGTGCAGGGAAAAGCCTATTGATTTTGCGTAATTGTTTACGCGATTGCGCGTCTCCGCGCTTATGTCGGAGGCGTTATTGAGCGCCTTTGAAACCGTGCTTGCGGAAAGACCGAGCGCGACGGCAATTTCCTTGATTGTCATTATATCACTCCTCCTTTTTTGAAAAAATTTCGAAATACAAAAATCTACTTTTTTAGAGCAATTTCGGGCGATTGCTGTTTTCGCTTGTTTCCATTATAGCATAATTTTTGAATATTACAATATTCTTTTAAAAAAATTGTGAAAAATGACCAAAAAAATATTAAAAACTCATTCTTTTGATTATATAATGCTTTTGGCACTTGTACGTAAAGCAATAAACGAGGCAGTGACCAACGGACGTCTTTCGAAACTTTTCGAAAATTATTCGAAAAAATTGCGCAAAGTGCACGGAACGGCGTTTTAAAATTGTGCATTAGGTAGAAATTCTCAAATTTGCTTGACTTTCAACCCTATTAGTTGTATAATATAACCGTCGGCACAGGGCTTTGCACCGCTCAAGGCAAGGCAAAAAACTGATAGCCAAAAATTCACAACAAAAATATAATAAGGAGAGAGAAAATGAAAAAATTCTTATCTGCAATCGCACTTATCATGGTGCTCGCATTCTCCATTGGTTGCTTCGCTGCATGTACTCCCGAAACTCCTGAGAATCCCTCAGAGCAGCCCAGTGAGAATACAAACCAGGTAACAGTAAGCTGGTATCAGGGCGGCAAGCTTCTCAAGGAAGAGAAGATCGAAAAGGGCTCCAAGGTTACATCCTGGACTCCCGACGCAGTTGAAGGCAAGGACTTCACAGGCTGGTACGCAGAGGCTTCCTTGACTCAGGAATTCGACTTTGACACCGCTATTAACGAGGATACGGATATCTTCGCTAAGTTCACCAGCAACGTATTCGTACAGGACGAAAAGTCCTACTACCTCATCGGTACAGGCTCCGGTGATATGAAGAAGAGTGGTTGGAACCATGAAAACTCCATGGCTAACCTCGTTATGACAAAGACAGACAACGCATCTGCTAACGTATACGAGATCGAAATTCTTATGTATGCAGGCGACGCATTCCAGATCTGCTACGGCGGAACATACGACGGTCAGGTTGGTATCGGTTACGTTCCCGGCGTTGAGTATGCTGACGGTACTAACAGATATGATAACAACACCTACACCGCTGCTGACAAGAAGTATGCAACGGTTAAGTCTTCCGATGGCACTGTAATATTCGAGGGCCACGACGAATTCAACAAGGAATACTGGACATGGAACATCTTCCTCGCAGAAGGCCAGGACGGTATCTACAAGATTACTTACACAACGTATCCCGATCATCCCGCTGATAACGCTATCACATTCGAGCTCGTAGAAAAGAAGGATGCTCTTGTTGATACACACGATATGTATATCTGCGGAACAGTTTCCAACTGGGATTTCGACGACAACTTCAAGATGTCCCCCGACGACACTAAGGAAAACTTCTCCTTCCTCCTCAACATCGCTGAGGATGCAGAGATCAAGCTCCGCAACAAGATCGGCGACGTTTGGTACGGTCAGGAAAAGATCACCGTAGTTGACGAGTGTGGTCAGTGGAACGAGGGCGGCAACCTTGCTCTTACAGCAGGCGTTTACAAGATCGCTTACAACGTAGAGAGCGATACAGCTACAATCGAGGCAGTTGCCAAGTCCTTCTGGCTCGCAGGCGTAGTTAACGGCGGCGCTCACTGGAACTGTGGCTCCGGCATCGAATTCGAAAAGGTTAACGATACAACATACAAGGCATACTACACATTTGTTGAGGCTGACACAGATGCTTCTTGGATGAACGGCTTTGTTGGCGCATGTAAGGCAGTTTACGGTTACGCAGGTTGGGACGCAGACATCTGGTTCGGTAATGAGACGGACGGCGACAACGTAACAGTTGATTCTTACGGTCTGTATGAGCTCGTTCTCACTCTCAACGACGCATCTGATTATACTCAGGGCGGTACACTCAGAGCTACAAAGCTTGAGGGCTACTACCTTGTTGGTACTATCGGCGACGGTGACACATGGAGAGCAGAGTCCCAGAACAAGATCGAGGTTGTTGACGGTGTAGTTTCCACTGAGTACACATGGACTCAGAAGGACAACGCTGACTGGCTTGGCGCTGATCAGATCTCCGCTGTAAAGATCATCAAGGTTGATGAGACCGGCGCGGTTACATGGTACGGCAATGCTACCAACGGCGATAACGTAATCATTCCCGAGGTAGGTACTTATACTATCACTCTTGATGGAGACGTTGTAACCGCTACTAAGCAGTAATTCAAAACTCACCATAAACCATTGCGGGGTTAGGCTTTGCCTCGCCCCGCATTTTAATATATCAACCTTAAATAAGGAGAAAATTATGAAAAAAATCAGAATTATTTCCCTCGTGCTCGCTCTGCTGATGCTTTGTATGGCATTTACCGCTTGTGACAAGGGCAATAACAACAATAATAATAACAATAACAATAACAACAATAACGGTCCCAAGGAAAAGGTGACACTCACGGTCTGGGGATCTCAGGAAGACCAGGAAATGCTTAAGGAAATGTGCCAGGCGTTTGCTGAGGCTAACCCCGATAAGGAATACAAGTTCCTGTTTGGTGTTCAGGGTGAGGGCGACGCGGCTGATAAGGTTCTTAACGACGTAACCTCCGGTCCCGACGTATTTTCCTTTGCAAGTGACCAGATCAACAAGCTCATCGCAGGCGGCGCGCTTGCTCGTGTAGGCGGTAGCTACGAAACCTTTGTAAAGGAAAGTAACTCCGCAACCTCCGTTGATGCTGCAACAGTTACAATCAACGGCGAGGATCAGCTTTTTGCTTATCCCTGCACAGAGGACAACACCCTCTTCCTTTACTATGATAAGTCCGTTATCGGTGACGATCAGGTAGATACACTTGACGAGCTTCTTGATGCCGCACACGCTGCAGGTAGAAAGGTTCACTTTAAGCTCAACGACGACGGTTGGTATCTTTCCAGCTTCTTCTTTGCGTATCCTGAGCTCGGCTATCAGGTTTCCTACAACGATAGCATGACCGAGACAGGCGTTACTCTTAACTATAACAACGCGCAGGGCCTTGAGGTAATGAAGGCGCTTGTTAAATATGTAAATCATCCCGCTCTTGTTATTCAGACTGACGACAGTAAGCTTATCGCAGGCTTCACACCCACAGCTGACGGCAAGGTTGAGGCAGCGGCAGGCGTTTCGGGTACTTGGAACGCACAGTCTGTTCAGGACCTCCTTGGCGACAATATGGGCGTAGCTAAGCTTCCCACCGTTGAGATCGGCGGACAGCAGAGACAGCTTACCACATACATGGGCTGCAAGCTCATCGGTGTAAACGGCTATAGCCAGAACAAGGCTGAGGCTCACAAGCTCGCACAGTGGCTTACCAACGAGCAGAATCAGCTCAAGAGATTCGAGACTCGTGGCTTTGGTCCCTCCAACAAGAACGTTGCAGCTTCCGAGGCAGTTGCTAACAACCCCGTTATCGCAGCAGTTATGGAGCAGGCTAAGTTCAGCCGTGCTCAGAAGAGCGTTCCCGGAAACTATTGGACTCCCATGGGAGCATTGATTACTCCCTTTATTGAGCGCAAGGAAGCAGGCACGCTTACAGACTATACGGATGCAGAGCTTCAGGAGCTTCTTGATGCACTCGTTGCTCAAATCGCAAAATAATATCTCTTTTTTCGGGGACTGTTGTATACAGCAGTCCCCATATTAAGTAAAAGAAGGAGGTTATCAATGAATCTCGATTATTATCGAATGACACCGTGGCAACGGTTCATCCATAAAATTTCGCATTTTTTCAAGAATATTGGTAAGGGAATAGCAGGCTTTTTTGTCCGTATCTTCCGTGCCATTGTTAGCTTTTTTGTTGGAATAGGACATGGATTTAAGGATTTTGGCTTGAATTTCTGGCGCGGAGACGCCTTAACAAAGTCCTCCTATTTTGTAATGGGACTTGGCCATCTGTTCCGCGGACAGATCGTTCGCGGCATCATTTATTTGTTCCTTGAGGCTGCCTTTGTGCTCTATATGGTGTTCTTTGGCGGCAATTACCTTGCAATGTGCTTTGAAAACTTCTTTGGCGGTGGAAACATCGGTAGAGTAGAGACGCACGACTTTTGGAACGAGGAAGAGGGTATTTACGACAAGATGGTCGGAGACAACTCTTTTTTGATCTTGCTTTACGGTATTCTCACGCTTTTCGTTATTATTTTCTTCATTATTTGTTATATCGGAGCTACAAAGGAAAGCTACGAGCTTGAGCAGTGCAAAATTATTGGTAAAAAGCCTCAGACATTCCGCGGAGATGTAGGCAATCTGTTGGATAATAAATTTCATATCACGTTGCTCTCCTTACCTATGGTTGGCTTGTTCATATTCACCGTAGTTCCTCTGGTGACGATGATACTTATCGCATTTACCAACTATGACGCGGCGCACGAGGTTCCGCAGCATCTCTTCCAGTGGGTAGGCTTTGATAACTTCAAGGAGCTATTCACGGGCAATACAAAGCTGGGAGCGACCTTCTGGCGAGTACTTGGTTGGACACTTTTGTGGGCGGTGCTCGCAACCTTCACAAGCTACTTCTTTGGTATGCTTCTGGCTATGCTTATCAACCGCAAGGGTATAAAGCTTAAAAAGCTTTACCGCACCATGTTTGTTGCAACCATTGCCGTTCCGCAATTCGTATCTCTTTTGATCATGTCCAAAATGCTTGATACGGGCGGAGGTGTTCTCGGCTCAGGCGGCGGTATTATCACCCAGCTTGTTGAGCGCATATTCGATTATCACCTTAAGTTTGGCATAGATATAAACACCACGCGTATCTGTATAGTTATAGTTAATATGTGGATAGGCGTTCCTTACAGTATGCTGATGTGTTCGGGAATTCTGATGAATATTCCTAACGATCTTTACGAGTCGGCACGTATCGACGGAGCTTCTCCCGCGCGCCGTTTCTTCAAAATCACGCTTCCTTATATGTTATTCGTGACAGGACCATATCTGATTACGCAGTTTATCGGTAATATCAACAACTTCAACGTTATCTATCTGCTTAGCGGAGGAGGCCCCGGCGATATCATGCTTTATACCGACGGCGCAAAGGGAACTGACCTATTGATCACATGGCTCTATAAGCTGTCCCTTGGTACTGACCGAAACTACAAGCTGGCATCGGTAATCGGTATTCTCGTGTTTGTAATTTCCGCTGTGTTCAGTCTTATTGTTTACAATAAGTCCTCGGCGGTGAAAGGAGAGGATAATTTTCAATGAGTAAACAGATCACAAACGAAAATCCTGCCGTTCAGGACAAACAGGAGCTGACCAACTGGCAAAAGATAGATCAGCTTGAAGCGGAAATTGAAAAGAGCAAGAAAAAGAAAAAACAGCGTGGCGGTATGCGCTTCAGAAGAATTTTTGGCGATACCGTAGGACAGATAGTTCTCACTATCCTCTCGATAATCTGGATAATTCCTCTCTTTTATTTGTTAGTTCAGTCATTCCGCAAGGAGCCCGGCGCATGGTCGCCTACCTTTTTCCCGCAGGAATGGACGTTGGATAACTATAAGAGACTTTTCACAGAGACTAAGTTTTTGCAATGGTATGGCAACACACTGCTTATAGCCGTTTGCAGCTGCATCATAACGGCGGTATTCGTGCTCTCTGTAGCATACGTTTTCAGCCGTATGAAGTTCAGGGCAAGAAAGCCAATGATGAACATTATGCTCATTTTGGGTATGTTCCCGGGCTTTATGAGTATGTCGGCAGTATATTTTCTGCTCAAGATCCTTCTGCCTGACAATTATCAGTCACACGTGAGTCTGATAATCGTTTATTCGGCAGGTGCGGCGCTTAGCTATTATATTGCCAAGGGATTTTTCGATACCGTTCCGAAATCTCTTGACGAGGCGGCGCGTGTTGACGGTGCGTCCCGATTCAGAACCTTTTATAAGATCATTCTCCCGTTGAGTAAATCTATCATTATTTATACTATTCTCACATCCTTCATCGCGCCGTGGTGTGATTACATATTTGTGTCCTACATTATGGCGGGCGTACCCGATACGGGAATGTATACCGTTTCTCTCGGTATGTATAAATGGCTTGAGCGTGAGATGATACAGCAATACTTCACTACCTTCTGTGCGGCAGCCGTTATCGTGGCTACGCCTATTACCGGACTCTTTATGTGGTTGCAGAAATACTATGTTGAGGGTGTGACCGGTGGAGCGGTAAAGGGATAAGGAGGAAGGAATGAAAAAGATTATTTCCATTCTTCTTCTTATATCCATGATTTTTACAGCACTCACCCTCGGCGCTTGTAAGCCGAATGAGCCTGATGAGCCCGACAGCGGAGAAGATAAAGTCACGCTTAATATTATTGATGATAAATACCGCAACTGGTATGAGATCTTCGTTCACAGCTTTTACGATACGAACAACGATGGCATCGGCGACATTAACGGAGTGACGTCAAAGCTTGATTATATTCAGGAGATGGGATTTAACGGCATCTGGCTTATGCCGATTCACCCCTCTCCCACGTATCACAAGTACGATGTGACGGATTACTACGCCATTGACCCTGATTACGGCACGCTTGACGATTTCAAAAAACTGGTTGACGAGGCGCACAAGCGCGGCATCCGCATAATTATCGACTTGGTCGTGAACCATACGAGCGACAGTCACCCGTGGTTTACGGAGGCGTGCAGCTACATTCGTCAGAACGGTCAGCCTGGTGGCGAATACGGTGATTTTTACAATTTCCGTATTACTGATAACAACGCTTACCATAAGGTTATCGGAACACAGTACTCCTATGAGGGTCAGTTCTGGAGCGGCATGCCGGATCTTAATCTTAACAGTGAGAACGTGCGCGCAGAGATAAAGAGAATAATGAATTTCTGGCTGACCGAGTACAATGTTGACGGCTTCCGTCTGGACGCAGTCACAAGCTACTACACCGGCAATCTTCAGGGCAATATTGATTTTCTGTCCTGGCTGAACACCGAGGCAAAAAGGATAAAGCCCGATGCGTATATCGTTGGAGAGGCTTGGGTAGGCGACGACTACACCATAGACCGCTACTATGAGAGCGGATGCGATAGCTTCTTCCTCTTTACAGGATCGCAGGCGGGCGGTAGCATTGCTATGGCGGTCAAGCAGAGCAGCGGAAAGGCTGTTGGCGAGCTGTTTGAGGACCTGCAAAGCACATACGGCGATGCTATTCTCGCACCGTTTTTAGGAAATCACGACACCATGCGTCCTGGTAGCTTTATGCCGGGGCAGGAGAACGTCAAGATGGCAGCAGGTGTTCTTTCAATGATGAATGGCGGTACTTTCGTTTATTACGGCGAGGAGATCGGAATGATCAGCAAGGGAGGAAACAGCTCAGACCCCGCAAAGCGTATTGCAATGAAATGGGAAGCAAAGAACATCTACGAGGGATGCTGTTATCTCCCGCCCGAGAACACCCCGGTTGACAAGACCTCATATTACTATCCTTCGGTAGCAGAGCAGTCAGAGGATGTAAATAGCATTCTCAACTACTACAAGCAGGCAATGGAGCTGCGCAACCGTTTCCCCTCAATTGCCAGAGGCACGGTGACATATTATCCCGAGGGACAAAACAACTATATTTGTGTAATTACCAAGGAATATCAAGGCGAAAAAATTACGATAGTTTTCAATATGGATACTTTTGAACAGACCGTAGTGCTTGATCAGAATATGCTTGGTTACACTGAGCTCGTTGGCGATCTTTTCGCGGCGGGCGGAGAATTTACTTTCGATGAGAGCGGAGCGCTTATCATGCCGCCGCAGTCGATAGCAATCTTTAAGTAAGGAGAAAATATTATGGCAAGTTTGTCACTAAAACATATTTTCAAGGTATATGACGGAGGCGTAAAGGCAGTAAACGACTTCTGTATGGATATTGAAGACAAGGAATTTATCGTGTTCGTTGGTCCTTCGGGTTGCGGCAAGTCCACCACGCTTCGTATGATAGCGGGACTTGAGGAGATTACTGCAGGTGAGCTTCGTATTGATAATGAGATCGTTAACGATTTCGAGCCTAAGGACAGAAATATCGCAATGGTATTCCAGAACTATGCTCTTTATCCCCATATGAGCGTTTATGAGAATATGGCATTCTCTTTGCGTACTATTCATATGCCTAACGATCAGATTCATGAAAAGGTAATGGAGGCCGCAGAAATACTTGGTATTACCGAGTATCTTGAGAGAAAGCCCAAGGCGCTCTCGGGCGGTCAGCGTCAAAGAGTTGCTCTTGGCCGCGCAATCGTTCGTCAACCCAAGGTGTTCCTTCTCGACGAGCCTCTGTCCAACCTTGACGCAAAGCTGCGTGCGGCAATGAGAGCTGAGATCTCCCGCTTGCACGAAAAGCTTGGCACGACTTTTATATACGTCACGCACGATCAGGTAGAGGCTATGACGATGGGTTCGCGTATCGTCGTTATGAAGGACGGCTACGTTCAGCAGATCGATACCCCCATTAACCTTTACAAATATCCCGACAATATGTTCGTTGCGGGCTTCATTGGCACGCCACAGATGAATTTCTTTGAAGGCACCGTTACCAAGACGGGCGAGGACATACGCTTTGCGCTTGATTGCGGAACGAGCATTGATATGAAGTACATTCAAGCTGATAAGATTCCCGTGAAGTATATGGACGGACAACACAAGATCGTTTTCGGTATTCGTCCCGATGACGTACGTGTATATGATAAGACCAATTATAACGACGGCTCATGGGCTCCCGCAAGAGCAGTTGTCAGCGTAGTAGAGGTGCTCGGAGGCGAAACGCTTATTTACGCTAACCTCAATCTTGATACCCCTGATGCGCAAAGCGGCGCTATCATCATCAAGGCCAACCCCGATACAGAGGTTCGCCGCGGCGACGTTATTGACATCGAGATCTCACGCCGTAAATTCCACGTTTTCGACAAGGAGACCGAAAAGAGCATACGCAGAAGAATTCCTGAGGAGAACGTTATCAAGGCTTCTATTTCTGACAGAGTGCTTTGCTTTGAAGAGGAAAGCTTCCAGCTTCCCGAGGCGATCAAATGTGAGAATTGCGAAAATGCCGAGATATCTATGCCCGTAAGCGCGCTCACGCTTGGAGAGGGAAAGGGACACGCAAAGGTACAGTGGATCGAGAATATAGAAGGCAAAACGCTCTATTTCCTCAAGGTTGGCGACCTCACTCTCTTCTCGTTGGAGGAGGGCAGTGCAAGATTTGCAATTAACGACGAGGTCAATTTTGACATCGACTTTACGCAAATGGCGATTGAGACACTGGGCATTCAGCCCCTCTGCCTGACCAATACTCTTGATGGTATCTTTACCAAGGAAAAGGATCAGTCCCGCAAGTTCTATCACTTCTTTATGAACGTTGGTGACGCAAAGCTTGTTCCTACCGACAGCATTTGCGAAAAGGTCTTTGCTTGTAAGGGCAACAAAATATTCCATACCCCTCTTGAGTACATAGTAGAGGCGAAGGATCTCACGGTTGCTCCTCGCGCTGATGAGACAAAGAACGCGCTCTCGGGCAAGGTTCTTGAGATTATGGATTACGGCAAAGCGAAATATGCCGTTATTGACGTATACGGTCAGAAGCTTGTCGCGGAATATGATGGCAACGTTGGCGACGACGTTGACGTTTGCGTTCCCGTTGAAGCACTGACTATTAAGGATAAATCCATCGACATTATTATCGTATAACCCCGAGGGTTAATATAACGCAAGAGGCGCTCATCTGTTGATGAGCGCCTCTTGCATTTCTGCCTGAGTCCGCAAAAATATAGATGCATGCGAAATGAATAAACGGTGAATAAATATGCACTTTTCACACATTAAATGCAACGCCCATAGAATGATAAAAACGTTATGCTTGAGATAATTCTCTTGTTCATATAAAATCATAATCATAGCTAATCTTATAATTAGTCCGAAGATATGTAATTAATTTGATGGGGACAATATAATAATCAGCATATTATATAATTAAATGAAGGAAATTTTTAAAATCTCCGTTCTCCAAAGCAAGAAGAGTGATATCATAGTAAAAAAGGGAAGGATTTACACGTTAAATTTCGCCGAATATAAACCGAAATAAATAAAACGGCTCATGCTTGCTGCAGGGAGTGACGAAAGCAAAATGCAGATTCACGGGTCGCATCGCCCAAATGCCGCCTCGGAAATCCATAAAATGCAAGTTTGAAGGGAGAATAATTCAAATTTGTAATTTTTTGTGGTTAAAATTGTCCGAATTTTTGAAAAACAATAAATTTTTTCTATTTTTTTAAATAAAACTTTCATTTTTCCTTAAGAAAGTAGTTGACAAATGAAATTTTATATGGTAAAATAATTTCATTCATATACTCACCCAGTATTTTTATTTATATTGAATGCGATTTTGTTGAGGGAAAACCGCATTTAATGCAAGAAAAATTCTGCGTGCTATGAAGCAATACTCAATTCATAAATGGAGGAAACATATTATGAAAAAGAACATCAAATCAATGCTCGTGATGGCTTTGTGTTTGGTAATAGTTGGTATGATGGTTATCGGTTGTACACCTAATACACCCGAAAACCCCACCGGTTCTCAGACCCCCGGTCCTAACGGCCCCGACGGTCCCGTTATCGTACCTGCTGTTTTCAAGAAGGCTGAATACAACACCACCACAACAACAATGCCCAGTAACTGGAATGAACTGACATATCAGGATAACAATGATACTCAGATCATGAGCTACATCGGTTCTTCCTTCTTCGACTACGACTACAAGTTCGAGAACGACCAGAAGTACAACGAAGACGGTTCTATCAACAAGGCTGGTATCGTTGTTGGCGCTTACACAACAAACTACTCCGCAGCTACAAAGCTTGAGGACGTTACCTCTCTCGTAGATCCTAAGTGGGGCTACACCGCTGCTCAGAAGGCAGAGGGCGGCTACGCTTGGAAGATCACTCTTCGTGACGATCTTAAGTGGGATGATGGTACACCCATTAAGGCAGCTGACTTCGTATACTCTATGCAGCAGCAGCTCGACCCCAAGTTCATGAACTACCGTGGTAACACATTCTATGATACCCTCAGAATTAAGAACTCCAGAGGCTACTACTTCCAGAACCAGGAAGGTACCTACGAGCCCGTTGCAAGCCTTGGCTATGCAAGCAACGCAGCAGCTATCGCAGCTGGTGAGACAGTTTACGTTAAGCCCACAGACCTCTTCAGCGGTCTCGAGGGATTCGTAGACGCTGAGGGCAATCCTATGCCTGAGTGGATCACAGGAGAAACCCTTTATGCTACTCCTGAAGACTGGACAGCTGGTCAGTCCGGCATCGATGCAAACGGCATCAATGCTAAGTGGATCTTTGATACTTACGGTGCAGCTTACCTCGACGTAGGATGCGCTTATGAGACATCCGTTTCTATCTACGTTGAAAACAAGATCCGTGACGTTAAGTGGGAAGAGGTTGGTATCTACTCCATCGACGAGGAGAACGCAATCGTAGTTTGCCTTGATAAGGCATACGCTCTTCTTATGGAAGACGGCGAAACACTTTCCTACCAGGCTGCTTACTACATGGCAAGCCTTCCCCTTGTACACAAGACAAAGTACGAGGCTGCTAAGGTAGAACCCGCAGAGGGCGCAACTCTCTGGACATCCAAGTACAACTCCTCTCTTGAGACCACAGCAAGCTGGGGTCCCTACAAGCTCGTTGAGTTCGAGGCAGGCTCTCACTACAAGCTCGCTAAGAATGACAACTGGTACGGTTGGAACATGGAGCAGTACAAGAACCAGTACAACATTACAGCTATCAACTGCCGTAAGGTAGAGGAATTCGCTACACAGTGGATGGGCTTCCTTAACGGTACTTATGACGATTCCTCTCTCGCGACAGAGAACATCGCTGACTACATGTACTCCAAGTACGTAAGCTACGTTCCTTCCACAGGTACGTTCGGTATGCAGCTTTACAGCAACCTTCCTACACTTAAGGGTAGCGGCAACAACAACGGTATCCTTGCAATCCAGGAATTCAGACATGCATTCAACCTCGCTCTTAACAGAAGCGATATCATAGAGAAGATCTGGCCCGGTACAGCAACTCCTTGTCTCGGTATGGTTAACTCCGAGTACTACTACGACATTGAGAACTCTCCTAACCTCGAGGACGGCGGTGTATACCGTAACACAGAAGAGGCTAAGGAAGGTCTCCTCCGCGCTTACGGCTTCGTTCAGAACGCAGAAGGCAAGTGGTCCAGCGGTACACTTACAAACCTCACCACAGAGGATGCTTACGACGCACTCACAGGTTATAACCCCAACCTCGCAAAAGAGAAGATGAAGGCAGCTATCGATATTCTTCTTGCTGATCCCGAGTTCTACGGCTACGACGCTTCCAAGAATATCACAATCGTTTATGGTTCTTCCGTTGACAACGCTAAGCAGAGATTCCGTTGCGAGTATCTCCAGGGCGTTCTCGATGAGCTCACCACAGGTACAGCTCTCGAGGGTAAGATCGACCTCGTATTTGACGCATCTGCAGGCGCAGGCTGGTCCGACGCATTCAGAAACGGCGATACACAGATCGGTTTCGGTTACGGTTTCTCCGGTAACCCCTTCAACCCCTTCGATATCATTGGCGCATTCGTAAATCCTGATGATAGCCTTAACTATCACGCATACTGGGATACCTCCGCTGTAGACCTCACAATCACTCTTCCCGAGGGTGACTACGAGGGCGCAGGTGAGACAATCACAATGAGCGTTCAGAACTGGTACTTCTGCCTCAACGGTCTTGCAGCAGAGCAGAAGCAGGAAAAGACATACAACTGGGATGCAGGTTATGCTCCTTCCAACGCAAGACTTACAATCCTCTCCGCTCTTGAAGAGGTAGCTCTTAAGGAGTGCCGTTCCGTAATGCTTATCGGTGACTACTCCGGCTCCTTCCTTGGCGCTAAGTTCTCTCAGTTCTCCAAGAACTACAACACATTCATGGGCTTCGGCGGTATCAGATACATGGTAGTTGAGTACACCGACGCTGAATGGACAGAATTCGTTGCATCCAACAACAACGACCTTACTCAGGAGTACAAGAAGACTGAATAATTTTCAGCCTAAGTTCACTAGGATTATTAAATCCTAAAACTATGCGGTGAGCGAAAGAAATTTCGCTCACCGCTGATTTGCACATTATAGTTTCCCTCAAAAATCTAAAAAACGCTGATAAACAGCAAAAAAACAGTTAAATTACCGTTAAATGGCAGTAAAAGTACTGCATAATATCAGTATAACAGTAAAAAAGAGTTTAATTGTATCCCGCGCGCATACGGTTTTGCGCGCAAACACAGTCGCAAAATTCCGGACGTCAACCGCGTCGGAGCATAGTGCGATGGTGTCTCATGAATAGGAAAATAACAAAAACAGAGGAGAAAAACCTATGTATATGTTTAAATATGTGATGAAGCGTCTTGGCTTGATGCTTTTCACGTTTCTCATTATTTTTGTAATGTGTTTCGTGCTTGTCAAGCTTCTGCCGATTCACGTCAACGTTGGCCCCGGTGCAGGTGAAGATGCTCAATTCGTTGCCCTGAAGAATCTTGAGGGCAGGGGTTGGATCACAAACATCGAAAAGGGCGAAAATAACACCTACACGTATGACCGTGTGCCGATCCTTATCCAGCTTGGAACTTATATCAAGAGGGTAGTCACACAGGGAGACTTCGGTGTTGTTGTTAACGTGGGTGAGTATATCAATCAGCCTGTATGGGACGTGTTTGTTAAAAAGCTCCCCCCCACAATTTTGATAAATATTTACTCAACCCTGCTCGGTGTTCCTGTCGGTCTTGGCTTGGGTATTTTGGCTGCGCTTAAAAAGAATAAGTGGCAGGACCAGGTAATCAACGTCTTTATTATTCTGTTGATTTCCATCCCTTCAATCGTTCTGGGTATTCTTATCCAGTACTTCTTATGCTTTAAGACAGGCTTGCCGTTGCAGATGGACACGAGCGACGCTTATTTCACCTGGGACGTGTTCAAGACTATGATTCCCGCAGTATTGGCGCTCAGCTTGGGCTCTATTGCAGGATACGCGCGTTATACCCGCGCGGAGCTTTCGGAGGTATTGACGGGCGAGTTTATGCTTCTTGCGAGAACGAAGGGTCTGACGAAGAGTCAGGCAGTCTACCGTCACGCGATGAGAAACTCAATGGTCGTCATTTTCCCCTCCATCCTCAGCGAATTTATTGCGGTTCTTTCGGGATCGCTGATCGTTGAAAAAATATTCGGTGTTAACGGTGTTGGTGGCTTGTATCTGGCTTCCATCGGAGGCTCATCTGCTTCTTCAATGCCTGACTACGACCTTTTCCTGCTCTTGTCTGCCTTCTATACCCTGGTAAGCTTGGCAGCAGGTATCGTTATTGACATAAGTTACGGATTTATTGATCCGAGAATAAGAATGGGGGCGAAGTAAAGTATGACTGATACAAAGCAATACAACAATATCCCCATTGAAAAATTTCAATTTGCGCAAAGAACAGACCTTAACCACGATAAAAAGTTTGACACAAAGCCCGTAAGCTATCTTGAGGGCGCGCTTCGTCGTTTCTGCAGAAACAAGGGAGCGGTCGTAGCCGCTGTGGTTATTACTATTCTTGTTCTTTTTGCAATCATTGCGCCCTTGTGCACCCCGTATACTGCTGCTTATCACGACGCACGCTTTTCTGCTGTTCGCCCCAAGAACAAGTGGTTTGAAAACACAAATTTCTGGGATGGCTACAGAGAAAAGGAGGTTGGATATCTTCAGTATTTCCATGACTACGCGCTCGGTCTTGAGCTTGGTCATGACGTTATCAAAAACGGCGACGTAGAGATTATTCAGCTTGAAGGTGGCTCAAATCTCTATAAATATCGCTATGATACCTATAACGGTGTTGGCTTTGGTAAGTACAAGTATATTACCCCTGAGGAATTTGAAGACATTCAGAGATATCAGGATGAAACCGGCAGACAGGTTCTGTATCCTCTTGTTAAACTTAGCGACCGTCCGAAAACCAAAGAGGCGGCGGACGATGCAAATATCTACTACAAGACCAAGGTGAATGAAGACGGTAAGTCGGTTCCCGCTCTGGACGAGGACGGTAATATTCAGCTCAACTATTGGAAGCGTACAGACAAGATAGAGGAGGGTGGTATCGTAGCTAAGTACACCTCCAGCCGAATCGAAGGCGAGGACGGTGTAGTCGGTAAGGACGGCAAGACGTACTACTATGCGTACGGAAGAGTACTTGAAGGCGGCAACATCGAGGCAAGAGCCAATATCTATGAATACTACATTTATGAGTATTCACAGACAGCCAAATACAAAGATATGATTCGCAGTACTGTTGAAGAGCCCTATTTCCTGTTTGGTACTACAGATATTGACGGTAAGGATATCTTTGCTTGCCTTGCAAACGGCGCAAGATTCTCCTTCATCTTTGCAATTGTAGTTGCCGTTGTAAACCTTGTCGTTGGTGCTATCTGGGGATCTATTTCCGGTTACTTCGGCGGAAAGCTCGACCTCTGCATGGAAAGATTCTGTGAGGTTCTGGGTTCAATACCCACAATGATAGTTATAACGCTGCTCAAATATCATATGGGCCCGACAAACCACGTGCTCGTTCTCTTTATCGCATTCTTTGCAACAGGATGGATAGGTATGGCGGGAACTACTCGTATGCAGTTCTACCGCTTCAAGAACCAGGAATACGTTCTTGCGGCAAGAACGCTTGGCGCAAGTGATATGAGAATTATGTTCAAGCACATTTTCCCCAACGGTCTTGGAACCCTGGTCACCCGTTGCGCGCTCGTTATTCCTTCTATGATATACACGGAGGCAAACCTGTCTTATCTGAGTATTATTAACCTTGAATCGGGTAATATCACCTCGGTCGGTACTCTTATCTCCATAGGTCAGGGTCAGTATCTGCAGGCGCCCTACGTAGCGTTCTTCCCCTGTGCATTCCTTGTTCTGCTGATGCTCAGCTTTAATTTGTTCGGTAACGGATTGCGTGATGCGTTCAACCCGTCGCTCAGAGGATCGGAGGATTAAGTTATGAATAAAGAAGTTAAATTATCAGTTAATAATTTGAAGGTCTCCTTCCGTACAGACGCAGGTAAGGTACAGGCAGTTCGTGACATTTCATTTGATCTTTACAAGGGTGAAACCTTGGCAATAGTTGGAGAGTCAGGATCAGGTAAATCCGTAACCTCCAAGGCTATTATGGGTATTTCCGCAGTAAACGCCATCTATGAGGGCGGCGAAATACTTTATGACGGACAGGACCTTGTCCGTATTCCTGAGGAGGAGATGCATAAGCTCCGTGGAGACAAGATCGCGATGATCTTCCAGGATCCGTTGTCTTCTCTTAACCCCATTATGCGTATCGGTAGACAGATCACCGAGGCAATGCTCCTGAAGAATAAGGCAAACCGTAAGGAAGGCCGTGTGACCTTTAATAAGACGCTTGCCGAGCTTTCGGGTATGATGAAAAAGGCGATTGAAGAGGGAGCTGCCCCCGGCGTTTCTGCGGAAGACGTTGATGGATATATTAAGACGTTTGATAACTTTAATATCCAGGCAATAAAGCTTGAAAACAGCTATAATGCCGCGCGTACTGCTACGGAGGAAATGATCGCAATAGTAGAGGACTTCCTCTTCCTTGTCGAAAAGAAGCAGAAGGTTGACGTTGCATCAACTATAAAGCTCGTATCCTCAAGGCTTAAGGATATAAACGACAAGTACTTTACCGCGAAGTACGCAGACGTACTCAAGGGATATATCGTGGCTCTTGACAGCGCGCCTAAAAAGGAAGCGACTGCTGAGACGCTTGACGTTCTGAAGAAAATTGAGACCACTGCAAGGGAAATGCTCGAGCAGACTCAGTACAACTTCTTCAGAATTGGTTATTACGTATACAAGAACCCCAATACAGATCTCAGCCAGGTATCTGCTGACGAGGCAAATGAAATTTCATATAAGTTCCTTATGGAGAACTTTATGAATTCCTTCCTTGCGCTTGAGAAGGTTGCGGTTGAGTATTCCTACAACAAAACCATTGAAAACAAGAAGAAGGCAATAGTTGCATTGCAGAATGCTATTGATTTCTTCCGCGCAGGCAATTTCAACTCGCACGATGCAGACGTGTGCTGCAAGGCTGTAAATAAGAGTGTTCTCTCTGCAATCGATCCTCTCGCAGTTATAAAGGATAACGTAGCTTATACCTTTGGCGGCGCTCTTGAGAGAGAAGTGGAGAAGTATTTCTTCTATATCAAGAACAATCCCAAGGAGGAGGCTCGCTTCGCACGTCAGACTGCAAAGAAGGAAGCCTTGCTTGCAAAGGGTAAGACTGTAGAATGGAACGTTATTCCTAAGTCTGTTATTGAGCCCGAGGAACAGATCGACACTATAGTTTCTGTTCTCAACCGAGTAAAGAGCAGATTCCAGGCGGACGTTGACAACGCAGCAAACGTAGATCTTGATAAGCGTTGCGTTGAGATAGTTGACTATCTCAAGGAAAAGGCTTCTCAGGTCGTTTACAAGCTCACAAAGCGTATCGCTAAGGAAAAGGCTATTAAGATCATGGACGAGGTTGGTATTCCTGAGGCGAGAATGAGATTCAGACAGTATCCGTTTGAATTCTCGGGCGGTATGCGTCAGCGTATAGTTATTGCTATAGCGCTTTCCGCTAACCCCGATATCCTTATTTGTGACGAGCCTACCACAGCGCTTGACGTGACCATTCAGGCTCAGATACTCGAGCTTATCAACAAGCTCAAGCGCGAGCGTGAGCTTTCCATTATCTTTATTACACACGACCTTGGTGTCGTAGCAAATATGGCGGACAGAATTGCCGTTATGTATGCAGGTAAGATAGTAGAGTACGGAACAGCCGAAGAGGTGTTCTATAATCCTCAGCATCCCTACACGTGGGCACTGCTTTCCTCTATGCCTGACCTTGATACAAACGAAAAGCTTGACGCTATTCCCGGTACACCCCCGAATATGATATATCCTCCTGTTGGAGACGCGTTTGCGGAAAGAAACAAGTATGCATTGGAGATCGACTTCGAGATGCAGCCGCCTATGTATCAGGTTTCCCCCACACATTATGCGGCAACGTGGTTGCTCCATCCCAACGCTCCCAAGGTAGAGGTTCCCAAGATCATTACCGAGCGTATCAAACGAATGAAAGAAAGAGGAGGCAACCATGGAGAATAATAACGAAGTATTGTTAAAAGTAGACCATCTTTGCCAGTATTTCCGTTTGGGACGCAAGGACCTTAAGGCAGTCGATGACGTATGCTTTGAGATCAAGCGCGGCGAAACGTTTGGTCTTGTTGGTGAGTCCGGTTGCGGTAAAACAACAACAGGACGTTCAATCATCAAGTTGTATGATATTACCTCAGGTAACGTTTACTTCAAGGGACAGAGAATTGGCGCGGGTGTTCGCTCCTATAAGGATGCAATCAAGGCCGCTCGTGCTGATGCTAAGAAGAAGATAAATCTTCTTAAGTCCGAAAAGAATGTGGATGACCACAGAAAAGCCGAGATAGAGGTACAGATCGAAAAAATCAATGCAGAGCTTGCTGAAACCGTTGAGAAGAACAAGGCTCTTATTCATGACGCCAAGTCTGACAACAAAGAGGTGGACAGAAACTACAGAGCTTATCTTGTAAAGAAGCTTGAGGAGGAGTATGCCGATAAATTCAGAGCGGCTCAGAGCGATGAAGCAAAGCTCAAGATGCTCAAAAAAGAGTACAAGAGCAGACTACACGTTGCCAAAAAGAGCAGACTTATAACCCAGATACAGATGATATTCCAGGATCCTATCGCATCTCTCGACCCTCGTATGACGGTTCGTGATATTATTGCGGAGGGTATGATCATCAACGGAATCAAGGATAAGGAATATATCAATCAGAGGGTTTATGAGATTCTTGAGACGGTTGGTCTCGTTCGCGAGCACGCTGACCGTTATCCTCACGAATTCTCGGGTGGTCAGCGTCAGCGTATAGGCATCGCAAGAGCTGTTGTTATGCAGCCCGAGATGATCATTGCCGACGAGCCTGTTTCCGCGCTTGACGTATCTATTCAGGCGCAGGTAATCAACCTTCTTAACGACCTTCGTGAGAGCCAGGGACTTACCGTTCTGTTTATCGCGCACGACTTGTCCGTAGTTAAGTACTTCTCGGATAGAATCGGCGTTATGTACTTTGGTAAGATGGTAGAGCTTGCAGACTCGGACGAGCTGTTCAAGCACCCCTTGCATCCTTACACCAAGTCGCTTTTGTCAGCAATTCCGTTGCCCGACCCCGTATACGAAAAGCAGCGTAAGAGAATAACCTATAATCCTATTGCGGAGCACGATTATTCAACGGACACGCCTTCGTTCCGTGAGATCAGTCCCGGACATTTCGTATACTGTAATGATGCGGAAGAAGAAAAATACAAGAAGATCGTAAATGACGAAACGGAAGGATAAATCACCGTGAAAAAGGAAAACAAACAATTATTAATAAAATATATAATTTGTTTTGGCGCTGCCTGTCTTATCACGTTTATCGTGTTCTGGGTAAAAGGCTTTTTCACACACGGCCCTGCTGAAAATATGCAGGTTTTAGCAGATGGCTTCTTCGTTTCGGGAATTCTGATAACGTTGTTTGCAGGAATGATGTATGTCAGCGGCCAGGGCGCGCTGATTGGAATCGGATTTGTGTTGAGAAACGTTGTGTTGGCTTTTACCCCCATGGGCAGAGCAAAGCACGAGGTTTACGCTAAGTATCGCGAAAGAAGAATGAGCGAGATGAAAAAATCAAGCGACCATGCTATTCTTTTTACAGGTCTTTTGTTCCTTACAGTCGGCATAATCCTTACGGTTATCTGGTATACAAAATTCTATAACACGGTAGGTTAATACACAAAAGCACCCCTCGGGGTGCTTTTTGTTTTTGATTTTATCCTTGACACCGCTGTATATGGTGTGATAAAATTAAAATAGAGAGGCGGTGAAGATATGTATTCATTTTTGCAGAGATTATTGTCAGATAAAAAGGGCGGAGAGATCTTCAGATTGTTCAGCCCTTGGCATTTTCTTTATATTGCGGTGACACTGGCGGTTATTGCTGCCGTGCTGATTTTACTGAAAAACAGACCTGAATCCACGAAGAAAAAGACCGCAAAAGTGTTTGTAGACGTTGCATTTGGGCTTTATTTGGCGGATTTCTTCCTTATGCCACTGGCGTACGGTGAAATTGATATTGAAAAGCTGCCGTTTCACGCCTGCACCGCTATGTGTGTAATGTGCTTTTTGAGCCACCGTATTCCTTTCCTTGAAAAATACCGCACGTCGTTTGTTATGCTGGGCTTCATTTCCAATCTTGTTTACCTCATATATCCTGCGGGAGTGATGTGGCACGCGGTACATCCGCTGTCCTACCGTGTGATACAAACGCTTATTTTTCATAGCGTGATGACTGTTTACGGATTTCTTAACCTGGTATATGAAAGGGATAATATAAGCATAAAAAAGTGCCATCGTGATCTGATAGTTGTTGTTTGTATGACTCTATGGGCTATGCTCGGAAATTATATGTATAACGGAACGTCAGAGAACTATTCGCACTTTTTCAACTGGTTTTTCGTTGTGCGCGACCCTTTTTATATGATTGACGAGTCAGTTTCACCGATTGTTATGCCGTTTTTGAATATTGCCTTGTTCTTTGGCGCGGAGATGTTGATACACTTGATAATTCAAGGTGCAAAACGGCTATGGGACAAAAAGCCTTGCGAAAACAACTAAATATAAAAGCACCCCTCGGGGTGCTTTTTGTGTTGGAATTATTTATTATACAAGGAAAATGGAATTTTCTTGACTCAAAGACGTATTCGTGGTAAA
Organism: Eubacteriales bacterium; assembly: GCA_045593485.1. GTDB lineage: Bacteria > Bacillota > Clostridia > Oscillospirales > CAG-272 > SVTX01. Next base: position 303 of record JAZNWS010000092.1, on the reverse strand, counting down.
ATAATTATATAAACTGTTTATTGAAGGGTGGGAAGGCTATGTCAAAAACTAAAAAACGGCTGATAATAATTGCCGTTAGTGTGCCGTTGGCTTTTTTTCTTGTTGTCATGCCGCTTTCCACTGTGATAATATATGAGGCTATTTTCGGCGCGCGATATGAACCTGCCGAGTGGCTTGAGTATTCGGTTGAGGATTTTGAGGGCTTGGCGGTGGAGAGAAGCGATTTTGTCTCTGATGGCGTAACTCTCGCGGGATACAAATACTCAAGGAGTAGTGATACGGTCAAGGGCGTGGTTGTAATAG
>JAZNWS010000091.1:0-6360 GCA_045593485.1 Eubacteriales bacterium | reverse complement strand
GAGATAGTTGACAACTCCATAGACGAGGCGCTTGCGGGCTATTGTGACAAAATAACAGTCACGATAAACTACGATAACAGCGTCACAGTCGAGGATAACGGACGTGGTATTCCTGCGGGTATTCACCCGAAGGAGGGTATTCCTACGCCCGAGGTTGTATATACCATTCTCCACGCGGGAGGAAAATTCGGCGGCGGCGGATATAAGATTGCAGGAGGACTGCACGGCGTTGGCGCGTCTGTCGTTAACGCTCTCTCGCTTTGGGTAGAGCTTGAGGACTGCTATGAGGGTAAGAGATATACCGAGCGTTTTGAGCGCGGCGCAGTTGCGAGAAAGTTTGTATGCGAGGGTGATTCTCCCGAAAAGCCTCACGGCGTTAAGGTGACCTTTAAGCCCGATCCCGAGATATTTGAGGAGACTGTATTTGACTATGAGATACTTCTCAACCGTATGCGCGAGCAATCATTTCTTAACGCGGGCATAAGAATAGTTCTCATAGATAACAGAGGCAACGAGCCTGTGGAGACGGATCTGCAGTTTGAGGGCGGTATAAAATCTTTCGTCACGTACCTCACCGAGCAAAGACATAACGATCCCGTGCACAACGAGGTCATTTATATGAGGGGCGAGAAGGACACAAGCATTGCCGAAATCGCGCTTCAGTATAACGACGGATATAACGAGTGCGTTATGACCTTTGCTAACAACATGAATACCATAGAGGGTGGTACTCATGAGACGGGCTTTAAGTCGGGTCTTACCAGAGTTATAAATGACTACGCGCGTAAGAACGGAATACTTAAGGACAGCGATAAGAATCTGTCGGGCGAAGACGTGCGTGAGGGACTTTGCGCTATTGTTTCCGTTAAGCTTGAAAACGCGCAGTTTGAGAGCCAGACAAAAGCAAAGCTTGGAAACTCGGATATAAGAACGCTTGTTGACAATACGGTAAGCCAGAAGCTTGCGGATTATTTTGAGGAAAATCCCAATACAGCCAAGGCTATAATTGATAAGGCTCTCGCGGCATCCCGCGCTCGCGAGGCGGCAAGAAAGGCAAGAGAGGCAACGAGACGTAAGGGTCTGCTTGAGGGCAGCACGCTTCCCGGAAAGCTCCGCGACTGTAATGAGAGAAACGCAGAGCTGACAGAGCTTTATCTCGTTGAGGGAGACTCTGCGGGAGGCTCTGCAACACAGGGAAGAAACTCAAAGTTTCAGGCAATATTGCCCCTTCGCGGTAAGGTACTTAACGTTGAAAAGACAAGACTTGACAAGGTTTATTCCAATCAGTCGCTCATACCTATAATTCAGGCGCTTGGATGCGGAATCGGTGATGAGTTTGATATAAATAAGCTTCGCTACGGTAAGATAATTATTATGGCGGATGCCGACGTTGACGGATCGCACATCAGAATTCTTCTTCTGACATTCTTCTTCAGACATATGCGTCAGCTTATTGACGACGGACATATATATCTCGCTCAGCCTCCGCTTTACAAGGTTTACCGTAAGGGATCAAAGCAGGGTAATGAGAGATATGCATTCTCGGATGCCGAGAGAGATCAGATAATTGCAGAGCTTGGCGGTGAGAACGGTAAGTATCTTATTGAGGCTGACAGATATAAGGGTCTTGGTGAAATGGACCCCGAGCAGCTTTGGGAGACGACTATGGACCCCGCGACGCGTACGATTTTACGCGTGACTGTTGAGGATGCTATGGTTTGTGACGAGATGTTTTCGCTTCTTATGGGTGATAAGGTTGAGCCCAGAAGGATATTTATTGAGCAGAATGCGCGTCTTGCGGAGAATTTGGATATTTGATTTTATTTTTACTTTATTTTTATGATACTTTTTGCCAATAGCTGCATGAAAGCTGCTTCCGCTTTGCTTCAGCCCGCATTTCTACGAAATGCTTATCCAAAAAGAGCCACTTAAGAGGAAAGAGGCTTTGATTTTGGTTTCGACGAATTGCTTTGCAACTCTGCTCAACCAAAATCTGCAGACCCCCTCTCCTCTTAAGAAACTCCTCTCCCTGTGTGCCGTTGGCACACGACAACGTAATTTTTTCTACGGACTTCACCTTTCATACGAGTTTGCTTGCAAACTCGCGGGATAGGGAGATTTTTAAGAGGGAAAGGGGTAGTCGGGTGCTCGCAAAGCAAATTTCACGGAAGTGAAATTACGACGTCTTTCCCTCTTAAACGGTATTCTTTGGATACTTTCTGCTACTGGTGGCAGAAAGTATCACATATAAAATATCTGTTGAAAACCTCATTTTTCGGCAAAATATTATGCGGGTTTTCTACAATATATGGAAAATTTTCAAAATTAAGAATTTTCTTTGAGAATTAAAGAAAATTTTGGAGTTTTGATAAAGTTTTCAACACAAAAAACAATAAAAAAATTACACACAACACTTTTCCACAGTCTGTGAAAAACCCTGTGGAAAAGTCTATAAAAAAGGAGGGCTATCTTGAAAATTTTTAAAAATAAATTTTTCATATCTCTCCTTGCCGTAGCGTTGGTCTTATGTATTTTTTCGGCTGTTTTCTCTATTATGGGAGTCAGCAATACGGTAAAAAACGTGATAGGAGATATTTTCTCCCCCATAGAGCAGGGTATATGGAAAATAAAAGAAAGTCTTAAGGGCTATTCTATGTATTTTTCCGATATGGACGCTTTAATTGAGGAAAACAGTCAGCTCAAGGACGAGATAGCGGCGCTTAAGGAAAAGCTTAACGACGCGACTCTCACGGAGGAAGAAAACCGCAGACTACGCGATTACATATCCGTAAAAGAGGCTCACAAGGATTTTGAGTTTTGCGAGGCTTTAGTTATTGGCTCAGAGGCGGACAACTATATGTCCGTGATAAAGATAAACAAGGGTAAAGACCACGGAATTGCCGTAAATATGCCCGTAATCGTTGCGGGAGGACTCGTCGGCTGTGTTTCCGAGGTGGGTAGCAACTGGGCAAACGTTAGAGTTATTTGCGAGACCTCGTCGGGAGTTGGCGGATATATCTCGCGCAGCGGAGAGATAGGAGTTGTGCAGGGCGATATAACCTACAGAGACGACGGAGTCTGTAAGCTTGCTTATCTCGATATTGAATCCGACGTTCAAATTGGAGATATGGTCTATACAAGCGGCTCTGGAAGTATTTATCCGGGCGGACTTCTTATCGGTAAGGTTTCGTCAGTTGGAATTGACGAATATTCCCGTTCAAAGGTTGCCACGGTCACCTGTGAGGTGGATTTTGACAGCCTCAATTACGTAATGATAGTGACATCCTATGACCGCAAGGTCGCGGAGGATGATAACAATGAGTAAGCATATATCCCACGCAAAAAGATTTGATAAAAGGCTTTTTGCCCAGAGTATAGCTTTTTCAGTACTTATAATTATCTCAACAATTTTTCAAGTATCGTTTTTTAAGGTATTTGGAGCAACTCCCGCAATAGTTTTATGTATGGTCTGCGCTATAGGATTTCTGTGCGGAGAGAGATGCGGTGGAATATGCGGAGTTGTAGGCGGATTTTTTATTGATATGCTTGGCTCTGTAGGCATTGGATTTTCGCCTATATTTTATATGCTTGCAGGATATTTGTGCGGATATTTTTCAAGGGTGTTCCTCAAGAGAAATTTTCTGTCGTTTATCATATATTCACTTTGTGTCGGCGGCATACAGTCACTACTTACCCTTGCAAGATTTGCCTTTGGCGCAAAGAGCTTTAATATAATAAATATTTTTATAAAGACCCTTATGCCTGAATTTTTCGCTTTTATTCTTTGCGTGCCTATAGTGTATTTCACTTGTCTTGGCATAGTCAAGCTGATAGGAAAATTCAGCCCCGAAAATTAGTATTATCACATCTACAAGAGAGAGGATAGTTAAAAATGGACAAGAACACACATGACAGCGACGTGTACTTATTCGAAAATCAAAAGGTAGTTGATATCAACATGGAGAGAGAGGTCAAAAAGTCCTTCATTGAATACTCCATGTCTGTAATTATGTCAAGAGCGTTGCCTGACGTTCGTGACGGTATGAAGCCCGGACAGAGACGTGTAATTTACGCTATGTACGAGGACCATCTTACACACGACAAGCCCTTCCGTAAGTCAGCAACGACTGTTGGTAACGTGCTTGGTAGATATCATCCTCACGGCGACAGCTCGGTTTACGGAACTATGGTAAGAATGGCGCAGCCCTTCTCGCTCCGTTATACTCTTATTGAGGGTCACGGAAACTTCGGTTCTGTGGACGGAGACCCCCCGGCAGCTTACCGTTATACCGAGGCAAGACTTGACAAGATTGCGGACGAGATGACCCGCGACCTTGAAAAAGAGGTAGTTGAGTTCCAGCCTAACTTTGATAACAGACTCCGTGAGCCTACTGTTCTTCCGTCCCGTTTTCCTAACTTCCTTGTAAACGGCTCTGTTGGTATTGCCGTAGGTATGGCGACAAACGTTCCCCCTCATAATCTTGGAGAGGTTATTGACGGAACTATATATAGAATGGAAAACCCCGAGTGTACTGTTGAGGAGCTTATGCAGTTCATAAAGGGACCCGACTTCCCGACCTATGCGACCATTCACGGCACGCAGGGTATTATTGACGCGTACACCACGGGCAAGGGACGTATATCCGTCAGAGCGAAGGCTGAGATAGACGAAGAAAAGAGAACTATTATAATCAGCGAAATTCCTTATATGGTAAATAAATCCTTACTTTGCGAGGCTATTGCTGATCTTGTTAAGGAAAAGAGAATTGAGGGTATTTCGGGACTCCGCGACGAGTCGGGCAGAGCGGGTATGAGAATAGTTATTGAGTACAAGCGCGATGCAAACGGTCAGATAATACTCAATCAGCTCTATAAGTACACTCAGCTTCAGGACACCTGCGCGATAAATATGCTCGCAGTCGTTGGTCAGGAGCCTAAGGTACTCTCACTCCCCCAGATACTTGACTATTATATCGAGCATCAGGAGTCGGTAATCCGCAGAAGAACCGAATTTGACCTTAACAAAGCCAAGGCGCGCGCTCACATTTTCGAGGGATATAAGATCGCGCTTGACAATATCGACGAGATAGTTCAGATAATGAAGACATCTCCCTCTATTCCTATGTCCAAGCAGACCTTGATGGAGAGATTCGGTCTTACGGATATTCAGGCGCAGGCTATCGTTGAGATGACTCTCGGACGTCTTACGGGTATGGAAAGACAGAAGATCCAGGATGAGCTTGATAGACTTCACGCGCTCATTGCCGAGCTTGAGGGAATACTTGCGGACGACTCAAAGATCCGCGAGATAATCAAGACTGAAATGCTTGAGATAAAGAACAAGTATGCGGACGAGAGAAGAACGCAGATCGAAATCGCTGAGGACGAGATAGACCTTGAGGATCTTATAGAAAAGCACAACTGTGTAATCACTATGACCCGCGCGGGATATATCAAGCGTCTGCCCGCGGACACGTACTCCGCTCAGAGACGCGGCGGTAAGGGAATTACCGCTATGACCACCCGTGACGAGGACTTTATAGAAAAAGTTGCGGCAGTATTCTCGCACTCGCTGCTTATGTTCTTTACAAACCGTGGACGTGTGCAGACTATGAAGGCGTTCAGAGTTCCCGAGGCGTCCAGAACATCCAAGGGCTCAAACCTTGTAAATATGCTTCAGCTTGCAGACGGTGAGAAGGTCACCTCTATGATAAGCGTAAACGAGTTTGGTGAGGGAGAGTATCTGACTATGGTGACACGAAAGGGTGTTATCAAAAAGACCTTGCTTTCCGAGTACGAGTATCAGCGCAAGGGTGGAAAGATTGCTATAAATCTTGACGAGGATGACGAGCTTTTGTTCGTCACAAAGACAGATGGAAACGCGCAGCTTATTATCGCAACTCATGGCGGCTCTGCCGTAAGATTTGACGAGGCGCAGGTAAGACCTATGGGAAGAACCGCGCGCGGCGTTCGCGGAATAAATCTGCGTGACGATGACTACGTTATAGGTGTCGCGCAGGTAGAGGAGGGCAAGAAGCTCCTCACAATTACCGAAAACGGCTACGGAAAGAGAACAGAGTACGACGATTTCAGACTTATGAAGCATCGCGGCGGCTTTGGCGTGACCTGCCATAACGTGACGGATAAGACGGGTAATGTTGCGGGCATACTTTCTGTTGACGACAACGACGATATTATGATGATAACCAACGAGGGTATAATCATCAGAACACCCGCAAAGGATATATCCACGTACTCAAGAACCGCGTCAGGCGTAATTACTATGCGTCTGCTTGAGGGTCAGACCGTTGCTAATATTACAAAGGTTGCAAGAGAGGAAGACTCCGAGGAGATAGAGAC
>JAZNWS010000090.1:0-10996 GCA_045593485.1 Eubacteriales bacterium | reverse complement strand
GCGACGTTTACCGACGAGCAGACAAAGTCCGTCTGTGCAAGAGCCTCGGGGATAACCGAGATCATATTCTTCGCGCCCTGTGTCATACCCTTCTGCACCAGCGCGGAAAATCCGCCGATAAAGTTTATGCCGAGCGTCTTTGCGGCTCTGTCAAGAGTTTTTGCAACCTTGATATATCCCTCAGGAGAGATAGCTCCGCCCACAAGAGATATAGGTGTGACAGACACTCTCTTGTTGACTATCGGGATGCCGTATTCCTTTTCAATTCCGCAGCCGGTAGCCACGAGCTTCTCGGCTTTAGTCGTTATTTTGTCGTAGATTTTTTCGCAAAGTCTGTCCTCGTCCTCGCTCACGCAATCGTAAAGCGAGATACCCATAGTTATAGTACGGATATCGAGGTTTTCCTCGCGTATCATATTTATTGTTTCAAGTATATCCTTAGTATTTACCATTTTTCAGCCCGTCCCTCAGATATGATGCATCGTGTTGAAAATATCCTCGTGCATTACGTGTATCTCAAGTCCTATGTCGTGTCCAAGCTCTGCCATTTTGTCAACGAATTCGGAAAAAGGAAGCGTGAGCGCCTGTATGTCCGCAAGCATTATCATCGCAAAATAGTCCGAGAGAACGCTCTGCGAAATATCAAGAATATTTGCTCCAACCTTTGCGCATTCGGTGGAAACCTTGGCAATTATTCCAACGGAATCCTTTCCTGTCACGGTAATTACTGCTTTCATTTTGTGTCCTCGCATATGTATTTATTCGCCGCATCAGCAGCTTACCATAATTATACTACACAGAGGATGAAATATCAAGATAGTTTCACCCGTTTTTATTTATTTTTTAATATTTTTTGCCGAGTAAGATTGAAAAAAATTATTTTTTATGTTATAATATTTACGGTCGCCAAATGCGTGGGGGCAAGATATGACCAAACGGAGGGTATATGGCAAACGGAAGATATGAATATATTGTCAAGCAGAAGGCCGAAGGGGATCTGCTTGTAAAAAAAATAATGTGTATTACGGGATATATACTTTTCCCCGTCGCCGCCGTCATACTTATAATAAATCTGTTCTATGGCTCGCTGCTGATGATTCCCGCGCTGATAGCAGTTGCAGGCATAGAGCTGCTTCTTATATTTTTTACGTGGCGGTTTACGCATATAGAATTCGAGAGCGTCATTCTTGACAACAGGCTCACGATAACCACAATAGTGGCAAGGTCCCGCAGAAAAATCTCGCTTGAGCTTGACATAAAATCATTCTACGAGATCGGGCTCTTCACTCCAGAGGCGTCAGAAAAAATGGAGGGGCAAACGCTGCATAAGGACTATATCTTCATTTCCTCACTCGACTCCGAAAACATATACTACGGCATTTTCTCCGAGGGCGAGGAGCAGTGCGCTCTGTATTTTGAAACTACACCCGAGGCGTTCTCACACATAAGAAGACTTAATCTCTCGGCAGCAAGACGCGCCGAAATATCACAGAAGAAGGATAAAAATTTATGAAAAAACAACCCGAAATAACAGTACGTCTCTCCGAGGACCTGCTCCGCAAGCTCATATATATATCCGAAGCGGAGGGCAGAACACCCAACAATCAGTTTGTATTTATGCTTAGGAATAATATACAGTATTTTGAGAGGACAAAGGGTAAATTCAATCAGCAAAAGCTCTCGGCTATCGACATATCCGAGTATATGTCCGAGAGCGAGTAATCGATTGCGCAGAAAGGAAAATTCATGGCTATTTCAATTATTTTATTTTGTGTCGGCCTCGTGCTGCTTATAAAGGGCGGCGACTGGTTCGTGGACGGCTCGTGCGGCATAGCGAAGCGCTTCCGCATTCCCGAGATATTGATCGGTGCTACCGTTGTATCCATCGGAACCACTCTGCCCGAGGTTATGGTATCCGCAACGTCCGCTGTATCGGGACACGGGGAGATAGCTTACGGCAACGCGCTCGGCTCCATAATCTGTAATACCGCGCTGGTTGCGGCAACAACAATCGCCATCAAGCCGTCAAAAATAGACCGCAAGCCCTTGATAATACCCATTATCGCTTTTTTTGCATCAGCGACGCTGTATGCCGTCGTGTCCTACACCTCGGGATATTTCGGAAGGCTCCTAGGAATATTGCTCCTTTGTATATTCTGCGGTTATATGGTTTTATCCATCATTCAATCCGTCAAAACCCCATCGCTTGAGGTATCCGAGGTAAAGGAAGAGCCGCAATATCATGAGGAAGTCAAACACTCGCCGCTGTGGAAGGAAATTCTCCTTTTGGTGATTGGCGCAGCGCTTATCGCCGTGGGCGCAAGGCTTCTCGTGGATCACGGAACTATTATAGCAACCGAGCTTGGAGTACCCGAGGCTGTTATCGCGCTCACGTTTGTGGCTCTCGGCACCTCGCTTCCCGAGCTTGTCACCGCAATCACCGCCCTTGTCAAGGGACACGGCGCTCTTTCACTTGGAAATATTATAGGCGCAAACCTCTTTAACCTTGTGCTCGTAAGTGGTGTTTCTATGACTCTTTCCCCGTTCTCAGTGCCCGAAAACAGCACAATAGCAGGAATAAACACCTCGCTTCTGATAGACATTCCCGTTGTGCTTGCCGTGATGCTCATATTGACGGTTCCAACCCTTATACGCGGCAAGCTGTCACGTTGGCAGGGATTTTTACTGCTCTTGATATACGCGGGATTTTGCATATTCCAGTTTGCATTATGATACACAAAAAAATCGCTCTGCAGCCGCAGAGCTATTTTTTTGTTATGTCGGATTTAATCACTAACCTGCGCGTCGTAATCATACGCCCAGACGTGATTTCCGCTTGTCAGCTTACCGAAAATGTACTTCATCGATGCCGATTCGTTCATTATAAGAAGCTTTCCGTCCTTGTAAACAAGCTCCTCTGCCATGGGAGGCGCGATTATAGTTGCGTCAAGGCACGAGCTGTCAACGTACTTTATAGCAACCTTCTTGCCGTCAAGTGTCACCGTACCGTTTGCGACCTTATCAAGATCGTAAACGTATATTCCGCTGGGATTGAGTCCCCAGGAGGTGGAGAGAATAAGTCTGCCCTTGGAATCAAACGCCATTCCCTGAACCTGTCCGCGAGTGGACATAATATAGTCGGGGTCAGCGGAGGCGGGCTTTCCGTCCTCGCCAAGCGTGTAAACTGCCATTATTGCGGTGTTCTCATCACCTGCGGGAGTGGTATGTCTATGTTCCTCGGGAGTTTCGTAGTCCTCCGCGATATAAAACTCTCCTGTGTAAAGGGTATTGTTTCTTACGTATACGTACGCGGACGAAACGCAAACGTCAAACACTCCGCACGCGGTAGCCGTACCGTCATCATCAAGCACGTCGCTTGTCTTGAACATAATTATCTGATTTTTTGACGATGCCGTGACGTAAATATAGTCGCCGCCAAAGGAAAGTCCGCCAACGTGTCCCGTATGGTCCGAGCCGTCTACGTTCTTAAGCTCAACAAATCTCGTGTTTCCGTCATTGTCTGCAATATATATTCTCGAAGCCGAGTGGTCCTTCATATACGTTGAGTATACGTAAAGTCCAAGCTCCTCAGAATAGTCAAAGCCCTGCTGAACTGCGCCCGCCCAAAGACCGTCTATGGCAAAAGCTTTGTCGGCGTTTTTGTAAAAGCTGCGGTATTTAACTCTGTCAAAAATTGAAAACGCGCTTATCGCAACAAGAACTATCAAAAGTATTGCCGCTAAAACTATAGCTATTATTTTACCTGCTTTTTTCATAAGTTTTCTCCTGTCACTTTTATTTGTGTCGGGTTAATTATAACACATCCGCAACAAAATTGCAAGTGCGAGAGTAATTCTTAAGATTTTTTAAGAGACATCGACCATATTTTCCCTAAAAAAACAAGTATAATTCTTCCGAAAAACACAAATATCTACAGCGGGTTGTTTTACACTCCTTTGCCAAATGCAAAGCTGCTTACAGTTTTCCCCACTTTTGAAATGCATAATCTAGAGCATAGTCTTCAATAACAATCTTATCGCAACTTCTAAAACTTCCACTAACTTTACCATGTATCCCATCATACGCATCGCATGATGAAGTTATGCTACCTAAATCCCAATAATATGCATACACATTGTTAGCACTGCCACCACCTACAGTAAGTTGACCATAACAATAAACATCGCCATTTATAATCACATTGTTAAATGTTACTATTCCTGTAGATGTAATATATACATCCGAATTGATAGTTTGGTCACTTATAGTTTGTACTTCACTAATAATTAAAACGTCGGGAGCCGATTCTGTAGGCGATTCCGTAGGCGATTCCGTAGGTGATTCCGTAGTAGACTCTGTCGGGGGTTCGATTGGCGATTCCGTTGAGATCTCGGTTTGGGATTCGGTCGGAAGTTCCAACACCGGTTCCGTTGTAATCTCTGTGGGGATCTCAATAGCATCATGTTCTATCTTGCTTCCCTGTTCTCGAATGAATTCATATCCTCCAATAGTAATATTATCCTCACACAATATAACATTGTTATTATTAAGCGAAGCTTCCCAATTATTATATGTTATCTCAATGGACGAGGACCAAACTCCACCAGTTTCCATATTAACATGTTTGTGAGGATAAATAGTATACGGCGCTACGGCTTGAATATCTCCTGCTCCATCTAAAGGCAAAGAAAAGTTATGTGCTTCAATACGCATAACCGAGTCATCTACATATTCATATTGCGATACATTAATATATACATCTGCGTATCCTCGCAAAAACCACTGTCCTATGTAATTTTCTGAGAGTTGTACTTCATTAGACTGTTGTGTCTTATCCCCCTGCTCGCGCACAAATTTGTAAGTGCCCATACGCATGCAGATGGAGTCCAGTTTTATGTTATATTCCATCAATGTTGAATCCCAACTAGACAGAAATATAGATAGTCCAGACTTCCAAGAAACTCCATTTGCATATTGATCGCTATACTGCCCAGGATATACTGTATAGGTGTTGATGTGATACGATTCACTATCATCAATAATGCCATTATCCTTGATGCTAAAATTTTCAGCGCAAATAAACATATACGGCCCGTAATGGTCACCATTATCTTGAAAAGTAATTTCAAGATAAACATCTGCATATCCTTCTAAATACCACTTACCAGAAAAATTATCTACTAGTGTTTCAAGCTTTTCATCATAACCATTGGTGCCCTGAGAAGTAGTTGGGGTCTCATCTATAGGCTCCGTACTTGTCTCGATTGGAAACTCTGTACCTTGGGTGTTATCAATTTCGTCATGCGAGACATTAGGTAATGCATTACTGCTTTTATTATTGCCATTATCACAAGACCCCAGATAAAATAGCATACAAATTAATACTACTGTAGCAATTACTTTTTTATTCATATTCTTCCCCCCTCACAACGTCCTCCAACAAAAAATAAAAACCTGATATGAGTACATAATATTATATCACTTCCGTTGAAAAATTGCAATAGGAGTGACATTTTTTAATAACTCCTATCCATATTTTTCCTGAAAAAACAAGTATAATGATTCCAAAAAGCACAAATAATAAGAACGGACGAAATTCCAACAGAGCAAAAATTTTGTTAAAAACAGCACAGAAAGGCTTAAAGATATATGAAAGCAACAGGAATTGTAAGGCGTATCGACGACCTCGGCCGTGTCGTCATACCCAAGGAAATAAGAAGAACTATGCGTATCCGCGAGGGTGACCCTCTTGAAATATTTACCGACCGCGACGGCGAGGTCATATTCAAAAAATATTCTCCCATCGGCGAGCTTACCTCGTTTGCCTCGCAGTATTGTGAGACCTTGCACAAGACCTGCAATCTCTCGGTCATCGTCTGCGACAGAGACTCCGTCGTAGCCTGCGCGGGACTCTCCAAAAAAGAATATTCCGACAAATCTCTCTCCGAGGAACTTGAGAGCATTATTGAGTCTCGCGGCATATACGTCTGGCGCGAGGGCGGAGAAAAAATATACCCGCTCCGTGAAAAAAGCGAGCACTACGTAAGCTGCGCTATGCCCATTATTTCCGAGGGCGACATTATCGGCTGTGTGGCGTCTCTTTGCGAGGACTCCCGCACGCACGTCCCCGACACGACCGAGCAAAAGCTTGTTCAGACGGCTTCCGCGTTTCTTGGCAAGCAGCAGGAGTGACAAAAGCGAGCTGATAGCAAAACAAACAAAATCCTTATCAAAATGCTTCATTCTGATAAGGATTTTTTTGTTTTTATAATCCAACCGTCCATCTGATGTGTCTATTTTGCAGTTTTTTCTTGCAAAAAAATCATATTGACACAGTATCCCAAATATGCTAAAATTAAATTGTAATCAAAATAATAATCTTTTGGAGGTTTTTATGCTTAAAGGTATTCCGAAAATTCTTCCCCCCGAGTTGCTTAAGGTTTTGTGTGAGATGGGTCACAGCGACCGAATCTGCATAGCAGACGGCAATTTCCCCTCCGAATCCATGGGCAAGGATGCGATAGTTATCAGAATGGATGGCCACGGCGTTCCCGAAATACTTGATGCCATCCTCACAGTTTTCCCCCTCGATACATACGTTGAAAAGCCTGCTATACTTATGCAGCTTATGGACAGAGATGTAGGTAAGGTTCAGACTCCCATCTGGGATACATACGCTGACGTTATCGCAAAGCATGACAGCCGCGGACGCGAGGCACTCGGCAACATCGACAGATTTGATTTCTACGATGAAGCAAAGAAGTGCTACTGCATAATCGCTACGGGCGAGAGCGCAATTTACGCAAACATTATGCTCCAAAAGGGCGTTATCTGATAACCTATGGGAATTTTTTCGTCTATTGCCGAGTTCTTTACCGCAATGACGCCTGCTGAGATAGTCGCTCAGTGCTTTGGCGTTGTGGGACTTGTCGTGATGGTCCTCTCCTTCCAGTTCAAGAGCAATCGCTCTCTGTTTATTATGCAGTCATCTGCGGCGTTTTGCTACGTTTTGCATTTTCTGCTTCTGGGTGCTTGGGCAGGAACCTTCTTTAACCTTTGTACGCTTATCAGAGGCGTTCTGTTTATGAAAAACAGCAAAAAGCTGTGGAAGCTTATCGTGGTGGAGACGGCGTGTGTGGGATGCTACGTATTCTCACTTATACTCGACCACAGTCTGCTCCAGATTATCCTCGTATCATTGGTGCTTGTAGGTCTTTTGAGCAGCACGTATTTTATGTGGCAGGGCGAAACCAAAAAGATCCGCTACTGTCAGATTCTCTGCACCTCTCCCTTCTGGATAGCGTACAACGTCGTTTGTCACGCGTATCCCGGTGTCATCTGCGAATGCTTCAATATGGTGTCCTCGGCGATATTCCTCATCAGATCCAGAAAACAAGCTCAAAATTAAACTTAAAGCGGCACGTTTGGCGTGCCTCTTTTTTATATTATCATACTTTACTTGACGTCATCTCAGGCTTCTGAGTCTGCTTGCGGAATGTAATGGGCGTTATACCCTCTTGCTTTTTGAACGCCTTGAAAAACAGCACGTGATCCTTGTATCCGCACATTTCACCTATCTCCGTGGCGTTGAGGTCCGTCTCCTGCAAAAGCTTCTTGGCATAGGAAATGCGCTTTGCGGTGACGTATTGCATGGGCGGCTTGCCCATATATTTTTTAAATACGTGTGAAAGGTAGTACTTGCTTATTTTTAACTCCTCGCAGATCTCGTCCATGGATTCTATCTCGGTAAAATGCTTATTGAGATAATTGTGTATGCGAGTAAAGATGCCGTTTGTCACGAATTTCGCCTCTGAAATATTAGCAAGACGCAATATGCCTATCATAATAAGACGCGCAAGATATTTTGAGAATATTTCATTATACGGTTTATCCGACGCCACCTCTTTTACAAGCGACATAAAATAAAACTCGTACTCCTTCTCATCGGTTCCCGTATGCAGAACGGGAGACGTGTTTGCATCAAGAATATAATCAGAAGGAAGATTTCCGATTTTAAAATTGGAAATGCCGAAAAACGCAAGCTCAATGCCGCTCTTTCCGGTTGTTGATTCGGCGTGCAGCACTTGGGGATTATAAACAATAATATCTCCCTTTTCAACCTCGTATTCTATTCCGTTGACCATAACGGTTCCTCCGCCCGAGAGAACAAACATAATTTCACAGAACGGATGGCTGTGAGGCTTCTCGTTCCATTCCTTGATTCTCTCAAGCTTGCCCGCATACAGACATTTTGTATCAAGCTTGATAGCGTCGACCTTGGTATAGGCGACCTGTTTGGGATCAAAATTCACGTCAATAGACTGATTTTTCATTTATATTCTCCAAATTTGCCCGGGCATTTTTGTACATAATACATAAGAAATTGTCAATTATTGTTTTGTTATAAAAAAAACGTTTTTATGAGTTTTTTATAATATTATCCAATTTTTTCATCGCAAAATATATAAAATGCCTTGTTTTATAATAGTATTATAGCACACACCTCAAATAAATTCAATATACTTTTTGAAATTTTTGTGTTTTTTTTTGTGATTTATTTTGCAGTTTATGATATTGAAATATGCTGTCAAAGGTTTATAATAAGTAATGAGGTGAAAAAATGAAAGGGGGTATTCTTATGTCGCAAAATCTTTTGCTCGAAATGAACGGCATCCACAAGAGATTCCATGGTGTACATGCACTCAAGGGAGTTCATCTCGATCTTAAATTCGGCGAAGTCCACGCGCTCGTAGGTGAAAACGGCGCTGGTAAGTCCACCTTGATGAAGGTACTCACAGGTATCCATCAGGCGGATGAAGGAACCATTACATACAACGGAGCTCCTTATTCTGTAAAAAATATAGGAGAGTCACAGAACTTGGGCATCAGTATGATACATCAGGAGCTTAACATGATGAATCATCTTACTGTTGCGCAGAATATCTTTATCGGAAGAGAATCAATGTCCGGCAAGATATTCATTAACGACGATGATATGGTTAAAGAGGCTGAAAAGCTCTTTAAGCTTATCGGAATCAATATC
Organism: Eubacteriales bacterium; assembly: GCA_045593485.1. Classification (GTDB taxonomy): domain Bacteria; phylum Bacillota; class Clostridia; order Oscillospirales; family CAG-272; genus SVTX01. The sequence continues at coordinate 1,953 of JAZNWS010000090.1, read as the reverse complement.
GACCCCAAAACAACTCTCGGCAGTCTTACGGTAGGTAAGCAGCAGATGGTTGAAATTGCAAAGGCAATTTCAAGAGACTGTAAGCTCCTCATTCTTGACGAGCCCACCGCAGCTCTTACACAGTCTGAGATAGACGAGCTCTTTAAGATAATGAAGGATCTTAAGAGCAAGGGTATAGGAATGATCTATATCTCCCACCGTATGGACGAGATCAAGATGATCTCCGACAGAATCACGGTAATGCGTGACGGTGAGTACGTTGACACAGTTGTCACAAACGAGGTGACCAAGGACCAGATCATTAACATGATGATCGGCCGTGTAGTTTACGAGGATCCTAAAACACAGAGCGAGGTCGCTCCCGACGCTCCCGTTGTGCTTGAGGTCAAGAACCTCTGCAGCGGCAAGACCATCAAGGATGTAAGCTTCACACTCCGCCGCGGTGAGATTCTCGGATTCTCGGGACTTATGGGTGCGGGAAGAACCGAGGTTGCAAGAGCAATATTCGGTGCTGACCCCTTCGACAGCGGAGAAATATATATCAACGGTGAAAAGGTAAACATCAAGACTCCTACCGACGCTGTAAAGCACGGTATCGGTTATCTTTCCGAGGACAGAAAGAGATACGGTCTTATGCTTTTCAAGTCAGTAGCTGAAAACACCGCCATATCCTCTATGGACCATTACGTCAAGGGTGGTCTCATAAACGATAAGGCTCTTAAGGAAGAAGCAATTGAATATAACAACAAGCTTCGCACAAAGACCCCCTCTATCGACCAGCTATTGAAGAACCTTTCGGGTGGTAACCAGCAGAAGGTTATTATCGCGAGATGGCTTATAAGAAACAGTGAGATACTTATCTTCGACGAGCCTACAAGAGGTATCGACGTAGGCGCAAAGAGCGAAATCTACGCTCTTATGAACGAACTTTCAAAACAGGGCAAATCCATTATTATGATCTCCTCCGAGCTTGTTGAGATCCTCCGAATGAGCGACAGAGTGCTCGTTATGTGCGAGGGCAGAAAGACGGGAGAGCTTGACATTTCCGAAGCTAACCAGGAAAATATTATGAAACTTGCCACAATGCGGGAGGAGAACTGATATTATGAAAAACAACAACACACCGTTCGGCGCAAAGCTGAACTTCAGAGGTAAGATGCGTCAGACGGGCGCAAGTACCGTAAACTACTTTAAGACAACAGGTAAGCAGAACCTCGTTATCGTGCTTGCTACAATAGCACTCTTCATCGTGTTCACGCTTATCAACCCCAACTTCGCAAGCAAGAGCAACCTGCTCCTTATGAGCAAGTCTCTCGTTCCCTACGCAATACTCGCTCTCGGCGTTACGTTCGTAATCGCAACCGGCGGTATCGACCTTTCCATCGGTACAGTTTGTATCGGTGCTCCCGTTCTCGCAGGCGCTATCTGCTCTACGGGTGTTACACAGGATGAAGGTACGCTTTGGCTCACAATCCCGATCATCCTTCTTACAGGTCTTCTTTTCGGTCTTGTAAACGGCTTCCTTATTGCGAAGTGCAAGATCGCTCCCTTTATTGCAACTCTCGGTACAATGCTCTTCTCCCGTGGTATGACCTCGGTAATAGCACAGTACATCACAGAAAAGACATCTGCTATCAAGTACCCCACAACAGGTTGGTTCCAGAAGCTCTTCACAAGCTACGAAGGCTTCCCCATCGGTGTTATCTGGGTATTGGTTCTCACAGCTATCTGTATGGTAGTTATGTTTAAAACAAAGATCGGTAGATATATTCTTGCTATCGGTTCTAACGAGGAGGCTGCTCGTCTCTCGGCTATCAACGTAGACAAGTACAAGATCATCGCTTACGCGATCGGCGGATTTTTCGCAGGTCTTGCAGCTCTCTTCTACGTAGCTTCCAACCCCTCGCTTACAATCGCGGGCGGTAACGGAATGGAGCTTGACGCGATCGCGGG
>JAZNWS010000089.1:0-3227 GCA_045593485.1 Eubacteriales bacterium | reverse complement strand
GACAATGAAAATATACGACGACCTCGGTCACGAGGTCATATTCGAGGACATACTTGTAGGCGACGTATGGCTTATCGGCGGTCAGTCAAACGCCGAGCTTAACCTCGCTCCCTGTATGGTACTCACGCCAAGCGTGGATTTCTACGACGGCGACAACTTCCGCCTGTTCTCACAGACACAGGCGTATGTCTATATGAATCAGCAGTATTGCGAATATCCTCAGCCCGACGTTATAAACCCCGAGTGGTGCTGGAAGCGTCCCGACGAGGCGGCGTCCTTGTCCTTCTCGGCTCTTGGCTACTATTTCGGCCGTGAAATGATAAAGAAGACCGACGTGCCTATCGGCCTTGTTATGATGTGCGCGGGCGGCGCGTGTATACGCGAGCTTGTTCCCGAGGCGCTGGCGACCGAGATGGGCTATAACTACGGCAACAACGTGCGTATGTCGGGCTACTATAACACCCTCATACACCCGCTCCTCAAGCTCGCATTCAAGGGAATGATGTATTTTCAGGGTGAGAGCGAGGGCTGTGACCCCAATCTTGCGCCGAAATACGATATGGAGCTTGCTATGCTTGTTGCTGACGAGCGCATAAGATTTGGCAGAGATTTTCCGTTCTATAACGTGCAGATCTCAAGCTACGGTGAGGACGGAAAAAAGTTTTTCCCCTGGCTTGACATAGTACGCGTAAAGCAGTTTGACGCATTAAAGCTTATCCCCAACTCCACTCTTTCAGTCTCAATGGACCTGGGCTCGCCCGAGGACTACGGAGACTGGGCGCACTCGCCCCGTAAGCTTGAGCTTGCCGAGAGGCTTGCCGCACTTATTCTCGCGCGCGAGTACGGAGTCGGAAAGGAGAGCGAGGTCTCCTCGCCTATGCCCATATCCGCAAGACTTTCCGCGGACAAGAGTAAGATAGAGATTGACTTTATAAACGTTTCGGCGGGACTTTGCTCAAGCGGACTTGATCCCGTGAGCAGTCTTGAAAAAGAAGTGCAGGGCTTCTCCATAGGCGAGCGTGATTCGCAGACACCTTGCAGGGCAACTATAAGCAGCCGCTGCCGTGTGACAGTTGAGCTGCCCGAAGACGTCGGCGCAGATGCTGTTGCACGTGTCAATTACGCGTATTTTTCAATAATCACTCCCGAAAACGCAACTCTCCGCGGCGGCAATAATCTCCCCGCGCCCGCGTTTAGCTTGAAGATTAATTAAAATCTGCGCAACAAGTATGCGGACCCCCATTAATAAAAGGAACAGCACGGCTGTTCCTTTTTTTATGTTGACATTAAACTTTCAAAAGGATATAATGTTATTGGAATTTGCTGAAGCTTATAAAAAAATAAAGTATTTTGAGAAAAATATGTCCGTTTTCGGTTGCGCTTTACGACCTATACTTATAGCGACCCTAAACCAAAGACGAAAGGACAGGCACATGGCACAAAATAACGACAACAATCAAAGAGCGTTGCTTGACGACAATCAGATAGTTGACCTATACTGGAGCAGAGACGAGCGCGCTATAAACGAGACGGACAGAAAATACCGCAACTATCTGCACACTATCGCGTACAATATCGTTCACGATACACTTGACTGCGAGGAATGTCTCAACGATACGTATCTTGGCACGTGGAATTCCATTCCGCCCACAAGACCCAATATCCTGCAAGCGTTTCTTGCAAGAATAATGCGCAACATAGCGGTAGACAAATACAGAAAAAATCACGCGGCGGGGAGAGTCCCCTCCGAGCTTATCGTATCCTTGGATGAGCTTGACGAAGCGATGATATATGAGGACACCTCAAGCGAGGACGCGACTGTTGCGGCAGTCGCCGAGGCTCTTAACAGATACGTCAAGGGTCTTGACGAGCGCGAGCAGCTTATATTCGTTTGCAGATATTATTATGCGGATCGCATAGCGGATATCGCAAAAATGATGGGAGTGAGCGAAAAGACGGTGTCCAGAGCATTACATAGCATGAGGGACAGACTTCGTGATGAACTTGAGAAGGAGGGAGTTACACCGTGAATAAAAGACAGGAAATGAATCTAGAGATTGTATCAAAAATAGATGATGAAATAATAGAGAAAAACACCGTGAAAAGAGCGAGACTGCTTGCGGGTAAGGGTAAGAGAAATAACAAAAAGCTTGTTATACTGCTCGTCGCCATAATCACGCTGATTGCGATAATGATCCCTCTGGTCATCGTTCTGTTCTCAAAGCAGGTGCCTGTTTATGAGGGAATGACGGTTTCAACAACATATCAGCCGAACAATAACACCGCGTCGAGCGGTAGTGTGACTATGCTTTCGGCAAGCGGCTCGGGCGGATCGCAAATCAGTTTCCTTAAGGACGACAACGGAAATCACTACGGACAAAACAAGGATTCGGTGGAAGATATAGTAGATGATGAGATCTCCTCAAGCTTGACTATCCCTGATCAGCACATGTATTACGCACAGCCTAGTCAGGACATATATATCACAGTACACATTTCTAATCCCGACAGCTACGAGATACTTTCTTTTACTCTTAATGGAAAGAAATACTCATCCTATATGTTCGAGGATGGCTCGGATATGGAAAATCTTATATTGAAGCTGACTGTTCCCGCGGGCGCGGAGGGTATTACCGAATACACCATCGACGCGATAAAATACGTTGACGGAACGGCAATAAAGGACGTCAGAATGGATGGCAACCGCACAGTCAAGGTGGGCGTATATGTCGAGGACAAGCTGCCCACGGTGTCTGTATCTGATGAGATAATTGGCATCAATGATATAAGCTTCACGGCCGCGATAAATGACCAGCTTGACCTTATTAAGATGAGCGAGGGCAATGTTTTCGTCGTTATATGTGATAACAACAGTGTTATTTACAAGCAGGAGCTGAATCCCGACGAACCCAATAATATTAAATTTGACGGTCTTACTATGGACACAACGTACCGTTATGCAGTAGTCGCAAATTACGACTCGCTTGACGGTGCAGGCTTTAGTACGCATATTTTTTACGAAAGAGAATTTACCACTAAAAACATCGTGGCGTTCAAACCCGCAAGCATAACACAGGAGAGCATCTCCTTTGAGCTGGAATGGGAGGAGAGCTTTGAGAACAAGGTGCTTGATTCCTTGACACTTTACAAGGGCGAGGAAAAGGTACAAGAGCTTGACGTGAACGCGACATCGGTAGACGGTCTGCTTTCAAATAATGAATACAGAC
>JAZNWS010000088.1:0-11988 GCA_045593485.1 Eubacteriales bacterium | reverse complement strand
AAATTATATTGCAAAATCTCCTAATTTATGGTAATATATTACTGTAAACAATAAAAACTTATTACAGGAGGATACAACAAAGTGGAATACACAACAAAAATACTCATAGCCGACGAAAATAATTCCCAGCGTCACATTTTGAGGGAGGCTCTCTCGCACGCTGGATGCAGATACATAGACGAGGCAACAAACGGCGAGGATGCGCTTGCGCTTATAAATCGCACTCACCCCGACGTGCTGATAGCGGATATATGGCTCTCAAAGCTGGACGGACTTTCCCTCGTCCGCAGCATAAAGTCGGGCAGAGACCGCGCCCCTATCATAATTATGACCTCGCCTATTTCCAACCAAAATATTTTCGTTCAGTCGCTTGAGGCAGGCGCGGACGTATGCCTTATCAAGCCCGTAAACACGTCCAATCTTATTCAGCACATAGAAAATCTGCTCAAAAAGAGAAAGAACTCCCCCTCACCTGAGTTTTACAACACAAAGCCCGCCGCAGACGAAACACCCGACATTGAGGCGCAGGTCACACGCATAATCCACCAGATAGGCGTTCCCGCGCATATCAAGGGCTATCAGTATCTCCGCACCGCTATCCTCCTCACTATAAATGATTCCGATATAATAAACTCCGTGACCAAGGTCCTCTACCCCTCGGTCGCGAAAAAATATCAGACCACGACAAGCCGCGTTGAGCGAGCAATAAGACACGCCATCGAGGTGGCGTGGGACAGAGGTGACGTTGACACGCTCAATTCCTATTTTGGCTACACTATTCAGAACAACCGCGGAAAACCCACAAACTCGGAATTCATCGCGATGATTGCGGATAATTTGAGACTTAAATATAAGCTATATTAAATGAAAAAGGAGCTTCAATGAAGCTCCTTTTTCATTTACCTTAATTATCCTTCTCGTTGGCGCGTCTGTACTGCGAGAGCTGCATTTCTTCCTTTGCTCTGAGTTTTTCAAGAGTTGCCATATTCTCTATCATAAGCTTGACGATCTTATCGAGCGTTGAATTCTGAGAATAATCCGCCACGCAGACGTAGTTGATTCTGTCGTCGTCAACAAGAGGCTTTACCGTCTCGCTCTTGCCCGAGGCGTACAGCGCAATAGACTTGCCGCCCTTCTGCTTTACCATCTTCATACAGGGAATGTCGGTCATTCCGTCGCCAATATATATCATATTGCGGTACGCAATACGGCGCAAACTCTCGTCCTGAAGCCTGTTGAGGTTGTAGTCATCCGTCACGTCAAGTATACCCTTGGATATTCTGTAAATGTACTGTGTTTTAAGGGTGTAGTTTATCGCCAGCGCGGGCCAGACAGCCTCGCCGTTTTCGTCGTACATATATCTGCATGCGTAAATTCTCTTGAAATATTTTGCGATAGGCGTTCCCTGAATTATCTCATACGTTCCCGAGGAAATGATATAATGCTCAATGTTGACGCCAAGCGACTCACCGTAGGCATTTATGCGGTCAAACCACGAAAGCACTCCCTTGTAAAGCACTACGTTTTCTCCGCAGCTCTTGAGGTACTCCTCGGTCAGCGGGATACCGCGCTTCTTACACTCGCGGATCATTATCATCATATACGCGAGTATTTTTTCGACCTCGTGCTCGCGAGTGAGCTTTGCCGCCTCGCCCCAGAAATCGTTTGAGTCCATTCCGAGATTTTTTATAAAGTCGTATTCCTGCATATCTGTTGTGCAGAGGGTCTTATCAAAGTCATATAAAATTCCAATGGTAGTCTTTGCCATATTTCTTCCCCTTTCTCATTTATATATTTTTACGAAAATTATTTTTCCCTGTAAATTCATTATAACACGCCCCAGCAAGCTGTGTCAAGGGGAAACTTGTTTTGGATATGCTCCGTAAGAGCAGAATTATAAAAAAGCTTCCTTATTATATATACACCTTATAACAAAACCCCCACCGCTTGCGCGGTGGGGGTTTTGTAATCGACGTATTACAGTCGAAATTTATTTTAATTTCAGAAAGTTTTTTGAAATTAACCGATGAATGCTACAAATGCAGCTGCAGCCTCTGCAGTTTCAAATGTATAAACACCGTAAATTGTTGTCCATGTCTCAGCATTTCCGCCGAAGTTGCAAAGCAACTCAATTTCAGAGCCGAGTGTACCACCGGTAGGAAGACCAAGGTTATATACAGCATAATTTTCGGTGGAGGGATTCATTCCGTTATTATATACAAGGCCATCTGTGGTATGTGTTATACCAAGGTATCCCTGACCGTCATCTGCATTAATAGCGTTGGACTTGTAAAGAATAACTACGTACTGACCGAAGTTAGCACCTGTTTCATTCTTAAGTCTTATTCTGGTTGTGCCGAGAATACCGCCGCCAACACCGGTAACTGTTACGCTATCAGTGCCGACAGTCATGTTAGCTGCGTCACCCTGCTCTGCAGAATTTACGGAAGCAACGAGGTTTGTACCTACGTGAGATGTAGTAACCTGCTGACCGAGAGACTCAACGTACTTTGCAGCTGCCTCGAAGGAATCGAAGGTGTAAACTGCAATGATGTTGGTTTCGGTAGTATTGTTATTACCGTCATTGAAGTTGCAAAGGAGGTTAAGAACTGTGCCTATGTTAGCATTCTGGAAGTAGTCCATTCTTACTGCGCCTACATCCATATCACCTGCAGCAGCGTAGCATCCTGCATCCAAACCGGAGCCGATGTAACCCCAACGAGTGTTAATGCTGTAAACAAGGATTATGTGCTGTCCGAAGTTAGTGTCGCTCTTGATGCTGAGGAAGTTGCCAGCACCTGCTGCGGTCTGACCTGCAACGGTAACACCGTTTGCTCCCTTATCTATGAGCGAACCGGAATCAACGGAAGAATTAGCGTAAATATCAGCGCCTACGTGAACGGAGTTTGTTGCTACGTGTCCGCAAAGCATACAAGATACTACTGCGTCATCTACAACGAACTTGTGAGAACCGCCTGTTACCTGCTCAATAACAAGGCCGCAGCAATCACAGGAGAGCTTGCTAAGACCGGGAGTTACACAAGTAGCGGGAGTAATTACCTCTGTCTTGTATCCGTTATGAGGACATACGCCTGTTTCGAAGATGTTTACATAGTTTGCGTAAGCCTGTGCTTCCTCAATAGTTGCAAAGGTTACGATGTGAGAAATGTCAGTCTGTGCGCCTTCGGAGGGAACGTTGCCGTTCATGTAGATATTACATCTGAACTCCATCCAGCCGCTGTATGCTGCACCAGCATCTACAACAACTGTCTGCCATGCGCCGTTAGTACCAAGGTCAACCCATGTTTCTGCGGGTGCACCGTATGTTACGAAACGGATTGTAACTGCGGGGTCAGTTGTTCTGTATCTGAGTACAACGTAGCGCTCTCTTGCGCCATTGTTAATGTTGTAAACCTTATCTGTACCTGCGTCAGCTGCTGTGGAAGCGCCGGGAATGGTCATATAGCCCTCTTCGTTATACTGACCGTGGTTACCATAGTTACCATTGGAAGCCTTGTCAGCGAGAGTCTGGCCAGCGGAGTATGTTGCAGGAACGAGGTTGTGACAACCCTTATTACATGTTATAGAACCGTCCTCGTTGAACGCCATTCTGTGAACAACGTCGAATTCAGCGGAGAACGTAACGGGAGTGGTGAGCCAGTTCCAGTTTTCATCCATACCCATGAATACTGTGATCTCAACTACATCGCCCTTAAGAACGTCAACAACGTAGCCTTCGCCCCATTCGCCGTTCTTTATCCAAGAAATATTTTCAAGCTCGGAAAGGATGAGCTTACCGTCGTCAATAGCAACCCACTTATAGGAGTACTGCTGAACGCCGGGATCCATCATAGATGTGCCGAGAACGAACTCGGGAGTTGTGATCTCACCGAGAACGAGCTCGAAGGGATTGTTTGCAGATCCGGGAAGAGCCTTGTCAACTATGAAGAATACTCCGTCAGTAATCATAGTCCATGTCTCTTCATCCCAGTTAGCGTAAACGATTACTTCAACCTTATCGCCAGCCTTTACAGCTACGTTAAGAGAAGGATCGTATGTTTCGCTCATCTGGAAGTCGCCGTTTACATATATAGAAATGTTTGTGCCATAGTAATCAAGAACGAGTCTGTGATCGGTCTCTGCATAGTAGAAGTAGTGATACTCCTGAACGCCGGGATCCATCATAGATGTACCTGCTACGAAGTTGGGAGTTGTTACGAAGCCGTTGTTGAGGTCGAGAGGCCATTCAGCGGTTGCACCCTGGATAGCTCCACAAGCGTCACAAACAACGTGACCTGTCTCATAGTTTACAGTAGTTGCATCGTGGAAGCACTGAGCTGCAAGCTTTGCTGCGTATGCTTCTGCTGCTGCAAGAGAATTAAATGTATAAACTGCCTGAATACCTACGGAGCTGGATGCGCCGCCGAAGTTGCAGATGAATTCAAGCGTGTTGGATGCTTCAAGACCTGTTATGCCGTATCCGCATACAGTCCAGAGACCGGGTGTCTGAGCAAGCTCACGGTATGTTGCGATGTCACCGTTGTAAGCCAAGCCGAGATATGCTGCGCCAGTATCCATCTTGTAAACTACAAGCATGTACTTACCGAAGTCAACGTCGCTTGTAAGAACGAAGTTAGCGGAAGCGCCGCCAAGGCTTGTTCCAAGACCGTTAACTGTAACACCCTGGCTACCGTTATCTGTAACGAGAGAGAAGTCGGGACATGTGGGATCTATTGCATTGTAGATCTCAGCGCCCTCGTGAGAGGTTACGGGTGTTGCGGGTGCGTAGCAGTTAGAGCATACGGGACCGTTCCAGCCTTCAACGTACTCAACGTGAGCACATTCGCCGTCTACCATTTCGCCAACGAAGTTAGCGTAAAGCTTAGCATCATCAAGAGACTTGAAGGATGCGATATGTGAGAAGTCAGTATATTCAGCACCGATGTTGCAGCGGATATCGATTCTCTCGCCTGCATCTGCGCTATCCTCAAGGTCGATTATTACGGTGTTCCACTCGCCGCCTGTGCCTATGCCGCTCTTAACGATCATAGTAGGTCTGTTCCAGGTTACGAAACGGAGCTCTGCAGCTCTGGAGTCAGTTCTGAATCTTACAACGAGGTAACGCTGAGTTACAGACTGACCTGCGCCGTCCCAAGAAGGACCGAAGGGCACTGCGATAACGTGATCCATACCGGGGTCACCGTTGGAATCCTTACCGGAAACTCTTACGTAGCCCTCTTCCTCATTATAAGAGAGAGCGCCGTTCTTAAGCGCGGAGGAGAGGTCGTTGCCGCTGCGGATTATTCTATTGTAAAGATCCTCACCGGAAGCGAATGTTGCGGGATCGATTACAGCATCCTTATAGTAGTTGCCGCAACCGTATACACATGCGATAGCACCCTTCTCAAGGAATGCGTACTCGTGGTAAGCTTCTCTGTAGTCACCACAAACCGTACAAGTGGTGTCACATGTATAGTTATATGTATGAGCATAAGGAAGAACTTCCTGACCTACAACGATTGCATCACAAACGGAGCACTTAGCACCCTCTGTGTAACCAACCTTAGTACATGTAGGAGCGATTGCCTCAAGAACAACCAACTCACCGTGAGTTGCGGGGATAACTTCCTGTGCCTTGATTACAACACCACAATCCTTACATACTGTACCGTCTGTAAGACCTGCGGTTGTACAAGTTGCCTCATAACCGGAAACTCTCTGAGGAGTATGCTTTGCAAGCTTTGTGGGTGTAGGCTCTACGGTAACGATACCGCAATTGCTACATACTCTACCACCCTCGGAGCCTGCCTTTGTACAGGTAGCCTCAACCTCGGGAATAGCAACCTCGTTGTGTCCGAGAGCAGGGATCTTTCTCTCTGCCTTAAGAACCTCGTTACATACGGTACATACTGTTGCGCCGATATAACCGGAGGTCGTACATGTAGGTTCAACGGAAGGTACTGTAGCCTCTGCGTGTCCTGTTGCAGGGATAACAGCCTGTTCCTGAATCCATACGTTACATGCGGAGCACTTCTTACCGCTGGTAAGACCGTCCTCTGTACATGTAGCTGCCTTGCCTTCAACGACCTTTACGTCGTGACCTGTTGCAAGAATAATTTCCTGAGCTACAACAACTGTGCCGCAAGTTGTACAAACTTCACCGTCTGTCTTACCTGCTGTTGTACATGTTGCGGGAGTACCTGCAACTGTTACAGTTGTGTGAGCTACTACAGGAGCAACCTCCTGTGCCTTTGTGATAACGCCGCAAACTGTACAAATCTTACCCTCGGTAAGACCTACCTTTGTACACGTGGGAGCAACTGCTGCGATAGTCTCCTCAACGTGAGCTGCGGGCTCTCTCTTTTCTCCGCAGAGGTTACAGTCTGCATCACAAGCGTTGTCATACGCATGCTCACAGCCTGCAGGCACCACGATGGGATCCGTGGGCTTCTCTGAGGACTGGGGCTCGTCAGTATTGTCACATGCTACGAAAAGCACCATAAAACAAAGAAGAAGAGCCATAAGAGCTAAAAACTTTTTCATTTTTCTCTCTTTCCTTTCTGAAAAAATATTTTAATTTCGTTAAAGCATTCACTGAAATATGCCTTCACTTGTGCTAATTCTACCACAGTTTTGTCAAACTTGCAATAGGAAAATGAAAGTTTCTACTTAAATGACAAAAATTTCTACATTAAAATGTATGAAATGCACAAACGGTCCAAAAGGAGCTCTCCTCCTTCCACATATTTCCTTTTGCGCAAAAGAGTTTTTCCGTATCCAAAAAACCTAAAAAAATTACCATTTCGAGGGTAATTTTGGCATAATTTGGAGTGTTTTTTCGCGTTTTTTTCATCAAATTTTGCAGTTTGGCATCGCGGCAAGCCACCCATCTCTTATGTATCGCGGTGCATGGCGCATGAAATCCTGTATATTTGACCCTCAAAATGCGATTTTTCGCAACATTGAGTTTATATTACAACATCTTGTTTATGGGAAATGACAAAAAAGAGACGGTTTAGGCCGTCTCTTTTATAACGCAGACAATTCGCAGAATCAGTCGAAATATCCCTTCTTATAGAGGAGCTCCGCAATGAGAACCGCTCCGCCGGCCGCGCCTCTGAGAGTGTTGTGGGAAAGTCCAACGAATTTGTAGTCAAAAAGCGTGTCCTCGCGAAGTCTGCCCACCGTCACGCCCATTCCGCCGTGAATGTCGCGGTCAAGATGCGCCTGAGGACGGTTATCCTCCTCAAAGTAGGTGACAAACTGCGCGGGAGCGTGAGGGAGTCCGAGAGTCTGAGGCTCGCCCTCAAAATTCTTCCAATCCTCAAGTATCTGCTCCTTTGTGGGCTTGTTTTCAAATCTTACAAACACCGCTGCGGTATGACCGTCGGTCACGGGCACGCGTATGCACTGCGTGGTGATAAGCGGCGCTTCAGCCTTGACTATCTCGCCGTTCTCAACCTTGCCCCAAACGCGAAGGGGCTCCTGCTCGGACTTTTCCTCCTCGCCGCCTATGTAAGGAATAACGTTGTCTATCATTTCGGGCCACTCGTTAAAGGTCTTGCCTGCTCCCGAGATCGCCTGATATGTGGTTGCTACCACTTCCTTAATTCCATACTTGCGCAAGGGCGTGAGCGCGGGAACGTAGGACTGTATTGAGCAGTTGGGCTTAACCGCGATAAATCCTCTCTTTGTGCCAAGTCTCTTTCTCTGCGACTCAATGACCTCGAGATGCTCGGGATTTATCTCCGGAATTACCATAGGCACGTCAGGAGTCCATCGATGAGCCGAGTTATTGGAGACTACGGGTATTTCCGCTTTTGCATATTTCTCCTCAAGCGCCTTGATCTCGTCCTTTTTCATATTTACCGCGCAGAAAACGAATGCGCACTGCTTCATTTGGTCAATATTTTCCGCGTCGACAACAACCATATTTTTATACTGCTCGGGCATGGGTGTTGCAAGCTTCCAGCGTCCGCCGAGAGCCTCCTCGTATGTCTTACCCGCGCTGTTCTTGGATGCAGCGAGAGCTACTACCTCAAAATAAGGGTGTCCGTCAAGCAGCGTGAGAAAACGCTGTCCGACCATACCCGTCGCGCCAACTACGCCAACCTTCATTCTTTTCATAATAAATTACCTCGTGTTCAAGAGTGATCTGCTTACTCAATTCAGCAAATAAAAATAATAAATTGATTATAGCATACATTTGCCTTTATTTCAAGAGAAAATTTGCCTTTTTGAGTATCCGCTTTATATAAAATTATTCCTCGCGGAATAAAAATGTTTGTATAATTTTAGAATTCACCGCAGATCATGGATCAATGCCGTAAAGCTCGGAATATTTTTCTTCAAGATAGTCCGTGTAATACGAGGGATCAAACTCCTCGCCGAGCGCTTCGCGCAGAAGGACGTCGGGGTCCTTTGTGCAACCATATTTCCAGATATGCTCTCTGTTCCACTCATTTATGGGCGCAAAGTTGCCCTCAGACAAGCACTTCTCGACATCTATGCTTTGCTTCATCTTATGGAGCAGATGCGCGCCGTAAGCGCTACCGAGCGCATAGGACGGGAAATATCCTATGCCGCCGCCTGACCAGTGGCTGTCCTGAAGAACTCCGTGCTTATCGTCAGGCACATCAACGCCAAGGTACTCCTTGTAGAGTCTGTTCCACTCGGAAGGCAGGTCCTTGACCTCAAGCTCGCCGCCGACAACTCTCTTTTCAAGCTCGTAGCGTATCATTACGTGCAAGCAGTACGTGACCTCGTCCGCCTCGGTACGAATAAGCGAGGGCGTGACGAGATTTACGGCGCGGTACATATCCTCCGCCGTGTAGCCCTCAAGCTGCGGGAAGCACTCCTGCACCTTTGGGAATATGTAATATACAAACCCGCGGCTTCTGCCGAGCAGATTTTCATAAAAACGGCTCTGGCTCTCGTGAATTCCCATTGATACACCGCCGTCAAGGAAGGTATACGCGAGCTCGTCCGCCGAGTTCATATCGTAGAGCGCGTGTCCGCCCTCGTGAATAACGCTGAACATAGAATACGAAAGATTTTCTCTATCGTAATTCGTGGTTATGCGGACGTCGTGGTGCGAGCCGATGCTGGTCGTAAATGGATGCTCGGTCGTACCAAGACCGCAGTGGTCAAGGTCTATACCGATAGCCTGCATAAGCGCGTAAGAGAATTTCTCCTGCGCCGCCTCGTCAAAATCCCCCTTGATGCAGGCGTCACTTACCTGCGGCTTCTGGGATATTTTCTTTATAAGAGGAACTATTCTCGCCTTAAGGACAGCGAAAAATTCGTCGCATTTTTCCATAGTAAGTCCGCGCTCGTACTGATTAAGGCAGTAGTTATAGGGGTGCTTTTCGGGCGCGCAGTATCCGGCAAAGCGTACGGTTGTCTCGAAGATCTTTTCGAGCACGGGACGGAAGAGCTCAAAATCGCTATTCTCCTTTGCTCTGTGCCATACGTCGTCCGCCTCGACCATAAGTTCCTGATAAGCTATGTACTCATCCATAGGAATAAGCTTCATTTCTTTTATATCCTTGAGCGCAAGGTAGACCGCGCGGGCGTCACGCTCGCAGAGCTCATCCTTGTGCAAGTCGAGAAATTCAAGCATTGATATAGTTTCCTCGCAGGTTGACATCTTGTAAGTCTCCTCGCTGAGAATTGCGAGCGCATGCGCTCTGTTCTGCGCCGTTCCCTTGGGGGCAGTCGTCGCGCCGTCGTAATATATCAGCGACATCGCGTGATTGTATGCGCTCAGCTTCGACTGAAGCGCGTAAAAGCTTTTAATTGCTTCTTGTACGTTCATTATAATTCCTCCGATAAACTTAAATATTACAACAATTATAGCACAGTTTTCTCGGTTTGTAAATATGTTTTCGGGACAACTAAAAGCAATAAATCAAAGCAACATTGCATCCCGCACGCTTATTTGTCTTAATTTCCAAAATCGGAATTTTAAAATTACTCTCTCTAATTTGTCAATCTTCTAAAAAATCAAAATTTCCGAAATGGGAAAAATATTTTCAAAAACCTATTGACAAACGTCTGTCGTTGGTGTATAATAATGCCACAAGAGAAAACCGGATCTGAGAAAAATCCGAAAAATATGTAATTTTAATATGAAAGTGAGATAAGCTATGGCACAGGCAAAGAAAGCTCCCGCAAAGGTAGTTGACGTACAGAATAAGGAAGATAAGAAAAAGGCTCTCAGCACAATGATCTCCCAGATCGAGAGAGAGTACGGCGCAGGCTCTATTATGCGCTTGGGTGAGAACTCCAGAATGGAGGTTCAGGCGGTATCTACAGGCTCTCTGTCGCTTGATATGGCGCTGGGTATTGGCGGCGTTCCCCGCGGAAGAATTATCGAAATCTTTGGCCCTGAGTCCTCGGGTAAGACAACCGTTGCGCTGCATATTATAGCAGAGGTTCAGAAGGCAGGCGGCGAGGCGGCGTTTATCGACGCGGAGCACGCGCTCGACCCCATTTATGCAAAGGCGCTTGGTGTTGATATAAATAATCTGTTGGTTTCTCAGCCCGACTGCGGAGAGGATGCTCTCTCCATTACCGAATCTCTCGTCCGCTCGGGAGCTATCGACGTAGTCGTTGTTGACTCTGTTGCCGCTCTCGTTCCCAGAACCGAGATCGACGGCGATATGGGCGCGCCCACCGTCGGCGTTCAGGCGAGACTTATGTCCCAGGCTATGCGTAAGCTCGCGGCTGTTATCTCCAAGAGCAACTGCGTGGTCGTGTTCATCAACCAGCTTCGTGAAAAGGTAGGCGTTATATACGGAAATCCCGAAACGACCACAGGCGGCCGCGCGCTCAAGTTCTATGCGTCGGTGCGTATCGATATAAGAAAAACCGAGCAGCTCAAGAACGGCGCGGACATTTACGGAAACCGCGTTAAGTGTAAGATAGTCAAGAACAAGGTCGCTCCTCCCTTCAAGGTTGCGGAATTTGACATTCTTTACGGCAAGGGAATCTCCCGTATGAGCGAGGTGCTTGACTTCGCTATTATGCTTGACATTATCAAAAAGAGCGGCTCGTGGTTCTCTTATAACGGCGAAAAGATAGGTCAGGGCAAGGAAAATGTCAAGAGATTCCTTGAGGAAAATCCCGAGCTTGCCGCCGAGGTTGAGTCCAAGATCCGCGCGCTCAAGGACAGCTCCGACATTGTTGAGGAGGAATTCGAGGTAGACTCCGACGACGATGATTTCGACATCAGAGTTCTTGATGAAGACGATGAATAATATTCTCTACCCTCTTGCCGAAATAGATCTTCTCTCCTCGGAAAATTGCATATATGTAATCGTTAAATATCCCAATGAGAACGGAAAGATCCGCAAAACGCAGTATCCTATGCTTTGCAAATACGTAAGCGAGCTTCAGCTCTCGCGCGGCTTTGCCGATGATGAGCTGATAGAGAAAATCAGAGAATACTCCGAGATCTCCTGCGCGTATTTTAAGGGCTGCCGACTGCTCGGATATTCGGCATGCTCGGTAAACGGTCTTGTCCGCAAGCTTCGCGAAAAGGGATTTGCAGCAGAGGCTTCTCATATTGCCGTCAATATGATATGTGAGATGGGGCTTATTGACGAGATATCCTTCGCCTCCCGCGAAGCAGAGCTTTGTCTTGACAAGTATTGGGGTGAGAGACGTATTATAGCAAGGCTTCGCCAGAAGGGATTTGGCGCTCAGGCGATAGAATCGGTTCGAGATTTTCTGCTCTTTTATGACTTTGACAAGCGTTGTTTACATATTGCGAAAAAGAAATTCGGCAAAAACCCCCTGCCCCGCGAGGAATTTTCCCGCGCATACGGTATGCTCGCAAGGCTCGGTTATAGCGGCTCGCAGATAAACTACGCCCTCAAGATACTTTCGGGCGGAGACTACGACGAGTTCTCGGACGATGAATAACACAAGGCAGTCGCCAAGCGACTGCCTTATAATTTTTAATATTCTGCGTTTCCAACCGTT
>JAZNWS010000087.1:0-4953 GCA_045593485.1 Eubacteriales bacterium | reverse complement strand
GCGCGAGACCTTCTTGCCGAATATATAGCAAACGGCAATTTTGCATAAAATTTAACTACGATAAAGGAGAAAAATATGATTTACAATAAGTTTCAGGATTTGAACCTCTCCGCTCTTGGAATGGGCTGCATGCGTCTCCCTATGCGCGAGGACAAGAGCATTGATGTCGACGCGACTCGCAAAATGGTAGCCTACGCCTTTGAAAATGGGATAAATTATTTTGACACCGCTTGGGGATACCACGGCGGCGAGTCCGAGAACGTAATGGGCGAAATTCTCAAGGAATATCCCCGAGACAGCTTTTATCTTGCGAGCAAGTTCCCCGGCTATGATCTTGGCAACATGGATAAGGTCGAGGAGATCTTTGAGGCGCAGCTAAAAAAATGTCAGGTCGAATACTTTGATTTTTACCTTTTCCATTGTGTGACCGACACAAATATAGACGCTTACCTTGACCCAAAACACGGCATATGCAATTATCTTGTGGAGCAGAAGAAAAAGGGCCGTATACGTCACCTCGGGTTCTCGGCTCACTCAAGCCTATCCACAATGAAGCGTTTTATGGCGGCATACGGAGAGCATATCGAATTTTGCCAGCTTCAGATAAACTGGTTTGACTGGACCTTCCAGAACGCGAAGGCAAAGGTCGAAATGATGAATAAATACAATATTCCTCTGTGGGTAATGGAGCCCGTGCGCGGCGGAGGACTTGTCACAGTTGAGGATAAGTACGAGCAAGAGCTCAGAGCCCTGCGCCCCGACGCAAGCGTGGTCGAGTGGGCTTTCCGATTTATTCAGAGCATACCCACGGTGACTATGACTCTTTCGGGAATGTCCGATCAGCAGCAGATCATAGACAATATCGCAACCTATCAGACCTCCAAGCCTCTGAATGATGAGGAGATGGCAGTCCTTCTGAATATCGCAAAGGAAATGACCTCAAAGAAGACTCTTCCCTGTACGGCGTGCGCATACTGTACTACATATTGCCCCAAAAAGCTCAACATACCCGAAATTATAAAGCTCTACAATCAGGGAGTAGGCGCTGACGGCGGCTTTGCCGTACCCGAGGAGATAAGCTCGCTTGAGGACGGAAAAACACCCTCCGCGTGTATTGGCTGTAAGGCTTGCGAGGCAGTTTGTCCTCAGAATATAAGAATAAGCAAAATGATGTCGGATTTTGCAAAAGAAATAAAATAACCTAAAAAAGAGAAGCTCTCGCTTCTCTTTTTTATACTCCGGATATTATCAGAAATTATCTCGCCCGCAAATTATATCAAGCTATATTATACAAAAAAACATTATCCTTTTGTTTATTTAGCTAATTGGCTTTGCTGTCAATATATGTTATAATATATAATGGAATGTTAAAAAGAAAGGAAGAACAAATATGAAAAAATTTCGTCTTCTGACCCTTATTGTGCTTATTCTGTCATTTTCTCTGCTTTTTGTTGCATGCAATAACGACGACAAAAACACAGAAGCTCCCTCAAGCACACCTACCGAAGCGCCTACGCAAGGCAATACCGAGCATACACACGTGTTCAGTGACGCAACGTGCACCGCACCCAAGACCTGTGAATGCGGCGCTACTCAAGGCAGCCCCAAGGGTCACACCTACACGGACACTGTTACAGCTCCCACCTGCACGCAGGCTGGCTTTACGACTCACACGTGCGAGTGCGGTGATACGTACACAGACACGCCCGTTGACGCTCTCGGTCATAATTTCGAGAACGGCGCCTGTGAAGCTTGCGGCGAAACCGATCCTGATTATATTCCCCCTCACACCCATAGCTATACGTCCGTTGTGACTAATCCCACCTGTACGACAGGCGGATACACGACCCACACCTGCGAGTGCGGTGAGACCTACACAGATCACGCGATAGACGCGCTCGGACATGACTTTGAGGACGGTGTATGCGGAGTTTGTGGCGAGGCTGACCCCAACTACGTTCCTCCTCACACACATAACCACACCTCTGTTGTGACTCCTCCTACGTGCACCAAGGACGGTTATACAACTCATACCTGTTCTTGCGGTGACAGCTACACAGATACGCCCACAGAGGCGCTCGGACATGACTTTGAGGACGGTGTATGCGGAGTCTGCGGCGAGGCTGACCCCAACTACGTTCCTCCTCACACACATAACCACGTCTCTGTTGTGACTCCTCCTACGTGTACCAAGGACGGTTATACAACTCACACCTGTTCTTGCGGCGACAGCTACACCGACACACCCGTTGGCGCTCTTGGTCATGATTATGATAAGGGTGCTTGCAAGGTCTGCGGTGCAGAGGATCCCGATTACGATGCGGGTGGCGATAATCCCGTGGTTGGCGAGGAATTCACTGTTTCCAAGTCGCACACCGATATTGAAGCCATAGCAGGTGTTACGGCGGGTCAAAATGCAGGCAATATTGCCGATATGAGCATAGCTCTCGATAATTATATCTCTATTGTTTGCGCAAAGGGTAGCTCCACGTCCGATCCTTGCATCTACGACGAAAGCATAAGACTTTATCAGAACGGCGCGACCATAACGGTCAAGGCGGCTAACGGCGCCGAAATAAAGACTATAGTAATTACCCTTGCAACAAAGTCAGGCGGACAGGGTCCTATATCCGTCAACGGAGGACAGGCATCCTCTCTTGCAGACAACAAATATACGATTACTGTGAATGAAGGTGTATCCGAGGTGGTTATTACCACAACGGGAACCGACAAAAACAACAGACTTTACATAGCAAATATCTCCGTCACTTACACAGCTGAATCCACAGGTGGAAACGGTGGCAACAGCGACAGCGGTGAGACTTCTCATCAGCACTCCTACACCTCCGTCGTAACCCCTCCTACCTGCATAAAGGACGGTTATACAACTCACACCTGCGGCTGCGGTGACAGCTACACAGACACACCCGTTAGCTCTCTTGGTCACGATTACGTAAGCGGCGCTTGTTCGGTCTGCGGAACAGCCGATCCCGATTACACACAGGGCGGAGGATCCGAGGCAGGATACGTTAGAGTGACAAAGGCGGAGGATTTCACAAGCGGAACGTATATTATCGTGACATCTACCGGCGTAGGGCTGGGCGCATACGACAACGGTTGGGTTACGGTTTCCTCCCCCACAATAAATAATGAAGTGGCAACCGACGGCACAACCTGGACGCTCACAGTAAACGGCTCATCCGTCACACTTACTGACGCTAACGGCATAACCATCAAGCCCAAGTCGGGTAATAACAATGGTATTGCGAACGGCTCTTACGATTGGGCTTGGGAAATGAACGCAAACGGTCTTGTCACCTTCAAGGGCACGGGATCGGATACAACCACGCTTGCCTCGAACACCGGCAGCGACGGAAAATTCCGCGCTTATAAGAATACCACCGTTTCAGGCAATCCAAACGGCTATCCTTCCGAGTTTGTTGTATACAAGCTTGTAGGATAAAAAACTATTTATTTACATAACAAAAGAGGAGCGCAAGCTCCTCTTTTGTGTTTGAGATAAACCGAGAAAATTTTTATAAAAATATTGACACTAAGCAGATTTAATAGTATAATGAATATGCCAAACTAACTAAATAAACGTGAAATATGGGTGTACTATCTTTATTTATAGGGATAGTTGGACTCTTTTTTGGCTATGCTATTTTTACTGACGAATTTGATAAAATGCAAATTCCTCTTTTCGGTAAAAGTAGTATGTACACTTTTTTCACGTAAAGTTAGTTTGGCGACTATCGGAGTTTGCGTTTTTGTGCGTCTGCTTCGGTAGGCGCACTTTTTATTTTTAAGGAGAAGAACTATGTCAAAAAACAGAGATGAAGTATTTGCAGACAAGGATGAAGTGTTTGCCAACAAAGACGAAGTGTTTGCCAATGAAAATCCGTATTTCGCAGAAATT
Organism: Eubacteriales bacterium; assembly: GCA_045593485.1. Classification (GTDB taxonomy): domain Bacteria; phylum Bacillota; class Clostridia; order Oscillospirales; family CAG-272; genus SVTX01. Next base: position 1,034 of record JAZNWS010000087.1, on the reverse strand, counting down.
GACCGATTAGTTGGTGAATTGAACGAGACTAACCAAAAAAGCAACCGCTCAAGCAAGAAACTCCGCGGTGAGAGTAGCCCTAATACCGCTGTTCTCTTTGTGCCTTTGATTATCGGTACTATAGTTTTTTTGATAGCCTTTATTTTTAATACATGTTTGTATCTTAGCAGACCAGCGGATAGATTTGAGCTTATCTTGTCTGATAAAAACAATATATACGATTCTGCCGACTATGTCGAAATCAAGATTGATATAGAAAATAATTCCTCAAAAAATATTGAGGGCGCTTCCTTTCTGATGATTTTAGAGGACGATAACGGACATGTTTTATTAGACACGGTTGTAAACATAAGCGGTAGCCTTTCTAAAGGATCGTCATCCTCGGCAACACAAAAAATTATGGATAGCAAATTTATGGAGAGATACGTTAATATGTTAGACTACGATGGACTTTGGGAAAGTGATCTTTCGAATCTTAACGCATCATTTGAACTGATAAGTGTCCAATATCAAGATGGTAAAACATTATTATACAACGAAAACGCATATATGCGAAATAGCGCCCTCTACACCAACATTCTTGTAGCAACATTTGCGATATCGGTCGGATGGCTGGTATACTGCTTCATGACGCGATGCCCTCATTGTAGACGTTTTATTGCTATGAAGTCCGCAGGAAAGAAGGAAACCGGAAGAAAAGCGGGTAGTTCTGTTGTAAAGAAAGCATTCACAGATCAATATGGGAATGAGATTAGAGATCAACACGGCAACAAAATATGTTATGAGGAAACCGTACAAGGATATGATGTTAATTACACATATTACCACAGGTGCAAATATTGCAATCACATATCCTCATCTCGTGGTAGCGAGTTTGAACACTAAGATTAAGATCTCGTAGGGCGACAGGACTTAGAACTCTCACCTCGCATGGCTCGGTGGCAGATTCGGCGCTACCGATCACTCGTACCAACACAAAAGGGGGCATAAAGCCCCCCTTTGTGTTGGTGCGGGCGACAGGACTTGAACCTGCA
>JAZNWS010000086.1:0-11871 GCA_045593485.1 Eubacteriales bacterium | reverse complement strand
TGTGACCTCGCTCGGCACGGTATCCTTTTTAGGAAGCACCACTGTAAGTGGTCCGGGCATAAACGCATTCGCCAATTTGTAATAGGTTTTATTCGTATGTGCAAATTTTTTGGCTTGTTCCGGAGTTGATATATGAATTATCAGAGGGTTGTCCGAAGGACGTCCCTTTGCCTCGTATATTTTTCTCGCAGAATCCTTGTTAGTTCCGTCACCGCCAAGTCCGTAGACCGTTTCTGTCGGAATAACAACAAGTCCGCCTTTCTTTATTATTTCTGCCGCGCGAGCAATATCTGACGCCTGCTCGGACAAATTATTTATTGTTATAAGCTCTGTCCTCAAAGCAGACACCTCCATTTTATTCCTGCGCGCTTATTTTTGCCGCAGTGTCTGCGGAAATCAACGCGTCTATCATAGAGCCTATATTTCCATTTACAAAGCTGTCAAGAGAGTAGAGCGTAAGCCCTATTCTGTGGTCTGTGACTCTACTTTGCGGATAGTTATAGGTTCTTATTTTTTCACTACGGTCACCCGTACCGACTTGACTCTTTCTGTTTGATGAAATCTCTGCCGATTGCTCTGTTTGCTTTATATCGTAAAGCTTTGCCTTGAGCATCTTGAGCGCCTTGTCCTTGTTTTTGAACTGCGAGCGCTCCTGCTGACATTCAATAACTATGCCGGTGGGCTTATGCGTGAGTCTTACTGCGGATTCGGTCTTATTGATGTGCTGACCGCCCGCGCCGCTGGATTTACAGGACTCATATATCAGGTCGGATTCCTTTATCTCGATCTCAACGTCCTCGACCTCGGGAAGCACCGCAACGGTTGCTGTGGAGGTCTGTATTCGCCCCTGAGACTCTGTCTCGGGAACTCGCTGAACTCTGTGAACACCCGATTCAAACTTGAATTTGGAATAAGCGCCGTCGCCCTCAACTCCAAATACGATCTCCTTATATCCGCCAAGCTCGGTCATATTTGCGCTTATGACTGACGTTTTAAAGCCAGCGGTTGCGGCGTACATAGTGTACATGCGGTAAAGCACCGCCGCAAAAAGCGCCGCCTCCTCGCCGCCCGCACCCGCGCGTATTTCGACCATAATATTTTTATCGTCATTAGGGTCGCGGGGAATAAGAAGCACTGTAAGCTCACTCTTGAGAGCTTCAAGTCTTTGCTTTGCTGTCTTTATCTCATCGGCGGCAAGCTCGCGCATCTCTGCGTCGTCCGATTCCGAGAGAATGCTTTCCGCTTCGGTTATAGACTCCTGACAGGAGATATACTCGCGATATTTTTCGACTATCGGAGTCAGGGAATTGTATTCCTTTATTGTTTTAGCGTAGAGCTTGGCATCCGTAATAAGCGTATTGTTATTAGAAAGCTCAAACTCTATCGCCTTGTATTTTTCTTCGGTCTGTCGAAGCTTGTCAAACATATTATGCTTTGCAGAAGGCAAGGAATGCCTGGTGTGCGGAATATACGTCAACCTTGGACACTACCTCGTAGGGAGCGTGCATGGAAATTACGGGAACACCGAGGTCAACTGTCTCGATATTGTGCTCGGCGATATACTTTGCAACAGTTCCGCCTCCGCCGAGATCGTTTCTGCCCATATCGCCCGTCTGCCAAAGAACATTATTTTCAGCCATTATCTTTCTTATCCACGCAACGTACTCAGCGGGCGCATCGTTAGTACCCGACTTTCCGCCATGTCCCGTGTATTTGGACATAGCCACGCCGCAGTTAATGCGAGTGACGTTTTTAGAATCGTAGCACTCCGCGAAATTGGGGTCAAAGCAAGCTGTAACGTCAGCGGAGAGACACTTGGAGTTTGCCTTCATAGCAAAGTAGTTGCCGCCGAGAGCAATACAAATGGACTGCATAATATCAGTAAACAACTCGGACTTCATACCAGTGTTGCCCTCGCTTCCGATCTCCTCCTTGTCGGCAAGCACTACCATAACGGTATGCTGACTGTCATCCGACTCAAAGAGAGCGGTAAGGGAAGGATAAGCACAGACCTTGTCGTCGTGACCGTAAGCGCTGATGAGCGAGCGGTCAAATCCAACGTCGCGAGCCTTGCCCGCGGGCACTACGAATATATCTGCAGAGAGGAAATCCTCCTCGTCAACATCGTACTTTTCATTTATAAGTGTCAGCACGTTCATCTTGATGGACTTGCCGTCGTCTCCGTCGGATACGGGGCGAGAGCCGAGAAGAATGTTGAGACTCTCTGCGGGGATTGCGGTCGAGAGAGGCTTTTTGCTCTGCTCCTGAGCGAGGTGAGGAAGAAGATCGTTGATATAGAAGATAGGATCGCTCTCCTCGTCTCCGATATTTACCTCAACAGTCTCACCGCTCTTTTTGATGATAACGCCGTGAAGCGCCAAGGGAAGAGCTACCCACTGATACTTGCGGACACCACCGTAATAGCGAGTCTTTGCAAAGCAGAATCCGCCGTCCTCATATATAGGCATCTGCTTGAAATCAAGTCTGGGGCTGTCTATATGAGAGGCAACAATTCTCATACCGTTGTTTATGTCCTCGCTGCCTACTCTGAAAAGGAAAAGGCTTCTGTTGCGGTTGTTATAGTAATACTTATCTCCCGCCTTTATGTCCATACCGAAGAAATAGGGCTTGTAGCCGTTCTTTTGTGCAAGCTCAACAGAGGTCTTTACAGCCTCGCGCTCGGTCTTGCTCTTGTCAAGATAATCGGCATAGCCTACGCAGTAATCATAAGCTGCCTTGACCTGCTCCTCGGTAGCATCCTTGTAAAAATTCTTTTTTGTGTAAGTAAGTTCGCTCATTTTTATTTCTCCTTAAAATTTATTTCGCCAAATCATAAAGCTTGTCGTATTTTTTGGTATATTTTTCTACCCTTGAAACATACCCTCGGGTCTCCTTGAAGGGAATTTTGTCAAGAGTCTCTCCGTCGGCTGAATATCTCTCATCCTCAAGCCACTCGTTGACGTTTCCAAGCCCCGCGTTATACGCGGCGAACACGACCGACCAGTCACCGTAATAGCGGTAAAGATAAGAAAGATAATAAGTTCCATAGCGTATGCTGGTCTCCGCATCAAAAAGCATACCTGAATCAAAATATTCCTTTAGGTGATTGTCTGTCAAGTCCTCAAAGGTCTCAGGCATCATTTGCATAAGTCCGATAGCGCCCGCCGATGATTTTGCGGTATAATCAAATCCGCTTTCCGCCTTCATCACAGACCATATAATATGCTCGGGAACGTCGTATTTTTCGGAATACTTTTCAACAAACTCCGCGTATTCCTCGGGCTTTTTATAGGTCGCATACTCGATCCTTGTAATCACAAAATCAAGAAAAAAGCCGAAGAGAATAGCAAATATCAAAACAATAATGATAGCTATCGCATATCTTTTTCCCATATTGGATCTGTCAGAATATCTCATCCCACACCTCCAATATTTTTATCCTTGAGGCTGTTAAGCAGACAAGTTCGCAAATTCTCCTCGTCGCCGTTATTATATACGACGATATCCGACCCATCAATATAAAAGCTGTCGGATTTTTGCGAGCCTATTCTCAAAATTGCGTCCTCGATGGATATGCTATCTCTTTTCGCTATCCTTTGAGCGCGTAGCTCTTTATCTGCCAAAACGGATATAACGAAATCACAGTCACGCTCAAGCCCCGACTCCAAAAGCAGGGGAGCGTCAATAACACAAGCCTTGCAATCCACACTTTCAAAATAGCGGATTATCTGTCTGATTCTTGCGCATACGTACTTGTGCGTTATGCGGTTGAGCTTTTCAAGCTTTTCCTTGTTTTCCTCACCGAAAACAAGAGAGGAAAGCGCGCGTCTGTCAAGCTGACCGCCCGCGTTTAGTATCCCATACCCGAAATTCTCGACAAGCTCGTCAAGACAAGGGGAAGGTGGAATCAGTATATTGTGATATACCGCGTCCGCGTCAATATGCTCAATATTATATTCGGACAAAATTTCAGCAATTTTGCCTTTGCCCGATCCGCTCGGACCCGTAAGACCGATAACCGTCATATCAACACCTCCGCACACAAAATACTCCAAATTACATTATAACTCATTTGTGGGATTTTTTCAAGAGGGAAAGCAAATCTTTTTATTATTATATCTAATAAAATATAAAATTTATAGTTGCATTTTTGCACCGACTATTGTATAATTAAGATGTATAAGTATATTTATTTATTCATTCGGGAGAGAAAATATGCCAAAATATACCACCCTGCTTTTTGATGCAGACCAGACTCTGCTTGATTTTCACCGCTCAGAGCACGAGGCAGTAACCGACTGTCTTGAGGCTTTTTCCGTGCCTGTAAATAATGAAACTATTGCTAAATATTCCGAGATAAACACTATGTACTGGAAAATGCTTGAGCGCGGGGAAATTGAGAAAAACAAGCTTTATTCTGCTCGTTGGCAGACCTTTGCGGAGCATTACGGATATGAAATTGACGCTGAGAAAATAAGTGAGCTGTATCTGGAAAGACTCTCCGAGAAGGCATACGTTCTCGACGGAGCGGAGAAGCTTTGCGAAAAGCTGTCAAAGCACTGCCGCCTATATATCATTACAAACGGAAACAAGAAGGTGCAAAACGGCAGAATGGGCAAGCTTGCATTATCAAACTTCTTTATAGATAGATTTGTGTCTGAGGAGATAGGCTTTGAAAAACCAAGTGTTGAGTATTTTAACATCGTTAAATCAAAAATCCCGAATTTTGACCCCAAAACCACTCTCGTTATAGGCGACTCGTTGACGTCCGACATTCAAGGCGGTATCAACGCGAGACTTGATACCTGCTGGTACAATCCGCAAGGAAAGTCCGCTCCCGAGGGGATGAAAATAACATATATTGTAAATAAGCTTTCTGAAATCGAGGATATCGTTTTATGATATTGAACCTTCCACAAGGCATAGAAATAAAGGAAAATCTACCCCTTGCCAAGTATAGCTCTTTCAAAATAGGCGGTGAGTGCGACATCGCAATTTTCCCCAAAAGCACAGATGAATTTATATGCACGGTCGATTGCCTGACCGACAGCGGAATACGCTTTGACGTTGTTGGCAACGGCAGTAATATTCTCTATGATGACAAGGGATACAGAGGCGCGCTTGTCTTCACTCAGAAAATGAATGAGGTACAATACACGCAAACGGCAGACGGCGTGCTTGCTCTTGTCGGATGTGGAAAAAAGCTCACCGAGCTTGCAGGGGAAACCCTCAAAAAACGTGGTCTTTCGGGACTTGAATTCGCATATGGAATCCCCGGTAGCGTTGGCGGCGCAGTGTATATGAACGCAGGCGCATACGGAGGCGAGATGTCACAGATAGTGCTTGAAAGCACTTGTTATAATTCAGAAACAAGAAAGCTTTTCACACTTTCCGCAGAGGATCATAATTTTTCATACAGACACAGCTTTTTTCAAGACAATAAAAACTGTTTTGTTTTGTCCACACTTATAAAGCTCAGCCACGACACAAACGGTGAGGCATTGGAAAAAGCATTAAAGAATATGGAAAGCCGCAGGGAAAAACAACCCCTCGAATATCCCAACGCGGGAAGTACCTTCAAGCGCCCCGAGGGATATATTGCGGCAAAGCTTATTGACGATTGCGGACTCAAGGGACTTTCTGTGGGAGATGCCGAGGTCTCTGCGAAGCACGCGGGATTTTTCATAAACAAGGGGCACGCCACAAGCGCAGATGTCTTATCTCTTGCGGAAATTGTAAAGCAAAGAGTCAGAGAAAAATTCGGCGTCGCTCTTGAGCTTGAGATAATCCATATTCCCGAAAAATAAAACATACGGAGAAATAAATGTCATTTTCAACACGAGTCAAAAAAGATATAGTAAGTCTTAATTTCAAAAACAAATGCTGTAAAAAGGCATTTTTTCACGGCGCGTTGATGGGCGCGGACATATCCGACAGGAACGTGACCTTAAAGGTAAGCGAGCCCGAGGTTGCCGACCTTTTGACGTATATCGCAAGCACGGTATATAAGATAAGGGAGATCGACATCAGCGAGACAAGACGCGGCTTTTGCAATACTATAACTATGAAATTTTGTCTGCCTACGGCAATAAAGCTGCTCTCGGACATTGACAACGGCATTGATACTGATATGGAATTTGACAGCCTTTTTGCGTGCAATAGCTGTCTGTCATACTTTTTCTGCGGACTTTTCTGCGCCGTGGGAAGCGTGAGCGACCCCGAAAAATCATACACGCTTGAATTGTCACTTCCAAATATGCAAAGAGCAGAGAAAATAAATGATATTTTCACAGCCCGTACAGACCTCACACCGGGTATGACAAAGAGAAAAAATGGATACAGTCTGTTTTTCAGAAATGGCGAAGGAGTAGGCGGATTTTTAACGCTTTGCCATCTCAGCACTATAGTTTTTGACTTTGTAAACCAACAGTTTGAAAATCAGCTACGCGCGGACGAGAACCGCGCAACGAATTTAGTTGCGAGCAACATTCAAAGAGCGGTCAACGCGGGCACACCTCAGATACAAGCAATAAACAAGCTTATAGAAAAAAACCGCTTTTATCTCTTATCTGACGAGCTTCAAGAAACCGCAAAGCTCCGTATGCAAAACCCCGAGCTTTCGCTCAAGGCTTTGGCATCTCTACACAATCCGCCAATCACAAAGTCGGGACTCAATCACCGACTTGAAAAAATAATTAAATTATCACAAGAAATCTAAAGGAAAGGCATGGCAATATGGGAAGTTTCGTACATCTGCATCTTCATAGTGAATACAGTCTCCTTGACGGCGCATGCCGTATCAAAGATATACCCGAAAGAGTAAAGGAATGCGGTCAGGACGCGGTAGCTATAACCGACCACGGAAATATGTACGGCGTCTTGTCGTTTTACAAGGAATGTCGAGCGCAGGGATTAAAGCCGATAATCGGCTGTGAGGTCTACGTCGCTCCCGCATCACGCTTTGAAAAGCGCGCGGTATCCGACACCGCGTACTATCATCTGGTTCTGCTTTGCAAAAATATGACGGGCTACAAAAACCTCATATACCTTGTATCAAAAGGCTTCACCGAGGGCTTTTATATAAGACCGCGAATAGACGAGTCTCTGCTTTTTGACCATTGTGACGGACTCATAGCGCTCTCCGCATGTCTGTCTGGCAAAATTCCAAAGCAGCTCTCACGCGGAGATTACGACGCGGCAAAAGAGACCGCCCTCAAATATAAAGAGGCGTTTGGAGAGGGGAATTTCTATATCGAGCTTCAGGATCACGGCACAGAGGAAACTAAAGCTCTCATTCCTCAGCTCGTCAGAATTGCAGAGGAATGTGATATTCCGCTCGTAGCGACCAACGACTGCCACTATCTGCGTCGTCGTGACTCCTACGTTCAGCAGGTATTGATGTGCATACAGACCAACACCACACTCACAGACCCACACAAGCCCGAATTTGACTCCGACGATTACTATATCAAGACCGCCGAGGAAATGCGCGAGATCTACGCCGAATACCCCTCGGCGATAGAAAACACGGTCAAAATAGCAGAGAAATGCAACCTTGAATTTGACTTCGAGCAGGTGCTGCTTCCGAAATTCCCGTGTCCTATGGGCAAGAGCGCAGAGGAGTATCTGCACGAACTCACCGAGAAGGGACTTGAGAGCCGTATAGAGCGAGGACACATAGTATTTGGTGACCAGCCGCATAACAATAGACAAGCCTACGAGGATAGAATAAAATACGAGCTTTCGGTCATCTCGTCTATGGGATACGCGGACTATTTCCTGATCGTTCAGGACTACGTAAACTTCGCAAAGAAATCAGGCATATCAGTCGGCCCCGGCAGAGGATCTGGAGCGGGAAGCCTTGTGGCGTATCTGCTCGGCATCACCGAGGTAGACTCAATAAAGTTTGACCTGCTTTTTGAGAGATTTCTCAACCCTGAGCGAGTAAGCATGCCCGATATTGATATTGACTTCTGCTATGAGCGACGCGACGAAGTCATAAGATACGTCGAGGACAAATACGGCAAGGACCACGTCTCGCAGATAATCACGTTCGGTACGCTTGCCGCAAAAGCGGCAATACGCGACTGCGGTCGAGCTATGGGTATGTCTTATGCCGACGTCGATGCAGTAGCTAAAGCCGTTCCTCACGAGCTTGGAATAACCTTGAAGCAGGCGATAAAATCCCCCGCGCTTGCGGAAATGTATAAGGACTCCGAGCAGGTGCGCGAGCTTATAGACACCGCAATGGCGCTTGAGGGAATGCCCCGAAATATCTCGGTGCACGCCGCAGGCGTAGTTATTACCGACGAGCCCGTATCAGACTACGTGCCGCTTGCTACAAGCAACAGCGCGACCGTCACGCAGTTTGATATGGACACCATAGCCGCACTCGGACTGCTCAAATTCGACTTTTTGGCTCTGCGTTATCTTACAATCATCAGCGACGCGGAAAAGCAGATAAAAGAGAATAACCCCGACTTTGACATTGAAAAAATACCGCTTGACGACATAGAGACGTACGAGCTTATCTCAAAGGGAAATACCCTCGGCGTGTTCCAGCTTGAGTCTTACGGAATGAGACAAATGCTTCAGAATCTCCGTCCCGAGTGTATAGACGATATTATTGCGGCGATAGCGCTCTACCGTCCGGGACCTATGGACTCCATACCGAGATTTATAGAATGTAAGCACGATCCGTCAAAAATCAAATACGATATACCCGAGCTTGAGCCTATATTGAAATCCACCTACGGCTGTACCGTGTATCAGGAGCAGGTAATGAGCATTTTCCGCAATATCGCGGGATATACATTCGGTCACGCAGATATAGTACGACGCGCTATGTCAAAGAAAAAGGCGTCGGTGTTGAACGCCGAGCGCGAGCAGTTTATTGAGGGGGCTAAAGCCAACGGAATTGACGGCAAAAAGGCAGAAAAGCTTTTTGAGGATATGTCAAGCTTTGCAAACTATGCCTTCAACAAGTCCCATGCAGCGGCCTACGCGCTCATATCCTACCGCACGGCGTATCTTAAGGCGCACTACACGGGTGAATACATGGCGGCGCTTCTCACAAGCGTGCTTGATAACCGCACCAAAGCCGCAGAGTATATCGCTGAATGCTCAAAATTCGGCATATCAGTCCTGCCGCCCAACATAAACACTAGCCGAGTTGATTTCGGCACAGATACCGAGGGCAATATCCGCTTCGGTATGGCGGCGCTCAAAAACGTCGGCAGACAGTTTATCGCGGCAATTATACGCGAGAGAACGCGCGAGCCTTTTTCGTCCTTTGAAAACTTCGTTGAGAGAATGTCCGAGACCACCGAGCTTAACAAGCGTCAGGTAGAGGCTATAATCAAGGCGGGAGGCTTTGACGGACTTGGCGCGCATCGCTCTCAAATACTCTCCTCATTCGAGAGCATAATCGACAATATACAGCAGAAAAGACGCAACAACATTATGGGACAGATGGATATGTTCTCAATGGCGGGCGGCGCGGATACGCCATCGTTTGAGTATCCCAATATTCCTGAGTTTACTATGCGCGAGAAGCTTATGCTTGAAAAGGACGCGTCGGGGATGTATTTCTCGGGACATATGATAGACAACTTCGAGTCCCACGTCAAGTCTCTGTCCGTGACACAGATAACGGATATTATATCCGACGACAGCACTCTCCGCGACGGTGCTAAGGTAAGGCTCGCGGGAATTGTGACCGCGGTGACCTTCAAGACAACCAGAAGAGAAGAGCGAATGGCGTTTTTCAAGCTTGAGGACAAGCTCGGTGAAATAGAGTGCATTACATTCCCGAAGGTATATAACAACTATTCGCACGAAATATTGCTTGACAACGGCGTATATATAGAGGGAACTCTGTCATACAAGGATGAGGACGCAAAAATACTTGTAAATCTCGTCTCGCCCTTAATGGAAAACTCCGTATATGAAAAGCAGGAGCAGCTTAAAGCGGTTGAAAATAAACCGACAAGCAGCCCCTCGCAGCCCGCCGCAGACCCAAGGCTTTCGGTATATCTTTCGGCTTATATGAGTGCCGAGCCGGCAAAGCCGGCAGAGCCAGCACCGACTACACAAAAGACCGCGCCTGCGCCTCAAAAACAGGCTACAACACCGACAAAGATATATCTGCGTGTTCCCGATATGGAGTGCGAAAAATTCAAATACGCAAAGAATCTTGTAGATATATTCAACGAGGGAAGCCTGACAGTCATTTTCTATGACAGCAGCACAAAAAAATACTCCGAGTACAGCGAAAAAATGTTTTACTCGGAATACGCCATCTCCGAGCTTAAAAAACTGCTTGGAGAAGAGAATTGTATTGTGAAATAATTTGTTGTTAATGGTAATATGTGATAAATTCAGGAGGAGTTTTTCATGAAAGATTATTATGATTTGTTTGTCCAATTATCACTTAAACAATGCTTGAAAGATGATTATATCGATAAAGCAAAAGTCAGATCTCATAATGGGGCAATGGATAAAATGATAAAACTACAGGAAGAAATGTCTCAAATTGACTGTTCTGATCTGTTGTGTACATTGTTATCTCATCCAGATGATAGGGTTAAAGTTAATGCTTCCTCTATGTGCTTGAAATATAATATTTGTGTAGATATAGCCGTAGCTACCTTAGAGAATATTATGGAATTTTCGGACGATGATACACTAAGTTTTGCTGCACAAATGCTTTTGCAAATGCAGAACAAATGACAATTACAACTACATTGAAAACAAAAAAGGTCGGGATTTCTCCCGACCTTTTGATTTAATTATATATCAAGCGATTTCTTATATCCAGCTATCTTTTCCTGCGCGTTATCTGCATTTTCAGCAATAACGAGGAAATAGAACTTTATCTTGGGCTCTGTACCCGAGGGACGAACGATGATAACGTCGCCGTTGTCCAGCTTGAAATAAAGCACGTTTGACTTGGGAAGTCCCGTGGGAGTCTTCTTGCCCGTTGCAATATCCGTAAACTCCTCGGCGTTATAGTCGCCGAAGGTGACAACGTCAGCGCCACCGATAGAGGAGGGAGCGTTGTTGCGGAGTCCGTCCATAAGAGCCGCAATCTTTGCGGGGCCGTCAACGCCTTCCATATAAATCTCGGAGTTGGACTCACAGCAATAGCCGTATCTTTCGTAGAGCAGCTCAAGCGCGTCGGAAAGAGTCATATTCTTTGCCGCATAGTAAGCCGTCATCTCGCAGATAAGCATTGAAGCCACGACCGCGTCCTTATCTCTTGCGTAAGTACCCTTGAGGTAGCCGTAGCTCTCCTCAAATCCGAAGATATATGAGCCCTGACCGCTCTTTTCGTGATTCTTGATTACCTCGCCGATAAACTTAAAGCCAGTAAGCACGTTGAATATCTCAACTCCGTGCGATTGACAGATCTTTGAAGCAAGCTCGGTCGTCACGATAGTCTTTACGGCATAGGGGAGAGGGGGCATAGTGTTTGTCTGCTCGTAAGCCGTGATTATATAGTCAAGAAGAAGCGCGCCCATCTGGTTGCCCGTGATGGTTCTGAACGAACCGTCCTTGGTTCTTGCAACAACGCCAACTCGGTCAGCGTCGGGGTCGGTAGCGATAATAAGGTCGCTTCCCACCTTGTTTGCAAGCTCAATACCGAGAGAGAATACCTCTGCATACTCGGGGTTGGGCTTCTCAACTGTGGGGAAATTGCCGTCTATTACGCACTGCTCATCAACCGTGTAAAGATGCTTGAGTCCCGTTCTCTTGAGTATCTCGGGAACGAGCTTGTGTCCCGTTCCGTGAAGGGGAGTGTAAACTATCTTGAGATTGTCGGCAACATTCTTTACCGCATTGGGATTTACCGCCTGCGCCTGAACCTGA
>JAZNWS010000085.1:0-5398 GCA_045593485.1 Eubacteriales bacterium | reverse complement strand
AGACCTTACAAGCGGTTGAGGATATTATCAGCGACAGAATAGTCTTTGTCCTCTGCTATGGAAGTAAAGAAAAGCAAGCCGACGGCAAGGTAAGCGACCGCCGAATTTTCGCGCTCACCGGTGACGCGGACGATATGCAGGTGGAGTATGATAAATTTATAGAGCAGCTCAAAAAGCCTGTTGGCAGATGGCCGAGATTTCTCACGCCGCTTAAGGGTGTCTTTGTATTTACAAACTTCTCGGGCTCTGTAAAATTTGAAATGACCAGATAACTGCTTTCAGGCAAGCTCGAAAGCTCTTGAAAACAACTTAATTAAAGGATGATAAAAATGAACTACAAATATATTGTTTTTGACCTTGACGGCACGTTGACTGACCCCTACGAGGGTATCACGAATTCCGTCCGATACGCAATGGCGCAAATGAAAAAGCCCATACCCGAGGGCGTGGAGCTTGGTGTCTTTATAGGCCCGCCGCTGTATTATTCCTTTGAGCATTATATGGGGCTTACAAAAGAGGAGTCAATCGAAGCCGTTGACCAATACAGAGTCTATTATAAAGACAAGGGACTTTACGAAAATATTATCTACGACGGAATAGCAGATCTTCTCGCCGATATACGAAAGTCGGGCGGAATGGCGCTTGTCGGTACGTCAAAGCCGCAGGTTTTCGCCGAGGAGGTCCTTCGAGACGTCAATATTCATCAGTATTTCAACGCTATCTCGGGCGCGGATATGAGAGAGGCTCATTCCTCAAAGGAGGAGATAATTCGCCGCTCGCTGAGTCTTGCGGGTATTCCCGAGAGCGAATATAGATACTGCCTTATGGTAGGCGATAGAAAATTTGACATTGAAGGCGCAAATCTCTGCGGTATTCATTCCGTCGGCGTCACGTGGGGTTATGGCGACAGAGCCGAGCTTGAGGCCGAAGGCGCGACGTATGTTGTTGATACGGTGGAGGAATTAAGAATAATTATTTGGAACTGATTTTTATCATTTCATAAAATTAAAAGCCGCCGAAAAATCGGCGGCTTTATTTTTGATATTTTGTCGCTTTTTGCCAACAGCGGCAAAAAGTGACCAAAAAACGCCGTTTAAGGAGAGGAAATGTCCTAATTTCACTCCCGTGAAATTTGTTTTCGTAAACGAAAACAACGGCCGACTCCTCCTCTCCTTAAAAATTCTCTCCTCCTGTGTGCCTGCGGCACACGACAAAATAATAGTTTCTACATATTCCACTTGTTATACGAGTTTGCTTGCAAACTCGAAAGCGTTTGCGTGGGTGGGTTTCAAAAGGGCGGGAGGAATCGCAACCTCCCGCCCTTTGCGGCGGTTTGGATACTTTGCCGCCGCGGGCAAAGTATTAATAAAAACTTTATTCCGGAATTTTTGAAATAATACGTCTGTAAACAACGAAGAAAAATATCACAGACATCACAAGCGACATTACCTCCGCTATTGGAAACGCCCACCAAACAAGGTTAACGTCTCCCGTCCTCGCAAGCAAATACGCCACGGGAATAAGCACAACAAGCTGACGCGCGATTGACGTAAACATCGAAAAAATACTCTTTCCAAGCGCTTGGAACACCGAGCCCATAACGATGCAGATTCCCGCAAACACAAACGAAAGCGCGGCGATTCTCATGGTCTGTACCGCTATGCCGACTGCCTGCTCATTCTCAATAAACATTCTCACAAGCGGCTCGGGGAAGATCTCAAACACGGCAAGTCCTATAAACATATATACCACTGCCGCTGCGCCGCCGATAAGCATAGCCGTCGTCATTCTCTTTCGCTTTTGCGCACCGTAGTTGAAGGCAATAAGCGGAACGAGTCCATTGTTGAGTCCGAATATCGGCATAAGTACAAAGCTCTGGAGCTTAAAGTACGCGCCAAACGCATTCTGCGCGTAAACGCCCACAGGCGCGCCAAACGAGTACAGAATATTATTGAAAATAACGTTCATCACCGAGCCGATAGACGCCATTACTATCGAAGGAATACCTATGGCGTAAATTCTGCCTATAAGCTTTCCGTCGGGTCTGAATTTCTTGAACGATAGCTTGACCTCCCTATTGAACTTGACGTGCAGTATAATTCCGATAACAAAGCCCACGACCTGACCAAGCACCGTCGCAAGCGCCGCGCCTCTGACTCCCATACCGAGACCAAAAATAAATATGGGGTCGAAAATAATGTTGATCACCGCGCCTGTCGCCTGCGTCACCATAGAGAGATAAGTCTTTCCCGTGGAGATCATCAGCCTCTCCATAACTATCTGCCCGAAAACACCAAACGAGCCCACGTAGCAAATAAACAAATACTGCTTACCGAACTCAATAACCTGCGAGTTGTCCGTCATAATTCTCATATACGGCTCAATAAGAGTAAAGCCGAGGATAAGGAACAAAACATAGCTGCAAAGCGCCAAAAATACGCCGTTGTTAGCTATTTTTTGCGCTTTTTCGTGGTCCTTTTCGCCAAGGCTCTTTGAGAGCAAGGCGTTTATACCAACGCCCGTTCCCGTTGCGACCGCAATAATAAAATTCTGCGCCGCAAACGACAGACTGACTGCGTTAAACTCAAGCTGCTCGGGGGAAATGCTCGCAACGAAAAGGCTGTCCACAACGTTGTAGAGAGCCTGAATTATCATAGACGCAACCATGGGGAGCGACAGAGTCGCTATCAGCTTCCATATCGGCTGCGTGCCCATTTTATTTTCTTTTCTTTCCAAAAGCTTTGTTTGTGCCATTTTTATCTCCATTTTTCTACGTAAACATTACTATACTACCATAAAACTCACCTAAAGTCAAGTGTAAAATCCCACTTGACGAGCAGACCTCAAAATGTTATAATTGTATATATAACGAGGAAAGGAGGAGCCGTATGAATATTATAAAGGAAGCAGATTTTCGCCGAGAAATAAAATCAACACCTGCAAAAGCCTATCTTTTGTTCGGCGAGGAGGACTATCTCAAATCTCACGCGCTTGCAGCCGCCAAGGCATCTATATCCCCCGACAGCACGCTGTCTATGTTCAACGAATTCAAGCTCGACTCCCTTTCCTACTCCCCATCAGCTCTGCTTGACGCAATAATGCCCGCGCCGATGATGGCAGACAGAAAGCTTATCACAGTGACGGGACTTGAGCTTAATTCTCTGAAGCAGGGTGAGCTTGACGCTCTCTGCTCCGCGCTCGCGACGCTTGACGAATACGACTATAATACCGTCATCATCTCGGTCGCCTCCGACCGCTTTGACTATGGAATTCTTCCAAAGCGCCCCTCAAAGCTGTTAACAACTCTCTCGGAATTTCTGACCCCCGTATATTTTGAAAAAATATCCCCCGCTCGTCTCGTATCCTGGGTGGGCAAGCATTACGCTTACAACGGAGTCAACGCCTCCCCCGAGGTCTGCGCGTTTACCATTGAGCGTTGCGGCAGAGATATGTTCAATCTTTCCTCAGAGACCGACAAGATCTCGTTTTACGTCTTATCTCAAGGCAGAGATACCGTTATGACGAGCGACGTCTCAAAAGTCTCCGTTCCCTCCGCAGAATTTGACACGTTTGCGCTCTCAAATGCACTCGCCGCAGGCAACCGCGAGGTCGCTCTTGCCGTTCTTGGAGATATGAAATTCAGGCGTGTTGACCCATTAGTCATAATGGGCGAGATAATCTCATATGTCTGCAATTCTCTCTCGGTCGAGCTGTTGGCAAATGACGGTCTTACATCGCGCGAAATATCCGAGATACTTAATATCCACGAATACAAGGTCACCCTCACCCTGCGTTCAAAACGCGGAGTAGACCGTCTCAAGACAATGCTCGAAAGGTGCCAAGCCGCCGACCTTGAGATAAAATCCTTCTCCGACGGATACTCCGTTCTGGAAAAGCTGATATGCACTATTTGATGTAAAAATACAAAATTGGAAAAAATAGGGTTTTCCACACTTTCCACAGACTTTTCCACATCTACTTGTCCGTAAAACAAAGGAATTTGACCACATTTTAACAGCAAAAAAGGGTTTTCCACAGCTTTTTCTGTGGAAAACCCTTTTATTTGTTAGGACGAATTTGTTGAAAATCCGTCCTTATATTTTGTCACTTTTGACAGTTTTGCGGTTTATTTGCAATATCAGCAAACAATCTTCATAAAGGACTTTTTGCCCTTCTTAAGAAGCAATCCGCCTGCTACCTGCTCACGTGTAAAGCTCGCCCTGATGTCGGCAATCTTCTCACCCTCAACAGAAACTCCGCCCTGCTGAACTGCCTGTCTTGCCTCGGACTTGGACTTTACAAGTCCGCTCTTTACAAGCATTGTGAGAATGTCAACCGCTCCGTCCACAAAGTCATCGTCGGTAAGGGTTGCGGTAGGAACGTCAGCTCCGGGGCCCGCTCCAAAGAGCGCCTTTGCAGACGCCTGCGCCTTTTCTGCCTCCTCCTCGCCGTGAACAAGCTTTGTAAGCTCGTATGCGAGTATCTCCTTCGCCTTATTAAGCTGAGAGCCCTCCCAAGCGTCCATCTCGTTTATCTGCTCAATAGGGAGGAAGGTGAGCATTCTGATGCACTTGAGAACGTCCGCGTCGCCTACGTTTCTCCAGTACTGGTAGAAGTCGTAAGGACTTGTCTTCTCGGGGTCAAGCCAAACCGCGCCCGACTGTGTCTTACCCATCTTCTTACCCTCGGAGTTGAGAAGCAGAGTTATAGTCATCGCGTGAGCGTCCTTACCAAGCTTACGTCTGATAAGCTCCGTACCGCCAAGCATATTCGACCACTGATCGTCACCGCCAAACTGCATATTGCAGCCGTAGGTCTTAAAGAGGTGGTAGAAGTCGTATGACTGCATTATCATGTAGTTGAATTCAAGGAAAGAAAGTCCCTTTTCCATTCTCTGCTTATAGCACTCTGCGGAGAGCATTCTATTTACCGAGAAGCACGCGCCAACGTCGCGGAGAACCTCTACGTAATTGAGGTCAAGAAGCCAGTCTGCGTTGTTTACCATGATCGCCTTGTCCTCGCCAAACTCGATAAAGCGGCTCATCTGCTTGTAGAAGCACTCACAGTTGTGAGCAATGGTCTCCTTTGTCATCATCTGACGCATATCTGTTCTGCCCGAGGGGTCGCCGACCATCGCCGTACCGCCACCGATAAGAACGATAGGTCTGTTGCCCGCCATTTGAAGTCTCTTCATAAGGCAGAGCGCCATAAAGTGACCAACGTGCAGAGAGTCTGCCGTGGGGTCAAAGCCGATGTAGAAGGTCGCCTTGCCTTCGTTGATCATATTTTTGATCTCGTCCTCGTTTGTCACCTGCGCGATAAGTCCGCGCGCGACGAGCTCGTCATAAATTTTCATTGCCATTTTATTTTTCCTTTCATTTGTTTATAAAATATAAAA
>JAZNWS010000084.1:0-6144 GCA_045593485.1 Eubacteriales bacterium | reverse complement strand
TATTTCTCGTACAGAGAGACGGGAGACAGTATGTATTACTTCAAGCGTCACGTTGCGCTCTCGTTGGTTGCGGCTCTGGTCGCGGCGGGAATAATAATCATCGCGCGTCCAAAGCATTTGAGACTTGTCGGTATTGCGACGTACGTTGGCTCTGCCATACTCCTTGTCGCCGTGCTTTTTATAGGTATGACGGGAAAGGGAGCGCAGAGATGGATAGACCTTGGATTTATCACGGTGCAGCCCTCTGAGATAGCAAAAATGGGACTTGTTATGATGCTGGCGTACGTCATGGCGAAAAACGAGAAAAAAATCGAGCTCAGTCAACGCTTTGGCGGTCAGTTCAAATACGGAGTGCTTTATCCGGGCATAGTTATCGCCATAATATGCGGACTTGTCGTGCTTGAAAAGCACCTGTCGGGACTTATAATTCTCGGTCTGCTCGGACTGTTTGTCATGTTCATCGGCGGCACGGACAAAAAGTGGATGCTGCTTATAGTCGGCGCGGGCGTGGTCGTGGTTTTTGTCGTACTTATGTTTTCGGGATACGCGCAGGAGCGTGTCAATACATGGCTCAACATTGAGGCGGCAGACCCGCAGGGCTCTGCTTGGCAGAATCTACAAGGACTGTATGCCATAGGCTCGGGCGGAATTTTCGGAGTCGGTCTTGGAAACAGCCGACAGAAATACGGATACGTTGCGGAGCCGCAGAACGACTTTATTTTTACGATAGTTTGCGAGGAGCTTGGATTTATCGGCGCGCTTGCGGTGATAATTCTGTTTTTGCTCCTGCTTTACAGAGGCTACAAGATAGCCTCAAAGGCGCCCGACAAGTTCTGCTCGCTGGTCGCGTACGGACTTACCACAAAGGCGGCGCTTCAGGCGGTGCTTAACATTGCCGTTGTCACAAATTCCATGCCCAACACGGGCATATCTCTCCCGTTCTTCTCGTCGGGAGGTACCGCGCTTATCATACAGATAGTGGAGATGGGCGTAATACTTGCAATATCGAGATATTCTTACGTTGAAAAATAGCTTTGGAGGAAATATATGAGAGTTCTTATGACGGGCGGCGGCACTGCGGGACACGTAAACCCCGCGATAGCCATAGCAAACACAATAATGGAATACGAGCCCGATAGCGAGATAGCATTCGTTTGCTCGCACAACGCAAACGACAAGGCGAAGGACTTGGTTCCGAGGGCAGGGTACGATAAGCTTTACACCGTAAAGATCTGCGGCATGAAGGCTATATATAACCCAGCGAATATAAAGACGCTGTATTATATGCTCACCTCGCCGCGCGAGGCGAAAAGAATAATAGATGAGTTTAAGCCCGACATTATTATCGGCACGGGCGGATTTGCGTGCTATCCCGTGGCGCGCGCGGGCGTCAAGCTCGGAATACCCACCGTTCTTCACGAGTCAAACGCAAGCGCGGGCAAGGCGATAAGAAAGCTTTGCGGCTCGGTTGACCTTGTAATGACTAATTTTGAGTCCACGGCAAAGTCGCTGACGGGTGCAAAAAGGGCTATGAAGGTAGGAAATCCCGTTATCACCTCGTCAAAAAAGAGCGGAGTAGCAGAGGAAAAGTCCGGATACAAAAAGCACGTGCTCTCCTTTGGCGGTTCTCTTGGCGCGGAGTACGTAAATCTTGCCGTAGCCGATATGCTCTCGCATATTGCGGACAAGTATCCCGACGTGGAGTTTATCCACGCCTCGGGCAAGAGAGATTTTGAGCATATGAAGGAGGAGTTTGCCGCTCGCGGACTTGACAAGAAGGCAAATATCAAGCACCTTGATTACATATACGATATGGACAAACGCATGAGCGAGGCAGACCTTGTTATATCCAGAGCGGGCGCGATGACTATATCCGAGCTTGCGCTTGGCGGCAAGGCGGCAATACTCGTGCCGTCGCCGTACGTGGCTGACAATCATCAGTATAAAAACGCGAAGGCGCTTGCCGACAAAAACGCTTGTGTTCTCGTTCAGGAATCCGAGCTTTCCTCGGGCAAGCTTGAGGCAGAGGCGGTAAGACTTCTCTCGGACGAGAGCTTGAGAGAGACTCTTGGCAAGAACATCACCCCGTTTGCCGAGCCCGACGCGAACAGAATAATTTACGAGGAAATAAAAAAGCTCGCGGCAAAGTAAGCCGCAATAGAGGAAATTCAAGGAAAAGGAGGTTATCTTTATGGCAAAGGGCAAGATCAGCGCAAAGCTCAACAGAATATCGGAATGCTTGAAAAACAAGGATTATTCCAATCCCGAGCTGACGGGCGCAAAGATAATCTCACTTTGTATTATTGCGCTGCTGCTCGTCGGACTTATTGTTCTTGTGACGAGGATAGACAGCATAAGTATTGAGGGCGACGTGACTCTGTTCAACGAGTCCGAGATAGTTGAGGCGTCCGAGCTTTCCGTGGGCGGAGCGCTCTACTCAAAGCCTGAATTCGTAATAAAAAGAGCCATACGCAAAAATCTCCCGATGGCAGAGAAGGTAAGCGTGCGCAAAAATATTTTCACACGCCGAGTGACTATCAGGGTTGAGTTTTCCGAATACGAGTTCGTGATTCAGCACGGGGACAAGTTCTACGGCGTGGACAGTAATCTTACGGTGGTGGATATACGTGACTCCAAGCTGGAGTTTGTGGCGCTGGGCGGAAGAGTTCTGACTCTGCCCGAGGTTGAAGCTCCCGTGCTTGGCGAGAAGCTTATTTTCACAAGCACGATTGATATTCGCGACGAAAACGGACGTCTGATACAAAAGGGCGACGATATATCAAAATACAGCTACGTCACAGAGCTTCTCGGTTTCTTGAGCAGGAGCGGTTATATCGACAGAACCGACGCGGTATTCCTTGACGAAAAATTCAACGTACGACTGATAATGGACGGCAGATGTCTTGTGTATATAGGCAGATGCGAGAGCCTTGAGACCAAGTTTGAGGTTGTTGACGCGATAATAGACGAGGGAAGCACCGCATACGGCAAGGGTGTGGTTATAAACGTGCAAAACCCCGCGCTCGCAAGCGCGAGAGTGGACAACGAGCTGGACTTTTCGGAGTACGTCGTTGAGGGCAAGTACGAGGCAAGCGTTAATGACGATTCAGAAAATCCAACAAAAGCTCCGAGCGAGTGATCCCTTGGCTGTCGAAATATATTTTTATTTGTTAATTTTTCAAAAACTTTTGAAAAACTTTCGAAAAACTCTTGAAATTTTTGCTTAAATGTATTATTATATATGTGTATATGATTTTTTATAAAGATGTACGAAAAAATTAAGGAATATATAAATTTTGGAGGACTAACAACATGGCTATGTTTGAACACGACGACTCTATCGTACTTGGCGCTAATATTAAGGTTATCGGCGTCGGCGGCGGCGGAAACAACGCTGTAAACAGAATGGTAATCTCGAATATCGGCGGCGCTGAATTCGTCACTATCAATACAGACAGAATGGCTATCAGCCGTTCCAGCGCGTCCAGACAGCTCGTTATCGGCGAAAAGCTCACAAACGGCAGAGGCGCAGGCGCTAAGCCCGAGATCGGTAAGAGAGCTGCAGAGGAATCTCTTGAGGATATCAAGAACATTCTCGCAGGCGCGGAAATGGTATTTGTAACCGCAGGTATGGGCGGTGGAACAGGTACGGGCGCTGCTCCCGTTGTTGCTCGCGTAGCACAGGAAATGGGCATACTCACTATCGGTATCGTCACAAAGCCCTTCACATTTGAGGGTAAGGTAAGAAAGGAAAACGCAGAGGCAGGTATCGAGGAGCTTTCTCAGTACGTTGACTCCCTCATCGTTATTCCCAACGATAAGCTCAAGGAAACAAGCGACCAGAGAATCACTCTCGCAAACGCTTTCGAAATGGCAGACGACGTTCTCCGCAAGGGCGTTCAGTCCATCTCCGAGCTTGTTAACGTTCCCGCATACATCAACCTTGACTTTGCAGACGTTTGCACAGTTATGAGAAACGCAGGTCACGCTCACATGGGCGTTGGCGCGGCAACAGGTAAGGACAAGGCAGAGCTTGCCGCAAGAGAGGCTATTTCCAGCCCGCTTCTTGAGTCCTCCATTAAGGGCGCTCGCGGAATTCTCGTTGCATACGTTGTATCTCCCGACGTTGGTCTTGAGGACATCGACCTTGCAAACACCCTCATTCAGAACGAGGCAGATCCCGATGCAAACATCATCTGGGGTATCCGCTTCAACGAGGAGGCAGAGGACGAGATCCGCATCACTCTCGTAGCTACAGGCTTTGACAAGAAGGACGAGGAGCTTGAGGCTGCTGAGCCTGTCGTTGAGGAGGCTCCCGAGGTTGAAGAGGAAGACGAAGAGGACGATTTCTGGAAGTCCATCTCCGTAAGAAGAAAGAAGTAATATTTGAATAATAGAAAAAGGACGAGATTTTCTCGTCCTTTTTTGCTAAATAAATTCAGTTCGGGTATTTTTGACGCTGTTATAATATTACTTTTAATATTCAATTTTCCGCATTGAAAAAGGCGATAATTTGTGATATAATTAAAATAGAGAAATCACAGCGCAAGGGAGGCAGGGAAGATGAGCGAGAAAACATACATCGCGATAGACCTAAAATCCTTCTATGCCTCGGTTGAGTGCATAGAGCGAGGGCTTGACCCGATGACGACCAATCTCGTGGTCGCGGATATGTCAAGGACCGAGAAGACCATCGGTCTTGCCGTGTCACCGTCGCTCAAATCCTTCGGTATTCTCGGGCGTCCGAGAATGTTTGAGGTGATACAGAAGGTCAGGGAAGCAAACTACGAGCGCAGACGCCGTGCGGGAAGGCTTGTGGGCGAGTCATATAACATCAACGAGCTGAACGCGAACCCGTCGCTTGCGGTGTCGTACATTGTCGCGCCGCCCCGCATGGCGTACTATATGGATTACAGCGCGCGGATATATCAGGTGTACCTGAAGCACGTCGCGCCCGAGGATATTCACGTCTATTCCATTGACGAGGTGTTTATTGACGCGACGTCGTACCTAAAAACCCGCAAAATGACAGGGCACGAGTTCGCGCGAATGCTTATCAAGGACGTGCTCTCAACCACGGGAATCACCGCGACGGCGGGAATAGGTACCAACCTTTATCTGTGTAAGGTCGCGATGGACATAGTGGCAAAGCACGTTGAGGCGGACGAGGATGGCGTCAGAATTGCCGAGCTTGACGAGATGTCCTACCGCAAGCTTTTGTGGGATCACCGACCGCTGACGGACTTCTGGCGCGTCGGCAAGGGCTATCAGAATACGCTTGAGGCAAACGGACTATATACTATGGGCGACATCGCGCGTTGCTCCGTGGGCAGCCCTTACGGCAGATACAACGAGGGCTTACTTTATAAGCTTTTTGGCGTAAACGCGGAGCTGCTTATCGATCACGCGTGGGGCTGGGAGCCTTGCACGATAGAACAAATAAAGGCGTACAAGCCGCAAAGCACAAGTCTTGGCTCGGGTCAGGTCTTGCATTGTCCGTACGATTTTGAAAAGGCAAGACTTATCACCCGCGAGATGACCGACCTTTTAGTGCTTGACTTGGTTGAAAAGGGGCTCGTCACAGATCAGCTTGTGCTGACGGTTGGGTACGACATCGAGAATCTGACCGACCCCAAGATAAGCAAGCTGTATAATGGCCCTGTCACGACCGACTACTACGGCAGAAAAGTCCCCAAGCACGCGCACGGCACGGCTAACCTTGGTAGGTTCTCGTCGTCAACAAAGGCAATTTTAACCGCTGTGGACGAGTTATACGAGCGCATAGTTGACAAAAATCTCTTAGTCCGCCGCATAAATATCGTGGCGAACAGACTCAAGGACGAAAATGAGGTCAAAAGTCAGATAGCACCGTCAGAGCAGCTCAGCATTTTTGATGATTTTGAGGCTCTTGAGCGCGAGCGCGCGGACGAGGAAGCGTCATTACAGAAGGAAAAGCAGATGCAATCTGCTATCATCGACATTAAAAAGAAATTTGGAAAGAACGCCATACTCCGAGGAATGAATCTGGAGGAGGGAGCGACCGCAAAGGACCGCAATTCCCAGATAGGCGGACATAAGGCGTAAATAAAATTTTGGAGATTATAGACATGGAAAGCACAATAAGAGCTATGACGGCGCGCGACA
>JAZNWS010000083.1:0-2048 GCA_045593485.1 Eubacteriales bacterium | reverse complement strand
GACCGTAGCCCTCGTAAACTACCTCCTCGTAGTTTTCGCCAGTGCCGCCGAGAGCCTTCTTTATGGTTCTCTCAATGTTATCGTTAGGCACGTTGTTGGACTTTGCCTTTGCGATAAGGTCGCGGAGCTTCGCGTTGGAATTAGGGTCTCCGCCGCCCTCTTTTACAGCAATAGTAATTTCCTTACCTATCTTTGTGAATACCTTAGCTCTCTGCGCGTCGGTCTTTTCCTTCTTGTGCTTAATGTTTGCCCATTTGCTATGTCCTGACATATCTAAAATCCTCTCTGACTCAAATTAAATTCTTTCTGTTTTCTTCATACACACGAGCGAGAACGCGCTTCCAAGAACATTTTTGGTGGCTTCTGTGAGCAGTATTCTCGTTCCTCTTACGCCTGCGTCCTCAGTTCCAAGTATCTTACACTCGTGATAGAACTTGTTGAATGCGGTCGCAACGTCAAGTATAAATCTCGTGATAACGGAAGGCTCGTAATCTCTTATCGCAATATTGACCTTCTCCTCAAACTGACAAAGCGTTTTGAGAAGTGCAGCTTCCTCGGGAGCAGTTATCTGAACGCAGTCGCATTTAACCTCGCCCGCCTTCTCGAGCACCGAGCAGGTACGCGCGTATGTGTACTGAACGTACGGACCCGTGTTGCCGTCAAAGCTCAAGGCTTCCTCAAGGTTGAAGTTTATATCCTTTATTCTGTTGTTGTAGAGATAGTAGAATACTATCGCGCCAACGCCGACTGCCTCTGCTATGTCCTCTCTGCCCTTGAGATCAGGGTTCTTTTCCTCCATAATAGCTGTCACCTTCTCTATCGCAAGCGCGAAAAGGTCGCGGAGAAGAACTACGTTGCCCGTACGGGTTGCAAGCTTTGCTCCGTTGAGGGATACCGTGCCGTAGGGGACGTGTACGAGCTGGTCGTACCAATCGTAGCCCATAAGCTCAACTACCTTGAACCACTGCTTGAAGTGGAGATTCTGCTGATTACTTGTGACGTATATAGCCTTATCAAAGTCGTATGTCTGCTTTCTGTAGTACGCCGCCGCAATATCACGCGTGGGATAAAGCGTCGAGCCATCTCTCTTAAGTATAAGGCAAGGAGGCATTCCGTACTCATCAAGGTCAACTATGGACGCGCCGTCGTCAATCTTCATAAGCCCCATATCGCGAAGTTTTTGCACCTGCGCGGGCATTTTGTCGGTATAGAAGCTCTCTCCCTTGTAGCTGTCAAACTCAATGTCAAGCTGCTTATATGTCTTACTGTATTCCTCAAGGCTTATCTGCACAAACCACTTCCAGAGCGCGATATTTTCCTCGTCGCCCTCCTCCATCTTGCGGAACTCGTCTCTTGCCTGCTGAGCCAAGTCGTCGCGAACGGGAATTCCGTTTTCCTCGTCGCCCTTTATGGTGTTGTTGATGCGGACGTAAAGCTCAACGAGCTTGTCTATTCCGCCCTCCTCTATCTGCTGCTTGTCGCCCCAAAGTCTGTATGCAACGATGAGCTTACCAAACTGTGTTCCCCAGTCACCGAGGTAGTTTATACCGATACAGTTATATCCCGCAAACTCGTGGAGCTTTTTGAGCGAGTGTCCTATAACCGTCGTGCCGAGGTGTCCTATATGGAAGGGCTTTGCTACGTTGGGCGAGGAGTAGTCAAGCACTACCGTCTTGCCGCAGCCAAATGTAGGTCTGCCGTAATTTTCTTTCTTTTCAAGTATTTCGGGAAGTATCCTCTCTCCAAGGTATTCGTCCGAAATTTTAATATTGAGGTATCCGTTTACCGCCTCAGCGCTCTTTATGCAGTCAAGCTTCAGGGACTCGGCAATCTGCGCTGCTATCTGCACGGGAGCGCGGCGGAGAGCCTTTGAAAGCTTGAAGCAAGGAAACGCAAGGTCACCCATGCTCGAGTCGGGGGGATATTCGAGCATACCTATAATATCCGTAGCGCTTATCTCCGCTGCGGGATTTATCTGCAATACGCTCTCGTATATTTTCTCCGCTATCGCGGATTTGATCTTAAGCATTTTTTCTACTGCCTTTCTG
>JAZNWS010000082.1:0-2128 GCA_045593485.1 Eubacteriales bacterium | reverse complement strand
GAAACCCTTGGGATTTCAACGATTCTCAATGGCACGCCGGAAGGGATTCGAACCCCCGACCTTTTGGTTCGTAGCCAAACACTCTATCCAGCTGAGCTAACGGCGCAGATTTATTTGTCGTACGATTTCGTACTTAAACATTATAGCACAAAAATTGCGTTTGTCAAGTCTATTTTTGAAAAAATGCAAAAAATATTTCTTTGCATTATTGAAATGCGATGGAATTTTCGATAATTTTGCATTTTTATGTCCCAAATAATAGTCTTTGCAAAGCAAAAAAACCTACTTTTGTCTTGACAACCCCAATTTATCGTGATACAATAATATGATGTAAAATTAAAATGCCAAAGAATGTCCAAATAATAGAGATGAAAATGAAAGGAAGACTAGTATGCATTGGTCAGAAGAAATTGCAGAACGAATAATTAAGAAAAATCCCGATAAAGCCGAATACGTCTGCGCGGCAGGCGTAAGCCCCTCAGGCTCGGTTCACATCGGAAACTTCAGAGATATAGCGACAAGCCTTTTCGTTGTAAAGGCGCTTGAAAAGAAGGGCAAGAAGGCTCGTCTTCTCATTTCGTGGGATGAGTTTGACCGTTGCCGTAAGATTCCCGCAAACGTTCAGGCGGTTGTAGGCGACACTTATGACAAGTACATCGGCTGCTCTTACGTTGACATTCCCGACCCTTGGGGCTGTCACGAAAATTACGCCAAGCACTTTGAGGACGAATTCCTCCGCGGAATTGCCCCCTTTGGTATCAAGCTTGATTGCAGATATCAGGCTGAGATGTACCGCAGCGGCAAGTACAGAGATAATCTTATTTTGGCTCTCAAAAAGAGAGGCGAGATATTTGAGATACTTGACTCCTTCAAGACAAAGGATATGACCAAGACCGAGGAGGAAAGACTCGCGCAGCACGACGCGGATAAGGCAGATTATTACCCTGTAAGCATTTTCTGTCCCGAGTGCCGCACAGACTTTACGAAGATAACCTCGCTCAATGAGGACTGCACTGAGGCAGAGTTTACCTGCCGTTGCGGACACCACGGCAAATTCAACTTTCTTGATAACTTCGACTGCAAGCTCGGTTGGAAGGTTGACTGGGCGATGAGATGGATGTACGAGGACGTTGACTTTGAGCCAGGCGGAAAGGATCATTCAGCGCCCACAGGCTCTTACAACAACTCCAAGGTTATCGCAAAGAAGATATACAACCACGACGCGCCCATCTATCAGGGATACGAGTTTATCGGTATCAAGGGTGTTGCGGGTAAGATGTCGTCCTCCTCGGGACTTAATATGACTCCCGAGACCCTGCTCAAGCTCTATCAGCCTGAAATAATTTTGTGGCTCTACTCCAAGACCGAGCCCGTCAAGGCATTCGACTTCTGCTTTGACGATGGAATTCTTCGTCAGTACTTCGAGTTTGACAAGATGTATAACGAATATATTTCGGGTAATGCAAGCGAATATAATGCGGCGGTTATGTATAACTGCGTGATCGAGGGCAGAACTCTTGATACCGTTCCCATGGGACTTCTCGTTCAGCTTGGCTCTATAGTTGACTTCAACGTGCCTATGCTTGAGACTGTGTTTGAAAAGATAGGAACACCCTACAAGCACGAGCAGTTTGCTGACAGACTTGACAGAGCAAAGTTCTGGCTTGAAAAGTGCGCGCCCGAGCAGGTCAACAGACTCAGACAGACAAGAAACTTCGAGGTCTGGGAAACTCTTGACGACAAGGAAAAGGAAGCAATCAAGCTCCTGTTTGAGTACATCTCGGCAGGCGGATACACGCTTGACGACCTCAACGCCGAGCTTTACGCGATACCCAAGAGAGTTTATCCCGAGCTTGTGGACTCTCCCAAGGAGCTCAAGGGCGTTCAGGGCAAGTTCTTCAAGACCATATATAAGCTCCTTATAGATAAGGAACAGGGCCCCAGACTTTATCTTTTCCTCTACGCGATAGAGAGCGACAGATTTGTTGGACTTCTTGACTTCTCCTACGGCAAGACCGAGGAGGAAACCTCCATTGAGAACGCTGCGGCGGAGGCTGAGGCTGAGGCTAACAAGGTAGAAGAAAGAGTTTACGGCGAGCCTGATCCTGTTGAGCCCATAAAGGAGGAG
>JAZNWS010000081.1:0-4132 GCA_045593485.1 Eubacteriales bacterium | reverse complement strand
AAAAGCAAAACACTTTTTTTCAAAAGGCTTTTGAGCTCGTCTGTGTTCCCTGCTCCGTAATGATAGCTTATAACGGGCGCAACACCCACGACGTACCCGATAAATATCGCGATAAACGCAAAATTGACGTACATCAACACTCCATACGCCGCAACACCCGGCTCTCCCGCATATTTCATAAGCTGAATATTATAAAGCATGCCGACAAGCGACATTGAAATATTGCTCATAAGCTCGGACGAGCCGTTCGTACAGGTCTTGAGCAGTGCCCTGCCGTCAAAATTCGCCTTGCCGAGTCGTAAAAGGCTCGTGTTTGGTCTGAAAAAGTAAACAAGCGGGATTATACCGCCGACAAGCTGGCTTATTGCAGTCGCTGCAGCCGCGCCGACCAGTCCCCATGGGAGAACACCGACGAACAACGCGTCAAGCACCATATTCGTAATTCCCGAAGCGAGCGTGGCGTAAAGTCCAAGCTTTGGCTTTTCTGCCATTACGAAAAAGGTCTGAAACTCCATCTGAAGCATAAACGCGGGGAGTGCGAGAAATATTATGCGCCCGTAAATGACGCAGTCCTCAAGCATTTTTCCTTCCGCACCCATAAGCATCGCCACCGGGCGAACGAGTATTATGCCAAGCGCCGACAAAACTACGCCAAGCGCAACAGAAACGTAAACCACGAGCGAGAAAAGGCTCCTCGCCCTTTTCATATCCCCCTCGCCCATCGTCTTTGATATGAGCGCCGAGCCGCCCGTGCCAAACATAAATCCGAACGCTCCGAGCATCATAATAAACGGATATATGAAATTTAGAGCTGTAAATTCCGTCTCTCCCGCAAAGTTTGAGACGAAAAAGCCGTCCACAACGCCGTATATTGATGAAAACACCATCATCACTATACTCGGCAGAGTGAATCTCAAAAGCTTTCTGTAATTAAAATGATCGGATAACTGAATTTTCATATTTTAATCTATTCTAAAAAATCTTCTCGCGTTCTCGTTTGTGATCTTGACCATCTCTTCATAGTCGATATTGTGTATCCCTGCCATTTCCCTGACCGTGTTGGACATCAAAATTGAATTATTCATCTGTCCTCTGTAAGGGTGAGGCGCAAGATACGGCGCGTCGGTCTCCGAGAGAAGTCTGTCAAGCGGCACTGCCGCGCAAGAAGCCTTTACCTTGTGCGCATTTTTGAACGTGACCGTACCCGAAAATGATATATACCAGCCGCGCTCGCAAAGCTGACGCACCATCTCGTCACTCATAGAGCAGGAGTGAAGTACTCCGCGCACGTTTGGGTGACGGCAGATCATATCAAAGGTGTCACCGTGCGCGTCACGGTCATGAATTATAACGGGCAAGTCGTATTTCTCGGCGAGCCTCATCTGCGCGTCAAAATATTCATACTGCAAACCCTTATTTACAGGCTGCCAATAGTAATCAAATCCTATCTCACCGATAGCTACTATCTTATTGTTTTTGCGAGTCTCGGGGTCTGCGAGCATAACCTCAATTTGGGCTATATTTCCCTGCACGTCGTCTCCGCAGGTATTCTGCGCGTCGGTGGGATGAATGCCCACGGCAGAGTACATAAAATCATAAATTTTCGCTTGCGCCACAACGGATTTTGATGTCTCTATGTCCGCGCCGATATTGACTACGCAGCCCACACAGCTTTGAAATTCCGCGCTTGAGAGAAGTCCGTCCGCGCCGCCGTCAAGCTCGTCGAACTTGCGGCTGTAATAGTGCGCGTGTGTGTCAAAAAGCTTAGTTTTATCTATCATCTGTAATCAAACCTCTCTCCCACAAGCTCAGGACAGTCTCTGCCCGCCGACATCTCCTTTATCTTTTCAAGCAGAGGGGCAACTGTTGTGCTTTTGAGCGCAAATGTCACCTTTACCTTGTCCGAAAAGTCCGTATCGTCAATAATAGCGTTGAACTGCGGCAAAAGCACAATATATCTCTGATAGTCCGAGTAGGAGCATTCAAGCGAGTAGACAGAGTATTTCTCGTATGTAATTATTTTCGCCGCGTCCAGCGCAATTTTTGCGCCGTGCGAATAAGCTCTGACAAGTCCGCCCGCGCCGAGCAAAATTCCGCCAAAATAACGCGTGACAACAACGACTGCGTCCTCAACTCCGCTTTTGCGGATAGTATCAAGCGTAGGCACGCCCGCAGTTCCCTGCGGCTCGCCGTCATCGGAATAGCGCGCGATAATGCCGCCCTTGAGCACGTACGCCCAGACGTTGTGCGTGGCGTCGGAATATTCTTTTTTCAGACTCTTGACAAATTCCATAGCCTCGTCCTCGCTTGTGACGTGCTTGGCGTGTCCGATAAAGAGAGATCTTCTCTCCTCAAACTCGTCGTGTCCCTCGCCCTCAAGCGTGGTATAAAGCTCGGGCTTTAACTGCTCTGCCATCTGAAATTCCTTCCTTATATTAATAGTCTTCCTCGGTGTTCTTGGGGTATGTCTCGTCGTATTTTTTAAGCATTCCGCGAGTCTTGGCGTCAACGGTCGCCGTAACCGTCACACAGTCCGCGCCGTATTCTACGTCCTCAACCGTCGCGTTTTTGTAGAGTATATTCATCGCTGAAAGCTCAGAGTTGGGTATCTTGAAGGTCACCCTTGTCTTGCCCTCGTGAATGACGCTCTGTATAGTTTCTGCAAGCTCATCACAGCCCTGACCTGTCAATGCAGAGATAAACACCACGTGCTTGCGGTCAGACTTTCGGTTCATCAAGGGCGCGTCAAAAATACCCTTGTCGCACTTGTTGAACACGTATATAGTGGGCTTGCCGCCTGCGCCAAGCTCCTCAAGGGTCTTCTCCGTACACTCAAGCTGGGAGAGACATTCAGGGTCGGACGCGTCGCAAAGTATCATAATTATATCCGAGTACACCGCCTCATCAAGCGTGGACTTGAACGCGTTTACAAGGTGGTGCGGAAGCTTGCGGATAAATCCTACCGTGTCTGTCAAAAGCACCTGCTCGCCACCCGGAAGCTCAAACTTGCGAGTCGTGGGGTCAAGAGTTGCGAAAAGCTTATCCTCGGCGAGAATTCCCGCGTCGGTGAGCTTGTTGAGAAGCGTGGATTTGCCCGCGTTGGTGTAGCCAACGATGGCTATTTTGGGCAGTCCACTCCTGTCTCGAGAAACACGCATTGTTCGTCTGTTTTTATCAAGCACCTCAAGCTCTTGTTCAAGTGCCGTGATTCTTCTCTTCATATGTCTGCGGTCAGACTCAAGCTTTGACTCACCAGGTCCTCGCGTACCGATACCACCGCCAAGACGCGACAGATCCTTACCCTGTCCCGTAAGTCTGGGAGCCGTGTATTTGAGCTGCGCAAGCTCAACCTGAAGCTTACCCTCTCCGCTGACTGCGTGGAGCGCGAAAATGTCAAGAATGAGCATTGAACGGTCAATAACTCTGACCTCGTCTCCAATGTCCTCCTCAAGATTTCTTATCTGCGAGGGTGAAAGCTCCTCGTCGAAAATTACGAGCTTGACACCGTTATTTTTGCAAAGCTCGGCTATCTCCTGAACCTTACCGCTGCCGATAAGAGTCCTCGCCTCAAGCGTGGACTTGCTCTGCGTCACGTACGCAAACACCTCGCCGCCTGCGGTGTCAAGAAGTCTTTCCAGCTCCGCGAGTGACTTTTCAACCTCGCTCGCCGTGTTTTTGTCCGTAATAATGCCAACAAGTATGGCTTTTGACCTTATATTTTCTTCGTGATTCAACATAAATTCACCACCTTTTTAAGTATTTTGCCCAATGTGTATCTTCTTAAAAGGATTTTTTTGAAGGTTAAGTAAAAAAGGATTGCGGCTCGCGCAATCCCTTTTTATATGCACCAAGTAATTCCGAGATTGGATTACTTTTTGGAGA
Organism: Eubacteriales bacterium; assembly: GCA_045593485.1. Classification (GTDB taxonomy): domain Bacteria; phylum Bacillota; class Clostridia; order Oscillospirales; family CAG-272; genus SVTX01. The sequence goes on along the minus strand of JAZNWS010000081.1, from coordinate 250 downwards.
TTTCAAGTCTTCTCTTGAACTTGTCAACACGTCCGCCGGCATCAACAAACTTCTGCTTACCGGTGAAGAAGGGGTGACACTTGGAGCAAATTTCAACTCTCATCTCGCCGCCCTTTGTGGACTTTGTTGTTACTGTTTCTCCGCAAGCGCATCTGATTACGCACTCTTCATACTTAGGATGGATGTTCTGTTTCATTATTTTTCACCTCACAAAATTTCTTCACTGTTCTTTGACAGTGATTTCACAAGT
>JAZNWS010000080.1:0-6184 GCA_045593485.1 Eubacteriales bacterium | reverse complement strand
ATTCCGTCAATGAGTATCTCGCCCTTTTGTATGTCGTAATTACGGCAGATAAGCGAGAGTATGGTGGTCTTTCCCGAGCCTGTTGAACCGACAAAAGCCACTGTCTCCTTGGCGTTGACCTTAAATGACACGCCCCTCAAGACCCACTCGTCAGGCACGTAGGAGAACCAAACGTCACGGAACTCGATATTGCCTTCTACGTGGTCAAGCTCTATCGCGTCCTCGTCGTCCACTACCTCGGGCTGAATATCGAATATCGTAAATATCTTCTCGCCCGACGCGAATGCAGACTGCAGCCAGTTGAACTGCTCTGCAAGGTTCTGTATGGGGTTAAAGAACTTTGAGATATACATATAGAACGTGACGAGCGTGGAAACGTCCACTATCTGACCGAGGAACTCAACGTCACGTATAGAGCTTCTCGCGGCAAGGTAAAGCAGACAAAGCACCGAGGATATATAGAGCATATACACGGTGGGTCGGAAAATACCGAAAACGAATATCTGCTGCTGCTTTGCGCGGCGGAGCTTTTCGTTTTTCTCGCTGAAGTCACGCATTTTCTTGTTCTCGCGGTTGAAAATCTGAATTATTCTCATTCCCGAGAGGTTTTCCGAGAGGAAGGTGTTGATGTCCGTCGTGCCGTCCTTGACCGCTCTGTAAGCCTTACGCGAGAACTTTCTGAAAATGACTGTGAAAAGCACTATGAAAGGCACAAAGCAAAGCACCATAAGCGTTAGCATATAGTTGAGCGCAAGCATTGCAACAAGCACGCCGAAAATAACGAAAATATTCTTTACAAGGTTAACTATGATATTGGTAAACATCATAGAAACGGCGTTTGTGTCGTTCGTCACTCGTGTGACGAGCTTACCGACGGGTATAGAGTTTAGCTGCGAATGAGACAGGCTCTCGATATGAAGGAACAGATCCTCACGTATCTTTGAGATTATCTTCTGTCCCGTTTTCTGCAAAACTATCGCCTGAATATATGTGCTTATCAGCGAGAATATAAGAATACCCGCGTAAACACCGACGTATATAAACAGCTCCCTCGCCTGTATAGTTCCCTCCTGCAAGCTCTCTGTAATATGACCTACGACAAGCGGAGAGAGTATATCGTAGGAAATTGTCAGAAGCATAATGATAAGAACGAACACGAAGCTCTTGATATGCGGTCTTGCGTATTTGAGAAGGCGCTTTGCGATCTCGGTGTCCTTCATATTTCTGTCAAAGCCGATGGCTTCCTTTTTGTCCTTTATCATTGCGTAAGCAAAGATAAATATTGCGGAAAACAGTCCTATTATTCCGCCCACGACTATCAAGGGGTAAAATTCATACATCAGTCCCTACCTCCTTCCTTGTCGTCAAGACGCTGAAGCTCGACCATAGTCTTGTACTCCTCGCAGCTCTCACAAAGCTCCGCATGAGTACCAATGGCAACGACCTCGCCGTCGTCAATGAATATTATCTTGTCCATCTGCTCAACCGTGGTTATTCTGTGCGCGATGAGTATTGTGGTCTTGTTTTGTCTTGTGCGCTTGAGATTGTCAAGTATTACGCGCTCGGTCTTTGTGTCTACCGCCGAAACGCTGTCGTCAAGTATAAGTATGGGCGCGTCCTTTATAAGCGCGCGGGCGATGGATATTCTCTGCTTCTGTCCGCCCGACACGGTGACTCCGCGCTCGCCGAGTATCGTGTTGTAGGTGTCGCCAAAGAGCATAATATTGTCGTGAATGTCCGAGAGAGTTGCCGCCTCGACTATTCTGTCGTGGTCTATATCGTCGGACACGAACTTGATATTATTCTCAATAGTGTCGCTGAACAAGAAGTTGTCCTGCGGAACGTACGCCGCCGCTTCTCTTACCTGCTTTATGGGAAGAGTGTTGACGTCGCAGCCGTCGATAAACAGCTCGCCGTCACCTACGTTATACGTGCGGAGTATCAGGTCAACCACGGTGGTCTTGCCCGAGCCAGTTCTGCCGACAAGTCCCACGTTTTCTCCCGCGTTTATCTTAAACGATACGTTTTTGAGCACGTCAAAATCTCCGTCGGGATAGCGGAAGGTGAGGTTTTTGAACTCAATGTCACCGCGTATGCCGTCGATAGCCTGTACGTTCTCGGAATCCTTGACGTCGGATTTCGCGTCCAAAAGCTCGCTTATACGCGAGAGCGACGCTTTTCCCTTGGAGGTCATCTCGATAAGCTCGCTGACCGCCATAATAGGCCATACGATAGACGTAAAGTAGCCTATAAACTCCACGAGCTGTCCCGCGTCAAAGTCTCCCTTTATAACGAGATATCCGCCGTAGCCGAGGATAACGCATACCACCGACTCAACGAAAAGCGTGACGAACACACGGAGCAGGACGGATATTCTGGTATATTCAACGTTGGTTTTTTCATTGTGCTTGTTGAGCTTCTTGAAAGCCATAGCCTCAAGTCCCTCTTTGACAAACGCCTTAATTACCGCGATGCCCGAAAATGACTCCTGCGAAAAGTCGGAGAGCTGCGAGTACGCCTCCTGTCTTTCGTCCCATTTTATAGTCATATATCTGCCCACGAGCAAGGACACAGCAAGCAAGAATACCATGGGAATGAGGGCGAAAAGCGTGAGCTTCCAGTCCATTCTCCACATCTTGAACATCGCAAGACCGCCAAGCAGGAGCGAGTCGAAAAGCATCATAACGCCCCAGCCAAAGCACTCCTGAACTGTGTCAAGGTCGTTTGTAAACAGCGACATAAGGTTTCCGACCTTATTTACCTGATAATACTGCTGCGAGAGGTCCTTGCACCTGTCAAACATTCTGTTTCTGAGGTCAGCCTCAACCTTGAGTCCCGCGCCGAAGAAGCAGATTCTCCACAAAAATCTGCCCGCTACCATAGAAAGTATGATAAATATCATAGGCAAACAGATGTGGTCCAGAACGAAGTCCATATTAAATTCGTGAATCACTCCGTCAAGCTCAACGACGTGATTATCCAGCCCGTTGACTACCATACGGTAGAACTCGGGAACTATAAGCTGAAGGTAGTCAACCGCGACAAGCGCGCCGATACCCAGCAAAAGCATCCACAGATACTTCAAATAATAACGGTTTATGTGCTTTCCAAATATCAATTATCTCACCAACCCTTTTACTATCTCCCCTGCCATTATCAGTCCTGCAACCGAGGGAACGAATGAAACGCTGCCCGGAATTGCCTTACCGCTCTCACTGTCAATCAATGGGCTCTTTTTAGGCTCTTCCTTTGAATATACTACCTTTAGTTTTTTTACTCCGCGCGCCTTCAGCTCGCGGCGTATAACTCTTGCCAGAGGACATCCCTCCGTCTTATATATGTCAGATACCTCAAAAGCCACAGGGTCAAGCTTATTCCCCGCTCCCATAGCGGAAATAATGGGAACACCGAGCTTGTCCGCGCGACAGATAAGCTCAAGCTTTGCCGAAACGGTGTCCACCGCGTCGGCGATATAATCGTACTGCGAAAGGTCAAACTCGTCCGCATTCTCGGGCAGATAAAAGACCTTGTGCGATACAACTCGGCAAGTGGGATTTATGTCCAGAATGCGCTCGCGCATAACGTCCACCTTATCTCTGCCAACGGTGGAATGTGTGGCAATTATCTGTCGGTTTATATTTGATACCGAGACTGTATCTCTGTCAAAAATGTGAAGCTCGCCAACACCCGCTCGCGCGAGAGCCTCGCATATATATCCGCCAACGCCGCCAACACCAAAAACCGCGACTCTGGACTTATTCAGTTTTATAACTGCGTCATCTCCAAGAAGCAACGCAGTCCTGCTGTTTTGCTCGGATGTCATAATTCCCTCCGTTTTTACATAGATACAGTTATTCTAACATATTTTTTTTGTATTATCAAGATTTTTCTTTACAAAAATATAAAAAAGTTTTATAATATTATTAGAATTTTTCAAAATAGGAGTAGAAATGGAAAAATACAAACTTGAATCTCTTGAGGAAAAGGAAATAGACAGCAAATGCATCTTTGACGGACGGGTTTTGCACGTCTACTGCGACAGTGTAAGTCTGCCCGACGGACAGGTGGGTGTGCGTGAATACTGCAAGCACAACGGGGGCGTGTGCGTGCTTCCTCTGACGGACAATGGCGAGGTAATTCTCGTTCAGCAATACCGCTACGCGCACAGAGAGGTGACTCTTGAGATTCCCGCGGGAAAGCTTGAGGGCAAGGGCGAGGACCATCAGTCCGCCGCTTTGCGTGAGCTACGCGAGGAAACGGGCGCGGTATGTAAAAATCTGACTTATCTCGGCGAGATGTACCCCTCCCCTGCGCTTCTTGACGAGGTGATATATATGTATCTGGCAGAGGGGTTGGAGTTTGGCGAGCAGTCGCTTGATGAGAATGAATTTCTCAATTGCACAAAAATGCCGCTTGAGGCTCTTGTTGAGATGGTATGTGATGGGAAAGTTCCCGATGCTAAGACGCAGGTTGCAGCGCTTCGAGCGTGGAAGATATTGCGAGAAAGAAAATAGTTTTTTTATATTACTTTGGCAACAGCGCCAAAGTAATCAAAACGCCGCTTAAGAGTGGAGAGTGTCTATTCTTTATGATACTTTTTGCCAATAGCTGCAAAAAGTATCCAAAAAACGCCACAAAAGGGAGAGAGGTTGCCATTCCTCTCTCCCTTTTGAAACCCTCTCACGCAAACGCTTTTTATGTTATCGTTTATTGCTGATAAGACGGACATTCTATTACTTCGCTATTTATACGAGTTTGCTTGCAAACTCGCGGAGTGGGGGAGATTCTTAAGAGGGGGAGAGGGTCGTCCGTTTTGCAAAGCAAAATTTTTTCGGGAGAAAAAATAGGACACTCTCCCCATCTTAAGCGGTGTTTTGGTTGCTTTGTCACTGTTGACAAAGTGACTAAAAAGTATCTACAAACAAAAACAGGCGTTGAAGCAACGCCTGTTTTTATTTGTGTAAGAACTTAAATTTATCTCTTAATCTGAAAATATATGTTGAGATAAGCCTCGTCAACGCTATATCATATATGACAAACACAAAATTGACAAATACGTAAAGCCCTATGGCAACCGCCGTGCCCGCGGTCGGCACACCGAGAAGCGTGTTGAAAAAGTCAAACACATTCGCGGGCGGCTCTGCGGTAAGCAAGAAGTACGACACTGCGCAGCACGCGACAAGCGCCACGTTAAAGCTGATAACCTTAAGCGCCCAAGCCAACGGCTTTTTCAGTCTTTCAATCTTCTCTTTAATTATCGGATAATATCCCAAAAACGCCACGTACACCCACGGCGCAAAGCTTGTGGGACGAAGCAGCACGGATATAACTCCCACCACTCCGTAAATCATCCACGCCCAGCCCGAGCCAAGCTCAATCACCGCGATAACACACACAAACGACGCTATCGCCGCCATAGACAAGTCTATGACCTGGAAGAGCGAGCCGAGCAGCAGCAGTACCGCTCCTATTGCGGCAAGCATAGCTCCAAGAGTCAGCTTTTTGGTTCTTTTTGAAATTCCTCTGCTCATATCTTAATTAACAACAACGGATAAGGTCTCCGCCCATACATTCGCAGCAGCAGTCCGCGCAAAGAAGCGCCTGGCACATATCACATCCCGTGCATCCTCCGCTGTTTTGAGTGTTATATCCCGTGCCGTACGCTCCCGCGTTATGACGGAGCTGATTTCTCGCCGCTCTGTATTCCTGATTTGAGGGGTCCATATTGCACGCGGTATCAAAAAATCTCGCCGCGTCGTTATAATAGCCCTTCTTGACCATAACGCATCCCATAAGATAGTTCCATTCTGCCGCGCGGTCGCCCATATCAACGCTATTAAGCTCTGCCTCAGCCGCTCCCACGTTGCCCATGTTGATATTTCTGCGCACGTTTGCATAGTTATATCTGCCCGAGGAAGCATTACCCGAGCCCGAGTTATTATAGCCTCTGCTCTGTCCGCCGCCTGCGCGCATCTTCTGTATCTCCTCGTATGCGGCATTTATTTCCTTCATCTTTTCATCCGCAAGGTCCTTGAGGTCGCTATCCGCATACTTGTCGGGATGATATTTTCTCGCGAGCTTTCGGTATGCGTTCTTTACCTCGTCGTCACTTGCGTTGGGCGCAACGCCCAACACCTTATAGGGATCCTTGTATTCTGCCATAACAAAAACCTTTCAAAGCTTA
>JAZNWS010000079.1:0-20994 GCA_045593485.1 Eubacteriales bacterium | reverse complement strand
GGCGTTATACAGTCTTTTTGCCGACAGATACTCGGGCGAGCACGGTGTGGCGATCGATTATATAATAGGAAAGAACGTTAATATCGGCGGCACGTGGAATAATGCGGGAAACTGCGAAAATCCGGATGAATATTATCTCGCCTGGGTAAGACTTGCCCACAACAGCCTTACGTCAAGGACGTCAAACGGCAGAGTTTATATATCTCTGGACAATGGCTGGAGAGCGCAGTCGGGCGGCGCGCTTGCATATCTAAACTCCTTTAACATCAACGCAAAGGCAACGGGTAATTTTGACTACGGAATAGCTCTTTCATACGGAGAGATAAGCGGAGACAGCGTCTGGGCAAGCTCGGACGAGCACTCAACGAACCTCACCCCCGACAGCCTTGCGGAGCTGGGAGTTCTGTTGGATACGGACGATTTCAGATTTGAAAACAGCAAAAGACGTGTCATTATAAGCGAATTTGCGCTCAAAAACAATAAAAACAGCGAAAACAACTCCACACGCAGAGCCGCGTCCTATGTATATACCTATTACGCGACTCAAAAATACGACTTTATAGACGCGCTTATATATTCGTCGTATGAGAGCGATACGTGGGGCATGCTTACGTCATTAGGCGAAAACACCTCGCTTTGCGATGCCTTTGAAATCTGCGCCTCAAACAGAATCAGCGAGCTTTCATATATGGAATCCCTTGTGGGCAACAAATGGTTTGCCATTAAGGGAGAGGAAGGGTTTGGCGAGGTGAGCGTTTATTACGGCTCTGCGCTCCAAAGCGCAAAGACGACAAGCGCAAAGCGACTCTTCAATTTCAATCAGGGAAGTGATTACGGCTTCACCCCCATCGGAGACGGACACTATGCGTCTCTTTCTGAGTACACGAACACTGACGGAGAGGTGGGAACGTATCTTTCCTTGGGCGGAGGAGATAAGGGCTGGAGAGTCTTCCGCTCCGGAAGCATCTCAAAAAGCGAGATCCCGTCCTCCAAGTACGTAGGTATAACCCTTAACACAGAATCCTCGGGCGAGGAATTTGTTATAATCATCACAGGTATATCCCAAAAAACCAAAGCGCTCATTTCCTACTGCGCGAGAGCGGAAGCAACAAGCTCCCCTACGGAGTATTTCTTTGATATATCAAGCTTTGCGGACAAGCTTATGCCCTCGTCCGACATAAGCTTTTCTATCTGCACGCCGACAAGCGAGGGACAGTATGCGGGAAGCCTTTCCGTATACAAGGTCGCGCTGTACGGCTCATCGGGCACGCAGGTATGGAAATATATAATTATTGCGGTGATAATTATAGCTCTCGCTGTGGCGTTGTTTGTGGTAATCAAGATAGTAAATAATATGGACAAAAAAAAGAAAAAAAGGTCTGCGCGCAAAAAATCCTCAGGTAAGGCCAGAAAACACGTTGACAGCCCCAAAATCCAGGGCGCTGACGAGTTTGACGACGACTTTGAGCTTCAGACCGAGGACGGCGAAGAATGAAAGCAACGTACGAAAAAATAATTACGGACTATCATTTTAGAACCGATAATAAAGGAAGCATAACACTTGCCTGCGGAGCTCATCTGCATTATCACGTTGAGATTGCGTACATAGAGGACGGCGAGGTGCAGGCTTTTGTGGATTCGGAGAGCTATTCTCTGTCCGCGGGAGATTTGTTGGTAGTATTCCCCAACAGAATACACCGATTTGAATGCTCGGGCAAGGAGAAATACAAGCTTTTCATAATAAATCCCGACCTTGTTCCCGACCTTGCGTACAAAATAAATCACGAGGCGGCAACAAATCCCGTCATAAAGAATGCAAAGCAAAACAAGCGTCTTATGTCGCTTATAAAAATTCTTGGAGAGACGGAAAAAATAGCGGCGAATAAGGACAACGATATCTCAAGAGACGTTGTTATGAAGGGATATCTTCTTGCCTTTTTCGGCGAGCTGCTTGGAATGATGCCTCTTTCCAAGGCTCGGGCGGACGATAGTCACGCGATCCGATCAATTCTTGATTATTGCTCTCAGAATTTCAAGCAGGACATTTCCCTGTCCTCGCTTGAAGAGGATATACATTTGAGTAAATATTATATTTCCCACCTTTTTGGAGATAAGCTGGGTGTCAGCTTTAACGAGTATATAAATTCCCTCCGTGTGTCCGAGGCGTGCAGACATCTGCGCCTTGGCGACATGAGTATTACCGAAATATCCGAGATGTCGGGCTTTGGTACGCTTCGCACGTTCAACCGCGCCTTCCAAAAGCAAATGGGAATGTCCCCGTCCGAATACAGAAAAAGCAATAAATACGAGCATCAATCCGCATCAGTTCCGAGCTGATGAAAATCCCCCTGACTTGAATTCAAGTCGGGGGGATTGTTTTTAATATTTACTTATCGCGTTGACCTCAATGCCGTCAAGAACCTTGTTGGCATCGGAAACTATCTTGTCCGCATAAGACGCAAGCACGTAAAAGCTGCCGTGCGCGTTTTCGGGCTTTGATTCCGCCGTGGGCGAATCAAGAGATTCTATAGTCACATATGCGCGTCGCTCAGAAATTCTATAAAATCTGAATACAAGATACCGCGCGTTGCCTTTGAGGTCGGTTGCGTGTACCGTCATCTTGAGTATACAGGGGTTATTGGGCTCTGCGCTTTCGAAATCGTCAAGCTGACGAAGCGCCGCCATCTCCTCCTCGCTCAAATCGCAGATTCCCTCAAAGCTTCCGTAAAGAATTCCGGAATACATCTGCTGGAAATTATATAGCGCGGAGTGAGTTGTTGTATATCCGAGAGAATCGGTCGAGGAGAACGTGTAATTAAGCTCCTTGCCGTTTGCATAGAGAGCGGCAAGATATTTTGAGGATATAAGCTGAAGCGTTCCCGCGTCGCCCGTGTCGGAATTTACACAGATAAGCTCACCCATAAGGCTTATATAAAAGTCTCCCGAGCTCCATACACCCGGAGCGACCTCGCTCTTTGCCGCATCTCTGCGAGTTCCCTTTTCCTTGTTGTAAAGCTGGAGCATTCTGGTCTCCTCGTTAAATGAGAGGATTTCTCCTGTGTTGGGGTAAACCGTTTCGTTTGCGCCAAAGGCGTTTATATTAACTCCGCTTGCCTGAAGCTTGCCTGAGTCCTTATCGGCAACATAAACGCTGTTTGCAACGGACGCAAGCTGCGCCCATTCGCCCGTCTTTTTGTCAACAAGCATATAAGAGCCCTTATAGGTTATAAATATTTCGGCATCAAGCCATGCGCCCGCATTTGAATAGATCATATTGAGGTTCTGACCGATCTGCGAGTCCTTGGGAACAAGGAATGCGTACTGCGAGAATCCGTCAGTCACAAAGCAATCCGTCGAATATGCGGAATCCACGAGATAAGACTCGGGAGGCGCGAGCAGATTGCCCTCGATATCCGTTGCCGCAGCCGTCACGTAAAGGGTATATTTGCCCTCGTTGTACGTCACGTTGTAATAGTAGTAAAGATATGCGTCGTTTGTTCCGTCCTCGTTGGTATCAATAGTCTCAACGTCACACGTAAGATAATCCTCGCCCTGACGAACTCCTGCGGTAAACGGGATTCCAACCATCAAAAAGTCTGAGCTATATACGGGCTCGAGCCTGTTCTGATTGGCGTAGATATTGAATTTGCCTGAGTCCGACTGTATCTTATAGGAGTTTTTATTGCTGTCCTCAAATTCCTTGTTTTTCAAGGGGAAGAAGTTTGCGTCGGTTGTGAGAGAGTTATCAAGTCCAAAGTTTATATTCGTGCCGTTAGCCTGAATAATAACGTTAGAGATATGATGGATATAGAACTGCATAAACGAGGGGTCGTACCAATCAAGCTCGTTCCAGGAAAGGAACTCAAACGAGCTCTCGTCAACACAGACTATCATATCAAATGTGTCCGAATACGCATAGTACGAGCCGTCGCTGTTCTGGGCGGAAATATAAACCTTATTATATTTATCGACTCTCTTGCCCTCTCCGTCGTAGTAAAAATACGTATAGGTGATTACCCTGTCGGGATTGAGAAGACCGTATTTTTCAAGCTCCCTGTCGGTGGGCGAAAGAACCTCTGTGCCAACGAACGTGGTCTGGTGAAGGTCCTGAAGCATCATAGATACGTTAGTGGTGTTTATATAATATCCGGATGAGTAATCCAGGAAAGAGACATACGGAAGAGCCGCGTACATAGTGTTTTCTCTTTGTTCAACGTCCTGAAAGCTGAAATGACACACCTTTTTGCTATGCTTGTCAAAAAGTTCTGCGCGATAGCTTTCATATTCCTTTATCTCGTCCTCGGTCGCCATACCGTAATTGAAATCACCGAACCTTTCGGACAGAAGCTGATTTATTTTCGCATAGTCAATGTTCTCGTAAATTATGAAGTTCTCGACCTGGGTATATTCTGTTGAGGAGGACGGGTGAACAATCGTGGGGGTCACCACGGATTCAACGCCGTTGAGTATATAATTTCCAATCGCGGTAGACGCGAGTATATAAACGGTGTCCTTCCCCTCAAATCTTACGTAATAGCTTGCGCCCGTAATTGTAGGGTCGCCAAATAACAGCGTGTAATTATCTCCGCTTTCCGTGGTAAGAGTAGTCCGCGCAGGGAAATAGTCGTAGGTGACTTCTGTCTCATTGCCGTCATCGTCAATTACAACTTCAGTTCTCTGCTCGGGCAAAAGTCCGTATTCTGCCCAGTCTATCTCGCCGTTTGGCAGGGTCTTGGGAGATTCAAGCTTCATGGTCGAGAGAGGATATGCGCAAGCCATGGTAATATATGCAAAGGTTTCCTTTGAAAAGCTCACGTCGGGGTATCCGTCGAGCATAAAGTTGTTTACATTATCACGCACAAAGGAATATTCCCCGTGCATATTGGATACTGAAACTCTGTCTATTATTTTATCCTTGGGGTAATTGGCGGTCCCGTCCGGCTTGTAAGCGTCGTAATAAAGCTGTGGGAAAATCAGCTCTCTGCCCGGGTCGATATAATATTTTCCCGTTGACTCGTCTATGCGGACGAGAGTGCCGTAGGACGTGATATAATAGTCATCATCGGTCATCTCGCAGCTCTCACCTGATTCGGTATAGAGTCCGTATGCGCCGTTGACCTTTTTTATATAATAAAGAACGTTGTCGTTGGGGTCAACAAACTCAACGGGGATGCTTTCCACGATTTTGTATACAGCAATAAGTCCCGCGATAAGCAGCGCAACCGCAACGATCAAAACAATCACGGCGATCCGCTGTCTTTTGAGCATATTTTTCGACTTTTTTGCGCCGACCTCGGCGCGGATATTTTTCTGCATATTGTTTTTCCTATCCGACTGTAAGCCAGCCATAAAATTTACAGGAATTTGCGTTTGATACAAACCACCGCGCCCACGATTACACAAAGTGTCGTGGGAATGAGGCACAACGCGACAACGATGGGGGTGGTTTTTGTGAGCGCAAACGTGGCGTTGTCAATCTCTGCGTTATAGAACACCTTGAACTCAAGATTTACGGGAACAGTCTCCGTGCTTGTCGCGCGGAGGGCGGCAAGCAAAACGTCGGCGTTTCCGTAAGCTCGGGATTCAAGAAATTCATTCTTGAAAAACTCTGTAGAGGAGAGTCCAAGCACATACGACGAAAGGTTTGCAAGATTGAAGGAGTCCTCCTGAACCTGATTTGTCTCCTCTGTGAGAGTAAAGAGGCTAAAGAGGTTATTTTCACTCGCGTGCTCATATACCGCGCCTCCGACAGTCGCATAAGCTGTGCTGCTTGAGGTGAATATATCGTACATGGTTCGCGAGACGCCGTTGTTGTAATAGCTATAAATATAAGTTTTCGCCAATGTCTCCTGATCAAGAATAACGGTCGTTTTCGTATAGCTGTCCGAGTGTCCGATAGCGGTGGACGAGCCAAAGGCGACCGCGGGAGGATATGCGCCCGCTCTGAGATCTGCGGTAATTGATGCGCCGTATCCCGACGTTGAATATTTACCTATCATCAGGCTTCCGTCGCTGTTTGCAGAGCTCTGAGTGTCAAATAGAGCATAATTCTGACAAATTCCCGCGGCGGTGCTTACTCTTGCGGGCTTGATTCCCCACTCCGACAGATATTCCTCAAGGTGAGGAAGCTCGGGGGCTGATGGGTCGCAGATATAAAAGAAGGATTTAGACTCGTCAAGATATTTGTCCAGCCTTGCTATTTCGGATACACCTGACTCGCTGAGATTTCCAAACGCCTTGAAGTCAGTCGAGGGAGCAAAGCATATCATCATTCTGCACTCTGCGGGTATCTCGTCTTTTTCAAGATCAATAAGCTGGATCTCATATCCCGCGCCCTCAATTATTTTCATGAATGCGGAATATTCGTCCTTCACCTTGGGAGCATTACCCGAATAATCAAACAAGCTCTCGCCGTGGTTTGTGGTCAGCGCGCACACGGGGGAGTCCGCGCGAGTGAGAGAGAGTATAGACGACGCAAATTTCTTCTCGCCGTTATAAGCCCAGACCTCGCCTGTGTCCTCGTCGGTCGTGTAGAACGACGCCATTCCGTGAACTATAAATTCCGTACCAAAGGAAACGATAACGTCTGTGGGATATATTGACGTTGCGCTTGTGACCTTGTAATTCTGAACGGCGGCAGGATTTTTCGTCACGTTGACGTATCTGAGATCTATGTGGGTTGAATATCTGCTTTTAAGCTGTCTCGCGGTATGCTGTATCATCTTGGTCTGCTCGTTTGAATTCAGCTTGTCCGCATCGTCGCAGAAGATTATTTCTATTTTTAGCCTGTCAAGTCCGCTTGCCTCGCGCTCGTCGTTTATATTATCAACCGACGGAATGACGCTTTCGTCCATCGCCGTTTTGAGCCCGTCTGAAAACGAGTAAAATCCACTCTCCTCGGAATATTTGGGACGAGTCAGGTCGATGTACGCAACCTTTTTATAAACAAGCAGGCTTGCGCCCGCGTTAAGAAGAAGGACGGCTGCAAGAACGCAAACGAGTATAATTACGGACAAGCCGCGTTTTTTTGGCGCTTTGTACTCGTCAAGCTCAAAATTGCTTTCTGTCTGATTATTCATATTCGTCCTCCTCTCATAATTTTATTTTTGCATATCATCACGAATGTTTTCTCCTTACAAGCACGAAAATTCCAACAGACGAGATAATCAGCGCAGGAATAGTGCAAAGTAAAACGGTTATTGTTGTGGCAGTCCTCGTGGTGAGGCTTTGTATGGGCGGCTTTGCAAGCGCGCGGCTTGTCAAGGAAATGGGAATGTTATCGTAGCCCATATACGATATGATCTTCAAAATAGCTTCATTATTTCCGTAAACGGAGGACTGAAGTGTGTCCTCAGATAAGAAATCAACGGACGAGCTGACGAAAAGATATGCGGTCTTACCGTTTGCGCACTTGTCTGAAGTAAGAGAAGCAAGCGTGAACGGAGTATCGTCCGCCTTGTCTACAAGAAGTCCGCCAACCCATGCCTCCGCGCTCGAATAGGACTCTATCAGGGGCGCATAGGTCTTGTTCTCAAAGGAATAAGTGCCGTCGCCATTGGGAAGGAAGGAATCTGTGTGTGTCAGCGCGGTCGCGCCGCTGAACCTAAGACTTTTTTCGGTCTCTCCAAACAAAAGCTTTGCTGCAGAGTTATCCGCGTGGTGACCGAAAAAGCTATATCCGTCGACAGACACCGAATTTGACGGGTCCTTTACAAGATAACATCCGCCTGCGGCCTCGGTATTTCCCGTCATGTATTTTACTCCCCATTTAGCCAAAAATGCCTCAAAGCATTCAAGAGGAGCCGATGATAATTTTCCCGACGACAAAAAGACCATATATTTGCCGCCCTCGGACATATATTTGTCAAGCTTTGCGGTCTCGGATATTTGCGATGTCTCGGACGGCTCAAGCAAGTCGGTCGTAGGATTTACGGTTATGAGAAGCTCGCAATCCTCGGGTATCTCGCTTGCCGCAAGATCAATAAAGCTGTAATCAAAGCCCGCGTCTGCAAGCGTGAAAAGAAATTCGTTGCTATCGAGTCCCTCGCCGTGATTGAGTGTCAGATAACACTTGGGGGTATATTCCGATACGACTCTCAAAAGCGCGGACGAAATGCGTCTTTCAGCATTATACGCCGTGGGGCTTTCCGTGTTCCCTCCGCTCAGCACGTAGAACTGCGGGAGGGTAAGAGTTGTAAATCTGTCGCCGAATTTAATTATAACGTCACTGTCATCAACAACGCCAAAATCCTTTGCTTGCTTGGGATTTTCCCAGACGTTGAGATGAGAGATCTCCACCTTGTCGGGATAAGCATCCTTAAGATCAAGCATAGTGTTGAGTATATACTCCTGCGACCTGTCGTTGTCAAGATTTTTCATCTCGTCGCAAAAGATGATCTCTATTTTCTTGCTCTCGCCCGACTCGGCATTTCTTTGATCCATCAAGGGAAAGACAGTTGATTCAAGATAATCCTTGCAATCTGCGCCTATATCGTAAACAAGGCTTTGCGACATATTGGCATAAAGTCCGAATCCTGCCGCCAGCGCAGACGCTGCGGCATTGAATATAATCACAGCCGCAACGACGAGTAATGTCAGCGCAATACTGACACTGCCGTGTTTAAGCTTCCGTTTCGTCAAAAACTTTCTCATTCGCCCTCCAAAATCAACCCCAACGGCGCTTTTCGTAAACTCTTACGGTCAAAAACAGGAAGACAAAGCACACCGAAGCATAGTATAGCAGAGCGGCAAAGTCGAAAATTCCCGCGCTGAAATTGTTAAAGCGGGAGAGTACGGAGAAAAAGTCGATAATTATTCGAATCCACTGCACGTCAATAAGCCCCGAGACAAATCCGATACAGATAAATCCGAGTATGACCGCGATGGTTATAATGGATGCGGCAAGCTGATTTTCCGTCAGCGAGGAAATAAACGTTCCTATGGCGATAAACGCCGCGCCTATAAGTATAATTCCGATAATACAGCCGATTATCTCACTGGTCACGGGTCCGATGTTGGTTGCCGCATAGCTGCTCCCTGCTCTTTCCTTTGCCGCTATTGCGTAAAGCGGTATGAAGTTTATGCAAGAGAGAAGAATGTTTCCAAAATAAAGAGTGAACGCCGCCAAAAACTTTCCCGTCACCATGCCCGTAAGGCTTATGGGAGCGGTCAGGAGCAGCTGCTCGGTGCGCATTTTTCTTTCCTCGGCGAAGAGTCGCATAGTCAGAATCGGAATAAGCACCGCCAGAGCGAAAATCATTACCGTAAAATACAAAGACGTGTCATAGCTCTGCGTAAGAAGCGTCGTAAAGCAACAGACGAGCGCGGAAAATAAAAGGAAAATTCCCGAAAATACGTATCCTATGGGGTTTGTAAAATAGGACAGCATTTCTTTTTTATATATAGCTAACATTCCAAAAATCCTTTCTTTTCAATATAAAAGCTGAATTTTACTCGTAATCCTCAAGGGGAGCTTCGTCCTCTTTTTTCTTTTCGGCGTCGGAAACAAGCGTATCCGCAAGGTCTCTCTCAAGCGTGTTTCTTGTGCGGAGCTTGCTCTTTTTACTTGAGCCGCGGGTGTATTTTGCGGTGTCCTTTTCGGTCTTATCAACAACGGTGATGAAAATGTCCTCAAGGCTGAGTCCGAGCGCTTCGAGTCCGATAAGCGCCCAGCCCTTATCAGACAACGTATAGAACAGCTTTTTGCGTATATCCGTTCCAAAATCGCTTTCTATCATATATGTGTATGCGTCGCCGTCTCGCTCCGCAAGCGCCTCGGCGTAGACTATACCGGGCATTGACTTAAGGGTGGAAAGAATTTCCTTCTGCGGACCGCAGATCTTTGCGTTGAAGCGGCGGTTGTTTTCCACGACGCGAGTTATGTTTTCGGTTTTTTCGTCAGCAACTATCTTTCCCTTATTGATAATAATAATTCTGTCGCAGACTGCTTGTACCTCGCCGAGAATGTGCGTTGAGAGAATGACGGTGTGGTTCTTTCCAAGCGTTCTTATAAGGCTTCTTATCTCAATTATCTGCTTGGGGTCAAGTCCTACGGTCGGCTCGTCGAAAATTATGACCTCGGGATTGCCGATAAGCGCCTGCGCTATGCCAACTCTCTGTCTGTATCCCTTGGAGAGATTTCTGATAAGTCTGCGTCTGACGTCGCCAATCTTTACGACATCGCATATCTCGTCAAGATGCGGCTCTCTGGGGAGAGTGCAGCCCTTGAGCTCGTAGCTGAATCTGAGGTATTCGTCAACCGTCATATCAAGATAAAGAGGAGGCTGCTCTGGCAAATATCCTATATGCTTTTTCGCGCCGAGGGGGTCTCCGACTATGTCTATTCCTGCCACAGACACGCGTCCCGCGTCTGCCGAAAGATACCCCGTCAGTATATTCATAGTGGTACTCTTTCCCGCGCCGTTCGGGCCAAGGAAGCCTACCGTCTCGCCTGACTGTATTTCAAAGCTGATGTCGTCAACGGCGCAATTTGAGCCGTAATTTTTCGTAAGATGGCGGATACTGATCATTTCAAATCTCCATTTTCTCAAAATCTATAAAAATCTGTCAAATGCCAATAATTCAACATTATATATTATATATTTAATTTGTAAACCCACAATGAACATATGCGCTCAGACGCATAAGGTTTTATGATTTTTACGTGTTTTTTTGCAGAAAAATAATATTTTTTACCGACATATTCCAAAAAAGATAGTTCCCTTTTCGACAAGGTCTTGACTTGATGAAATTTATCTGCTAAAATTATAATTGGAGAAATATGTGCCAAAAGAACGTTTGTTCTTTTGGAGGACAAAACAAACGAAAGGCGCAGATAGGCTTCATAATACCTTCTGCGGAGAAAACTATGAGCAACATAAATAACATTTCCCTTGCCCCCTCGGGTAAGGACAAGATCAATTGGGTGCGCTCCTATATGCCCCTTCTGACAGCTATCGAAAAGGAGTTCACAGAGACAAAGCCCTTTGCCGGTATGACAATTTCCATGTCAATTCATCTTGAGGCAAAGACCGCTAATCTCGCAAAGGTGCTTCGTGCGGGCGGCGCGACGGTCTACGTTACGGGCTGCAACCCGCTCTCCACCCAGGACGACGTTGCGGCTGCTCTCGCATCCGAGGGATTTGAGGTCAATGCGCACCACGGCGCGAGCGACGAGGAGTACGTAGCCGATCTTAAGGCAACCTTATCCGCAAAGCCCGATCTTATCATCGACGACGGCGGAGACTTTATCGGCTTGCTCCACGGAGAATGCCGCGAGCTCGGTGTAAACCTCATCGGCGGATGCGAGGAGACCACAACGGGTATTCACAGACTCAAGGCTCGCGAGGCGGCAGGTCTGCTTGATTATACAATGATAGACGTCAACGACGCGGATTGCAAACATTTGTTCGATAATCGCTACGGCACAGGACAGTCCACTCTTGACGGTATAATGAATTCAACAAATCTTATAATTGCAGGAAAAACCGTTGTAATCGCAGGCTACGGCTGGTGCGGTAAGGGTATGGCGATGAGAGCCAAGGGCATGGGCGCTGTTGTCGTAGTCACCGAGATTGATCCTGTCAAGGCTATCGAGGCGGTTATGGACGGCTTCAGAGTCATGCCTATGAGTGAGGCGGCGAAAATAGGAGATCTTTTCGTCACTCTCACGGGCTGCTCTGACGTACTTACAAAAGAGCATTTTGAGGTCATGAAGGACGGCGTTCTGCTTTCTAACAGCGGACATTTTGACGTTGAGATAAACAAAACTCAGCTCGCGGAGATGGCTGACAAGGTAGTAAGAAGAAAGCCCAACATTGACGGATACTATCTTCCCGACGGACGTATTATCAACCTTCTCGCAGAAGGCAGACTCGTTAATCTTGCCGCAGGCAACGGTCACCCCGCCGAGATTATGGATATGAGCTTTGCAATTCAGGCTCGTTCTCTTGAATATCTTGCTAAAAACAAAGGAAAATTTGAGAAAAAGCTTTATTCCGTGCCCGCCGAGATAGACAAGGCGGTCGCAAAAATGAAGCTTGAAACTCTTGGCTTTGGTATAGATACACTCACTCCCGAGCAGGAGGCATATCTCAATAAGGTCGAGGCGTGAGAGAGTTGTGAGAGGATACGCGGGGGAAACTTTTTGGAAAAAGATTTCCCCCGCGCCCTCTTCAAAAACTCTCCAATAACTATCTTTTTCTTGCAAAATCCACCACGTTTTTATTATATCAAAAGGCTTCTAGCAGAAATTATGTAAATGTTTTTGCGCAGCGTTTTCACAAAAAAGCTGTTGAGAAGCGCGGGGGTGAGCAGCCCCTGTGCTGAAGAAAGGACAATTCAATGGAATTGAAAACAAAAATTGCAGTCGTTGGCGCAGGTCACGCGGGAATCGAGGCGGCGTTGGCAGGTGCAAGAATGGGAATAGATACGGTACTTTTCACAATGTCGCTTGACAGTCTTGCAAACCTGCCCTGTAATCCCTCGATAGGCGGAAGCGCTAAAGGACATCTTGTATATGAGATAGATGCGCTTGGCGGTGAGATGGGATATGCGGCGGACAAGGTCACTCTGCAGTCCCGTACGCTGAACCTCGGAAAAGGCGCGGCGGTTCACTCAAAAAGAGTTCAGGCGGATAGAAGAAAATATCAAAAAATAATGAAGCAAACCCTTGAAAACACTGAGAATTTACGTCTTGTTCAAGCAGAAATAAAAGAAATTCTCACGGAAAATTGCGAGGGTACTTATTCAAAGAAAATAGTCGGTGTTAAAACGCATCTTGGAGAGATTTGGGAGAGCGAAGCTGTAATAATCGCCGCGGGAACTTATCTTGAGTCCGCGGTTTTCGTTGGAGACGTCAGCTACCCCTCCGGTCCTGACGCCCTACTCCCCTCGCGCGGACTTTCAAGCTCGCTTTCTGAGGCGGGAGTTAAAATTGTGCGATTTAAAACGGGAACCCCCGTAAGAGTCAAGCGCTCAACCATTGATTTTTCGAATCTTGAGGTGCAGGAGGGAGAGGATTTTGCCGCGCCTTATTCGTGGAAGACCAATCCCGAGAATTATCTCTCGCACAGAGAGCAAATTCCATGCCATATCGTGTATACAAACGCAGAAACTCACCGTGTTATAAGGGAAAATATACATCGGTCTGCGCTTTATTCGGGTCAGATTCACGGCACGGGCCCGAGATATTGTCCGTCTATTGAGGACAAGCTCGTACGGTTTGCTGACAAGGAAAGACATCAGCTTTTTGTTGAGCCTATGGGCGACAACGATCAGGAAATGTATATCCAAGGATTTTCAACGTCCTTGCCTACCGACGTCCAGCACGCAATGCTCAGAACTCTGGACGGTTTTGAAAACGCAGAGATAATGAGGTATGCATATGCCATAGAATATG
This sequence comes from Eubacteriales bacterium, assembly GCA_045593485.1. Classification (GTDB taxonomy): domain Bacteria; phylum Bacillota; class Clostridia; order Oscillospirales; family CAG-272; genus SVTX01. The sequence continues at coordinate 7,595 of JAZNWS010000079.1, read as the reverse complement.
ACTGCGCAGACCCCACACAGCTATATCCAACCCTTGAATTTAAAGGGGTTTCGGGACTTTACGGTGCGGGACAGTTCAACGGCACGTCGGGCTACGAGGAGGCAGCGGGACAAGGGCTTGTCGCAGGTGTAAATGCCGCGTTAAAGCTCCAAGGCAAGCCGCCAATGATACTTGACCGCAGCGAAAGCTATATAGGAACGCTTATAGATGACCTTACAACCAAAGGTACAAACGAGCCTTACAGAATGATGACCTCGCGCTCGGAATACAGACTTCTTTTGCGCCAAGATAATTCGGATATGCGCCTTACTCCCGTCGGCAGAGCCGCGGGACTTGTTTCCGATGAGCAATATTCAAGATTCTTACAGAGAAAAGAACAGATAGAAAAAGAAAAGGAAAGACTTGAAAAAACCTACATTTCAAAGGAAGAAGCAAGCATTTTCCTTGAAAAGCACGGGAAGGACGCCGCGAAATCGGGAGTTTCCCTTGCGGATTTGATAAGAAGACCTGATTTTGATTACTGGCAGATAGCCGAGCTTGACGAATCCCGACCCAAGCTTGAATATTCGGTTGCGCTTACCGCATCAACCGATATAAAATACGCGGGATATGAGAAAAGACAGCTCTCAGAGGTGGAAAAACGCGCGAGGCTTGATAAAAAACAGCTGTCTCCCGATATAGATTACCTTTCCATTAAAGGGTTGCGCACCGAGGCGGCTCAAAAGCTTAACGCAATTAAGCCTCTGACCATAGGGCAAGCCTCGGCGATAAGCGGAGTTAATCCTGCAGACATATCCGTTCTTCTTATATATTTAAGCGTAAAGTGAGGAAAAACAATGGAATTTTGTCAATTTAATCAGCTTTTATATGCTTGTTTTGAGGAAAACTCCCTTGTTCACCTATTAGATGAGGAAAAATCCCGCAAGCTTTACGGCTATGCAAGTTTGCTTATAGAAACCAATAAGCAGATGAATCTTACCGCAATAACCGACATGGAAGGAATAATTTTCAAGCACTTTGCTGATTCCGCAAAGCTTTGCGACTATATTCCCGAGAATAAAACAGTCATAGACGTAGGCTGCGGCGCAGGATTTCCCTCGCTTGTGCTTGCGATATTGCGCCCCGATCTCAACGTCACAGCGCTTGACAGCACAGCAAAAAAGACGGTATTTATCGCAAGTTGTTCGCAAAAGCTCGGAGTTTCCAACATAAAAACAATCGCAGCGAGAGCCGAGGAGTTTGCGCAAAACAATCGCGAAAGCTTTGATTTTGCTACAAGCCGCGCAGTTGCAAGGCTCAACATCCTCTGTGAGCTGTGTATTCCTCTTGTAAAGGTTGGTGGAAGCTTCGTTCCCCTCAAAGCAAGCAAGGCACAGGAGGAAATGGGTGAGGCGGCGACCTCAATTAAAAAGCTTGGAGCAAGCCTGAGCAAATCAAATGAGTACAACCTTACAAGCAACGGCGAAAGTCTGGAAAGATGTATATTTGAGATAAAAAAGAACGTTCCCACGAATAAAAAATACCCCAGAATGTACTCTCAAATACTGAAAAAGCCATTATAAATCCAATAAATACAAACAACAAAAGCGGTCGCATGCTTCTGCGACCGCTTTTGTTGTTCCACGTGGAACAACGATGCAGCCATCACTGGCCGTTTCCGAACGTTCCACGTGGAACACGCCCACATTGCCTTGTCGCATTGTTTCACGTGGAACAATGCTCTTGTGCAAACAGCCTGACGCGTTTCATCTTGCGTGATGTTCCACGTGGAACATTGTTTGCCCGCGCCAAAATGCTGAAAACATTAAAAATCAGTAAAAAACTTTGCAAAACGTACTTGAAAAAAAACAAATAATGTAGTATAATGGTTTTAATTGGACAACAAAACATAAAAATTTGATTAGGAGAACACAAAATTGGGAAAAATAATTTCATTATCTAACCAAAAAGGCGGCGTTGGAAAAACCACGTCTGCCGTCAACATTGCGGCATCTCTTGGCATTTTGGGACACAAAACACTTCTTATAGACCTTGACCCGCAGGGCAACGCTACGAGTGGCGTGGGAATATCCAAAAGATCCCTTAAGGCGTCTATAAACGACGTGCTTTACGGAAGCGTGACAGCAAAGGATGCTATTTTGACTACGGCATATACAAATCTTGACGTGATTCCCGCAAACATTGCGCTCGCAGGCGCGGAATACAATCTTTACTCTGAGGACGGAAACACAGAGAGCGTTATCAAGAACGCGTTGGCTCCCATCAAGGACGAGTATGACTACATAATTATAGACTGCCCGCCTTCATTGAGCTTGCTTACTGTCAACGCTCTTGTTGCGAGTGACGGAGTAGTAATTCCCATGCAATGCGAATTCTTTGCGCTTGAGGGCCTTTCACAGCTTGCTATGACCATATCCAAGGTAAAGCAGAATTTCAACCCCAACATCAACATAACGGGAATACTCGTAACTATGTATAACGGAAGACTTTTGCTTTCGCTTCAGGTTATAAATGAGCTCAGAAAGCACTACAAGGACAAGCTGTTTTCCACAAATATTTCCCGTGGCGTAAGGGTTTCCGAGGCTCCCAGCTTTGGAATGCCCGTATATTATCATGACAAACGCTGCAAGGGTGCGGTTGAGTATTTAGCGGTTGCCAAAGAGCTTGCGACAAGAATATAATAAGGAGGATATATAATGGCACGCGGAGGACTTGGAAGAGACTTTTACTCCATTCTGGATGATAATTTTATCGAGGAGAAAAAGGATTCAATAAAGACGTTAAGAATTTCAGATATCGAGCCAAGAAAGGATCAGCCTCGAAAGACCTTTGACGAGGAAAATCTGCAGCTGCTGGCTGATTCTATTGCGATCCACGGCGTACTTCAGCCCATAATCGTCAGAGAAAACCATGCCTTTCCCGGAACTTATGAGATTATAGCAGGTGAAAGACGTTGGAGAGCCGCAAAAATGGCGGCTTTGACAGACATTCCCGTAGTAATAGTTGACGGAAATGATCTCAAGATCGCGCAGATCTCTCTGGTTGAGAACGTACAGAGAGAAAATCTGAACGCAGTTGAGGAAGCGCTTGCGTACAGCGCGCTTATAGATAGATTCAATCTTACACAGGAGCAGGTGTCGAGAGAGGTTGGCAAGAGCCGTTCATCTATTGCGAACATGCTCAGATTGCTTGAGCTTCCCGATGAGGTGCTTGAGCTTGTAAGGGATGAGAAGCTTTCGGTTGGTCACGCAAAGGTCATTCTCGGACTTGAGTCTGATGAGCAGATGATAGCTGTTGCGGAAAAGGTCATAGAGAACGGATGTTCGGTAAGAGACACGGAAAAGCTTGTAAAGAGAGTGCTTGAGGCAAAGGACAAGGATGTAGCGGAGGTCGTAAAGCCTGACGCACAGAGACGTGTTTATATGAGATCTCTTGAGGTAAGAGCTATGGAAGCGCTCGGCAGAAAGGTGAAGATCAACTCCTCAAAGAAAAAGACGGTTGAGTTTACATACGACTCCGACGACGATCTCGCTGAACTTCTCACACTTGTCTGCGGAGACAAATTCTTCGCAGAAAAATAAGAAAAATCTATATATTGCAAAGGAAAATTCATTATGCTTGATATAAATTACATTAAATCTAATCCCGACGAGGTAATTGCGCGTCTTGCAACAAAGGGCAAGGATGCACAGGAAGAAATCACAAAAATACTTGAGCTTGACGCTCGCCGCCGCGCGCTTATCGTAGAGACAGAGGGCTGCAAGGCGGAGCAGAATAAGCTCACCAAAATGATACCCCAATATAAGAAGGAGGGAAAAGATCCTTCCGAGATATTTGCGCAGTCCAAGGCTTTGTCCGCAAAGGCAAAGGAAAATGACGAGATACTTAAGGGAGTTGAGGCAGAGCTTCATTCTCTTATGCTCGGACTCCCCAATCTTCCCGACCGCGACCTCAAGGCCGGCGGCAAGGAAAACAATGAGCCTCTCCGTTATTTCGGCGAGCCTCACAAGTTTGACTTTGAGCCTAAGAACCACGTAGACCTCTGCACAGACCTCGGTCTTATCGACTACGAGCGCGGAACGAAGCTTTCGGGCTCGGGATTCTGGATCTATCGCGGTATGGGCTCCCGTCTTGAGTGGGCGCTTCTCAACTACTTTATCGACACACACCTCTCCGACGGCTACGAGCTTATTTTGCCCCCTCATATGCTTGAATACGAGTGCGGCGTGACTGCGGGACAGTTCCCCAAGTTTGCCGACGAGGTCTACAAGATAGAAAACCCCACTGATAACCGTGTCCGCTATATGCTTCCCACCGCGGAGGCGGCTCTCGCTTCTCTTTACAGAAACGAGATACTCACCGAGGCAGACCTTCCCAAGAAGCTTGTCAGCTACACGCCTTGCTTCAGACGTGAGGCAGGCTCCTATCGCTCCGACGAGCGTGGAATGGTGCGCGGACATCAGTTCAACAAGGTTGAGATGTTCCAGTATACGACACCCGAAAAGTCCGACGAGGCATTTGAGGAGCTTGTAGTTAAGGCTGAAAATCTCGTAAAGGGACTTGGCTTCCACTTCCGTACCGTTAAGCTCGCGGCAGAGGACTGCTCGGCATCTATGGCGAGAACGTATGACATTGAGATCAACATTCCCTCTATGAACGGCTACAAGGAGGTCAGCTCGGTTTCCAACGCGCGTGACTACCAGGCTCGCAGAGGAATGATAAGATACCGCCGCGCAGACGGAAAGATAGATTATGTTCACACGCTTAACGGCTCGGGACTTGCAACCTCAAGAATTCTCCCCGCGCTCGTGGAACAGAATCAGAACGCGGACGGAAGCATTACTGTTCCCGAGGTGCTCCGCAAGTACGTTGGAACAGACGTCATCAAGAAATAATTTCCATTTTTTACCAAATTGGAGAAAACTATGATTTTTACAGATTTGACGGGCAGAGCTTTTGTGCTTTTGGCTAAGGAGGATCTGACGGCGGACTTTTTCGACAGATTCGACTTTGGCGAGGACGGCGCGAGCGCAATTCTGCGAGTTGTTTTTGCGTTGGCGGCAGGCATTGTTTTGGCGTCTATTTGGTCGGTATACAACAAAAGATACCTTGGAAGTCTTGTCCGCAAGCTTTTGTCCGAGGGCGCAAGCTCGCCTGAGACCGCAAAAAATCTTTATGAGATAGGCTTTGACGATAAGCTGGGCGTAAGATATGCTCTGCGACGCGGACACACCTATTCCGGTTGTATTGTTTGCGTTGAGGAAGAGGAATATTTTGCTGAAATGCAGCGAAAAAAAGAGGAATTTGATGCGGCGCATGCAAATGATAAGAAAAAGCCTAAATTCAAATATCCCCCCTTTAAGCACGACCCCGACGTTATGCACTACTACATCCCCGAGGACAAGCAGTTTGTGGCGGAGACGAGATTTTCCGCAAAGGGCGCAAACTTTACGGGAATATTTATAGTTTTGATACTTCTGGCTATTATTTTGATAGCGGCGACCATATTAGTGCCCAAAATATTGGAGTTTTTTGGAGTGCTGACGTCGTCCATATAAAAAGCAACATTCAAAGAAAGGAACCCGGAGCTTTAGGGACATCCTGCGGCTTCACAAAAGAGAAAAATGAGCGTTTATGAGATCAACAGCGCAAGGGATTGCGTGTATGGAAACTCTTATGTCGGCAGAGGCATAATGATAGGTAAAACAAATGACGGGAAAAAGGCTGCGTTTGCTTATTTCATAATGGGAAGAAGCGCGAACAGCCGCAACAGAATATTCTCAGAGGCGGAAGACGGTGAGGTTATAATCTATCCTTACGATTATTCCAAGGTCGAGGACCCGTCCTTGATAATTTATTCTCCCGTAAAGGTGTGGGAGAACAAGGTTATTGTCACAAACGGCGACCAGACTGACACGATATATAATTTTGTCAAGGCGGGCAAGTCTTTTGAGGACGCGCTTGATACGCGTTGCTTTGAGCCCGACGGACCTAACTGGACACCCAGAATCAGCGGAATGATCACTCTCGGCGAGGGAGACTTTACCTACAAGATGAGCATTCTCAAGTCTGCGGACGCGGAGGGTACTGCTTGCAACAGGTATACGTATTCATATCCTGCGCTTGCGGGTCTTGGACACTTCATACATACCTATCAGCACGACGGAAACCCCATTCCCACCTTCTGCGGAGAGCCTGAGAGAGTGGCAATTCCCGATAATATCGACGATTTTGTATCTGAAATCTGGGAAAATCTTGACGCAGACAATAAGATCTCCATCTACGCGCGCTATATTGACCTTGAGTCAGGCGAGTGTGAGAGCAGAATGATAAACAAATATTCAAAATAATCTCATAAGCGGAGGGCAGAACAATGAATCAGTTTGAACTTAAGTACGGATGCAACCCCAACCAGAAACCTGCGAAAATTTATATGCAGGACGGCTCCGAGCTTCCTATACAGGTGCTCAACGGACGTCCCGGATACATAAATTTTCTTGACGCGTTCAACTCCTATCAGCTTGTAAAGGAGCTTAAGGAGGCTCTTGGGCTTCCCGCGGTCACTTCCTTCAAGCACGTAAGCCCCACATCTGCGGCGGTTGGACTCCCTTTGTCCGATAAGCTCAAGAAGGCTTGCTTTGTTGACGATATCGAGGGCCTTGACGAATCTCCCTTGGCTTGCGCTTACGCAAGAGCGAGAGGAACGGACAGAATGTGCTCGTTTGGCGACTGGGTAGCTTTGTCTGACGTTTGTGACGTCACGACCGCGAAAATGATAGCTCGCGAGGTGTCCGACGGAATTATCGCCCCCGGATATGAGCCCGAGGCGCTTGAGATACTCAAGGGCAAGAGAAAGGGTAATTATAACATAGTTCAGATTGATCCTAATTACGTGCCTGCCGAGGTTGAGACAAAGCAGGTTTACGGTATCACCTTCGAGCAGGGAAGAAATAACTATAAAATAAGCGCGGATATTCTCACAAATATCGTGACGGCGAACAAGGATATGCCAGAGTCGGCTATCCGTGACCTTGTGGTTGCGCTTATAACACTCAAATATACGCAGTCAAACTCTGTTTGCTTTGCAGTTGACGGACAGGCTATCGGCGTTGGCGCGGGACAGCAGTCCAGAGTTCACTGCACAAGACTTGCAGGCGGTAAGGCTGACACATGGTTCCTCCGCCAGAGCGACAAGGTGCTGAATTTGCCTTTCAAGTCGACTCTCGGACGTCCCGACAGAGATAACGTCATCGACGGATACATAAATCAGAACGAGGAGGACGTTTGCGCTGACGGCAACTGGCAGAAATACTTTACCGAGCAGCCCGAGCCCTTCACAAAGGAGGAGCAGAGAGCATATCTTGACACCATTGACGGCGTAGCTCTCGGTTCGGACGCTTTCTTCCCCTTCAGCGACAATATTGAGCGTGCGAAGAAGTCGGGAGTTAAGTATATTGCTGAGCCCGGCGGCTCTATCCGTGATGACGTAGTCATTGAGTGCTGCGACAAGTACGGCATATCGATGGCGTTCACGGGAATGAGACTGTTTCACCATTGATAAAAAACAGACGCAAAATATACTTTTGCGTCTGTTT
>JAZNWS010000078.1:0-14280 GCA_045593485.1 Eubacteriales bacterium | reverse complement strand
CGAGGTGGAAACTGCTATCTGTCGTATCGCGCAGAAGGCGAGAGCTGCGGGAATACATCTTATTCTCGGTACGCAGCGTCCGTCGGTTGACGTTATCACGGGTCTTATCAAGGCTAATATTCCTTCGAGAATCGCGTTTACCGTCACCTCCTTCGTTGACTCCAGAACCATAATCGACGTGGGCGGTGCGGAAAAGCTTATCGGTATGGGAGATATGCTTTATTCTCCCGTAGGCTCACCCAAGCCTCAGCGTGTTCAGGGCGCTTTCGTCAGTGACGGCGAGGTTGAGAGCATAGTTGACTTCATAAGAGATAACAACGCGCCCGTAAGGTACGATTGCGAGTTTGAAAAGTCTATTGACGAGGAGGCTGCAAAGTGCGGCAATCCCGCCACGAAGAAGTCGGGCGGTGATGACGGCGTCAAGGCGTCTGCGGGCGACGAGGACCCCAAGCTCAATGAGGCAGTCGAGCTTGCTATCGAGGCGGGCAAGATTTCCACGTCTCTGCTCCAGAGAAAGCTTGAGATTGGCTACGGCAGAGCAGCGAAGATTATAGACAGAATGGAGGAGCTTGGCTACGTTGGTCCTGCTGACGGAAACAAGCCCAGAAAGATACTCGTCACGGCGCAGGATCTTGCTGAAAAGCAGATAAACGACAATGATGACGGCGGTATTTTCGATTGATTTTATCCGGAGATTTTTATGTATCCAAACGAAATTTTATTAGGTCTTGACCTATACTCAATATTTCTTTGCGTGGGAATATTCGTATGTATTCTTACTTTTGGCTGGCTTGCGGACAGGCTTTATCTGTCCGCAAAGCTCCAGAGGTTCTGCTTTATTTGCGCGCTTTTCGCAATACCGCTTGGCTACGGCTCGGCGGTTTTGTTTCAGGCGTTCTACAACTTTATGGACGGCGATGAGTTTTCCATCTCCGCAAATACGGGAGCGACCTTTTACGGCGGACTTATAGGCGGCGCGGCGGTATTTTTGCTGATATATTTCGTTGCGGGACGCGTGGGACGTTATAAGTTCGAGGACGGCTATCACGTACGGAATTTCTTTGGCGTTTCAAGCTGCGCGGCGGCGTCAATAGCTGTTGCGCACGCGTGCGGAAGGCTTGGCTGTCTTATGGCGGGCTGCTGTCACGGAAGTCTGACTGACAAGTGGTACGGCATTTATATGCACGGCAGCGAGGGGTATGCAAAATACGTCCCGATACAGCTTTTTGAGGCGATATTCCTGTTTATTTTGTTCGCTGCGCTTGTGCTTTTAGTGTTCAAGAAAAAGACATATAATCTGCCGCTTTATATGATTATTTACGGTGCGTGGAGATTTTTTATCGAATACGCGCGCGCTGACGAGCGCGGAAAGACTGTCGTGAGCTTTCTCTCGCCCTCGCAGCTTATCGCAATTATTATGATACTCGGCGGTGTCGGACTTCTTATTTTTGAAAGATATTATTACAAAAAGCGCGCGCAGGAAATTCATTGCGACGCGCAGAAAATATTTGAAAAAAGGGAAGCGAAAGACACCCAAAACGGAGAAGAAAATTGAAAAAAAGATATTTTTGTATAGCCGTGGTTGCCGTAGCTATTCTGGTTTTGGGAATTTATGAGATAGTCGGACTCGGGCGGCTTGGAATAATTCTTGACAAGACCACCGAGCAGCTTGTGGGTATGACTCTGACGCGCGGACTTGGCGGAATTGTATTCCTGACACTTTTGTGGTATCTTGAATACAACGTATTGAATCCGATAAAAAAGCCGTTTTTGAGGTCGCTCGTCTTTTGTATTCCCGCGTTCTGCGTGGTTATAAACAATCTGCATATTTACACGCTTATTACGGGTGTGGAGAGGGTGACGTCGGGCGGCGGAATGATAGCTCTTCTGGCGCTTGAGTGCTTTTGCGTGGGACTTTTTGAGGAAATGGCATTCCGCGGAGTCGTATTTCTCGGAATACTCGAGAGACGTCGCTCACGCGTGCGTGACATAGTTATCGCGATAATTATTTCCTCGGTAATTTTCGGCATTGTACACTCGCTCAACTTTTTCTATATGTCGCCCGCCGCGGTCCTGCAGCAGATAGGTTATTCCTTCCTTATCGGAGCTATGTGCTCGGTCGTGCTTGTGCGGACTAAAAACATTTGGCTTTGCGTCATACTTCACGCAATATTCAATTTCGGCGGCGCGCTCGTGCCAACTCTTGGCGAGGGCTTTGTGTGGGATATACCCACTATCGTCGTGACGGTCATTCTTGCGGTGCTTACCACCGTATATATGACAATATCGCTTATCAGGACACAGGTCTCGGAGCTTGATGACATATATTTGATAAAAAGCAAAAAAATCGCAAAAAAGGATTAAAGCAAGATTAATAATACTATGATATAATCAGTTGAAACGGAGGTGAGCTTCTTGAGAGGTTCAAATACAAATATAGGCGTACTCAGACGAGAGATTTTCAAGGAAGTGGCAAAGGTTGCGTACGAGTCGGACGACTCTACCGTGAGAATGGATCTTGAGGAGATACCCTACACAATTTCCCCTGATGACAACCCTAAATACAGAGAGAGTATTTATCGAGAGAGAGCAATAACGTCTGAAAGAGTAAGACTTGCTATGGGTATGTCGCTCAGACCCAACGACAAGCCCGTTTATACTACGAGCGGTCTTTCAAAAAGTAATATAAGCGACAAATACTACGAGCCTCCGCTTATGCAGGTGATTCCGTCGGGATGCGAGGCTTGTGAGCCGAATACCTACGTGGTGTCCGACCAGTGCCGCGGATGTATTGCGCATCCGTGCGTGAACGTCTGCCCCGTGGGAGCGGTGTCTATTAAAAACGGAAAATCCGTTATAGATCAGAGCAAGTGTATCAAATGCGGAAAATGTAAAAAGGAGTGTCCTTACGACGCCATAGCCCACAAGGAGCGTCCCTGCGCCAAGGCGTGCGGAGTCAAGGCTATAAAGAGCGACAAGCTTGGTCGCGCGAAAATTGACAACGACCTTTGCGTTGCCTGTGGACAGTGTATGGTCGCTTGTCCCTTTGGAGCTATTGCGGACAAGTCGCAGATATTCCAGCTTATCCGAGCTATACGCGGAGGAGACCGCATTATTGCGGTTGTAGCTCCTGCGATAGTGGGGCAGTTCGGGGAAAATATCGGACTTGGTCAGATACGCGCGGGACTTCGGGCGCTTGGCTTTGAGGATATGCACGAGGTCGCAATCGGCGCTGACGTTGGCGCGGCTACCGAGGCAAGACACTACGCCAAGGAGGTTGCGACGGGTAATCTTCCGTTCCTTCTTACGTCCTGCTGTCCGTCGTGGGCTATGCTTGCCAAAAAGCAATTTCCGACTATAATTGACCAGGTTTCAAATACTCTTACGCCTATGGTTGCAACCGCGAGAAGCGTCAAGCAAGAGAATCCCGACGCGAGAGTGGTATTTATCGGACCTTGCGCGTCCAAGAAGCTTGAGGCGGGAAGAATGTCCGTGCGAAGCGACGTTGATTTCGTTATCACCTTTGAGGAGCTTGCGGCAATGTTCGATGCCAGAGAGGTTGACCTTTCAAGCTTTGAGGGTGAGGAATTTGAGGCGGAGGCAACCGCCGCGGGACGCGGATTTGCGTGCGCGGGCGGAGTTGCCGAGGCAATCAAGAGCTGTGTTGAGGAGTATTATCCCGGTGTCGAGGTGAAGATTGAGCACGCCGACGGTCTTGACGAGTGCCGCAAGATGCTCTTGCTTGCAAAGGCGGGCAAGAAAAACGGCTGTCTTATCGAGGGCATGGGCTGTCCCGGAGGCTGTGTTGCAGGCGCGGGAACGTGTATTCCCGTTGACAAGGCAACGGCGCAGATAAAGAAGATATCAAGTGATACCGAAAAGAAAATTCCCGACAGGGAGCTTTCAAAAATACAGCTGCCGTAAAATAAGACGAAAGGCTTATCGCAGAAATGCGATAGGCCTTTTTATTTCTCCGCTGGGGAAGGCTATTATGCGGGTAATCGATTATTTTGTCGTAGGGCGGTGGCTTGCTGCCGCCGTTTGTAATAAATAACCGATTATTTACGGCGGGAGTAAACCGATTTGCTTGCAAATCAGCCGCCCTACGTGATATTTATTATTTTCCGTTCTTAAAGCAATCTTCGGTAAATATAATTTTGTAAGAGAGGTTCTGTTATGGTCATAAAAACTGTTGTCAGGGCGGCGGAGGAGCTGCCGCAGATAATTGAAAAATCGCTCCCGTATGAACTGACTCGAGAGATTGGCGCGCTTGCCTCGCAGGGCAGAGTTGAGGAGATACGCGTGCGGCTTGGTCGTCGCGCGTCGGTTATTTTGTCGGGCAGAAACGTGATGCTTGATTACAAGGCGGGGCAGAGCGACATAAGCGAGATAATGACGCGTATGTGCAAGGGCTCGCTTTACGCGTACAGCGACACTATAAATCAAGGCTATATATCGCTGCCCGAGGGAATACGCGTAGGAGTCGGCGGCAGGGCGACCTGCGAGGACGGAAAAATAATAGGCGTGTATGACGTAGGGATTCTTTGCATACGAATACCGCACAGACAAAAGCGGGTTGGCGGCGAGGTGTGCGAGCTGCTACGTAGCTTTAATTCATCCAAGGGGGTGCTGATATACTCTCCGCCCGGAGTGGGAAAGACGACTCTGCTCCGCGGGTGCGTGTCAATTCTCGCGGGAGGAAATGACCCTTTGCGCACTCTCGTAGTAGACACTCGCGGCGAGCTTGGATTTTCGCTTGACGGCGAGGAGCTTTGTCTTGACGTATTATCGGGCTATCCGCGCAGGCTTGGGATAGAGATAGCCACGCGGACGATGAACGCCCAGCTCATAGTCTGCGACGAGATAGGTGACTACGAGGAGGCTATGGCGCTTGTGTCGTCCCACAACTGCGGCGTTCCGCTTATAGCCAGCGCGCATGCGGGGAGTCTTTCCGAGCTGCTCTCCCGCACGGGAATAAGACTGCTTCACGAGGCGGGAATATTCGGGGCTTACGTGGGGATTTCTCGCGCGCCGTATATGGATTACAACTACGACATAACTCTGCACAAGGATGCTTTGCCGCAATCTTTTTGATACTTTTTAGGAGGGTTTTATGCTAAAGCTTTTTGGAAGTCTGCTTTTGGCGGTCACGGGGCTTGTGCTTGCCGTGTCAATATCGAGATTTGAGCAGAAAAAGCTCAGAGTTATAGACTCGTTTATCAGTCTCATTCTTCACATAAAGGGGCAGATAGACTGCTACAGCCTGCCGCTATGCGATATATTGCGCAACCGTCCCGACGGGCTTGAGCTTCTTGAGGGGAGCGAGGACCTTGGCGAGATGCTGCGCCACGCGAGAATATATCTTGACGCTGAGACGTATAGATTGCTTGAGAGCTTTTATTTTGAGTTCGGCGGGCTGTACAGAGAGGAGCAGCTAAAGAGGTGCGACTATTACATAGAAGCGCTTGGCGAGCAAAGGCGGGCGCTTTTTGAGGACCTGCCCGCGCGTCAGAGGATAGGGAGCGCGCTTTGTATATGCTCGACGATAGGAATACTCATAATTTTGTGGTGATAAATTCAGAAAGGAAAGGAAACAGACTTGGATATTGCAATTATACTAAAGGTTGCCGGGGTGGGAATTTTAGTCTCGGCAGCCTCGCAGATACTTGCCAAATCGGGTAGGGACGAGCAGGCAATGCTTGTCACCGTATCGGGAATTATTGTGGTACTTATTATGCTCGTGCAGGAGATAGACGAGCTGTTCCGTCTTGTGCGCTCGGTATTCGGATTTTAATGCGGGATATAGTAAAAATACTCGGCGTGGCGCTAATGTGCGCGTGCGTTGGGGTGGTTATAAGGAGCGCGAATAAGGATTTTTCGGGCATAGTAAAGGTCATATCTGCCGTCATACTTGCGGGAGGGGTGCTGATATGCGCGTCGCCGCTTATCGAGTTTGTCACAGACATTTCCGAGGGGGAGCAGATAAACACTTATCTGTCAGTAATGCTCAAGGCGTTAGGCGTTGCGTTCTTGACGCATATATGCGCCTCGGTCTGTCGCGACTGCGGAGAGCAGACTGTCGCGGGATACGCCGAGCTTGCGGGCAAGATAGAGATGCTTATAGTTGCTCTGCCGCTTATTGAGGAGCTGATAGCAATAGCCGAGGACCTGGTGCAAATGATATGAAATTAAGAAAAGGGCTTTATAAAATACTTTTTGGCATATTGTCGGTTATGCTGCTTGCGGGATTGCTTTTTGTTTTTATCGGAGCGGAGGAGACTGCTATGCCCGACGGGTACGGGGATTTCCTCGACAAGCTGCCTGACGACACAAAACAGCTTTTGCCCGAGAATATATACTCTGACGACGCGGACAAGGTTGCCGACGCGGTGAGTGAGATGAGCGGTGTTGAGTATCTTTTCTCGGCGGTTTTAAGCTGTTTTGCCTCGGCGCTTGGAAAAATTATGCCCCACGTGGCGCTGCTTTTGGGACTTGTGGTTCTGTCATCTCTCGGGGGACTTATGTCGGCGCATCTGTCGCCAAGCGCGTCTCGGGCGTTTGATATATGCTCGCGATTGGTTGTTTTTTGCCTGGTAGGTGGGGTAGCAATATCCGTGCTTGAGGACGTAAAGGAGTTTTTTATAAGGGTGACGGGAATTATATCCGCGTTTGTTCCGCTGTCGGCAACTCTTTACACAATGGGCGGAAATATCAGCGCGGCAATGAGGTCAAGCTCGGGGCTGCTTGTGACTCTTGGAGTCGTGGAATTTATCTCGAGCGTTGTGGTAATACCTCTGTTTTGCTTTTGCCTTGCTATAAGTCTTACGTCGAGTATGACCTCGGACATATGGGCGGGGAGTATCGGGAGCTCTGTCAAAAAGACCTTTCTGACGGCGCTTGGCATAATCACGGCGATACTGAGTCTGTCCTTGTCCTCGCAGACGGTAATAGCCTCAAAGGCGGACAGTCTGGCTATCAAGGGAGCAAAAATGTTCCTCGGCAGTATTCCCGTGACGGGGGGAGCGGTGTCCTCAAGCCTTGGTACATTGGCGTCAAGCGTGGAGCTTATTAGGGGCGCTGTGGGTGTGGGGGGGATAATAATTCTTCTGCTCTTGCTCTTGCCCGTGATAATTGAGCTTTGGCTTATGCGGAGTATATACAGTCTGATAGGGAGTCTTTCGGGTATGCTTGGTATGGCGGGGGAGCATAAGCTCTTTCTCGAGGTCTCCGAGCTTTACGGAATTCTTGAGGGAGTTGCGATAATGTGCTCGGTCGTGTTTGTCGTAGCAATGGCAACGCTCAGCGCCGCCGCTCCAGCGATTGCGTAAGGGGTGTTAAAATGAAGGAATATCTGTTAAGCCTTATAATCTGCTCAATTCTTGCCGCGGTTGTGTGCTTTATCTCGCCCTCCGAGAGCCTCAGGGGAAATCAGAAGCTTATTGCGGGGCTGTGTATTATCTGTATTATGACAAGGCCTGCTGTGAGCGTGATAAATTTTATCCGCGAGCTTGATATAACTCTTTACATACCCAGCGCGCCGTCCGAGGAGTACCGTGACGAGTGGGAGGATTATCTCAAGGATTACGGCGAGGGGGCGGTCAGGGACTACGTCTGCTCCGAGCTTGAGATGACCTTCGGCGTTTCGGCGAAAAGAGTGTCCGTGACGTATAAGGGTGACGGTGAGGGGATTGCCATAGAGAAAATATATATTGAGCTGCCGCAGAGCGCGGCATTTAAGGACACGGCAAAAATTGAGGTGTATTTTGAGAAGATATTTGACTGCGAGGTCATAACCGCGGTAGGATAAGGGGGAAATATGGAAAAAAAAGAGGTTTCGGGCGCGCTCCGACATATGAGGAAAAGCGGCGCGCTGTGGATAGTTATTTGCGCCTTTGCGGTAGGTATAATTATGCTGATAATAGGCAGCGGAGCGTCCAAAAGCAAGCAGGAGGAGGAGCCGTATGATCAGCACAGGTATAACAATGAGAGCTTTGAGGAGTATAAGCAGACGCTTTCGTCAAGCATCAAGGCGAGCTGTGAGAGACTAATTGGGGCGGGGGATATATACGTTTTGCTGGATTTTGAGTCCTCGGGTGAGATAATATACGCGCAAAACTCAAATACAAGCTCGGACGGTGACAAAAAGTGCGAGTACGTCATAGTAGGGAGCGGCTCAAACGCAGAGGCGCTTTATCTCGGGCAGAAATTTCCCGCGCTGTCGGGGGTAGGAATAATTTGTCCGTCGGGGGTAGGTCAGTCAAAGAAGGACGAGATATCCGCGCTGCTCTCGTCAGCCTACGGACTGCCGCTGACGAGAATATACGTAATTTAATTTTTCGCTTTTGGAATAAGTCGGAGAAGACTCAAATATAATGTATTAAGCAAATCGGCGGCGGGCAGACGCTGTCAAAAATAACCTATATTCAGGAGGGCATAGTAATGGCATTTAAGGATTCAATGGACTCGGTTAAGAAATTTTTTCAGAAAATAGGCAAGAAAAATCTTGTTATAGCAAGCGCGGTGGTGCTTATCGGTGTGGCAGTATTGGCGAATTGGCTGATATTCAGAGATAACGACGGCGGCTACGACTATAACGGCGGCGACGGAATGGTGGGTATTCTTGATAACACAAAGGACCCCACGTCCGACGGCGCGTCGGGTGAGCAGGGAACGACTTCTCCCGACACGGACACGTCGACAGACAGCTATTTTTCGTCTATACAGGTAAGCCGTCAGAGAGCGAGAGACGAGGCTCTTGAGGTGCTTCAGGCGGTTATAGATAACGCGAGCGCGACAGAACAGGTAAAGGCAGAGGCGGCAGCGGAGATCTCGCAGATCTCTCTTGAGATGCAGCAGGAGGCTAATATTGAGTCTATACTCGTGTCCAAGGGCTTTGAGAAGTGCGTCGCGGTTATCAGCGGAGACAGCGCGAACATCGTTGTAAAGAGCGAGGACGGCGCGCTCACACCCGCTCAGCTTGCGCAGATAAACGCGGTGGTTTACGAGCAGGCGGCTATCGAGCCTATCAATATTTCCATAGTTGCAAAGGCGTAAGATTTATATTGCGAAAAAAGCCTTCCCTCACAAGGGAAGGCTTTTTTGTGTCAAACGCTATTAAAAGCGCATATAATATATCGAATGCTTTTTTGGGGGAGAGATACTGATGTCTATGAGCTTTTTCGCCGCGTCAAATTCCGCGGACGGATTTAAAAATTATTACGGAGAATGCTTTGAGAGGGCTGACCGACTTTACATTATCAAGGGTGGACCCGGTACGGGCAAATCCACGCTTATGAGACGCGCAGCTGATATGGCAGAGGCGCTGGGCGGGTGTGTTGAGAGATATTTCTGCTCGTCGGATCACACGTCTCTTGACGGAGTGATGATTGAGCGCGGCGGTGAGAGAGTCGGAATCATCGACGGCACGTTTCCTCATCCGTACGTGGAAAGACTCCCCGGCGCGCGGGAGGAGATAGTCAACACGGGAGGCTTCTGGGACAGAAAAGCGCTTAGAAAAAACAGCGACAGAATAAGAGAGCTTTCTCAAAAAAAGAGTCAATGCTATAATACGGCGTACGCCTATCTGCGAGCCTGCGGAAATCTCAACGAGGTTTATAATTCATACGGCAAGGCAAGTGTCAATTCCGCAAAAATGAGGGGCGCTGTGGAAAGACTGATGAAGAAAATACCGAGCGGTGAGGCTTATTTTGCTCTGCCCGCGCTTATCAACTGTATAGGAATGCTCGGGCGGGCGCATCTGGAGAGCTTTGAGGAGAGCGCGGACAAAATATATCTTATTGCGGGGGATCACGGCGCGGAGGAGTGTCTGCGTATGATACTTGAGAGCGCCAGACAGAAAAGCCTTAAGGTGCGTATAGCTCAAAGCCCCGTATATTACCGCGAGCTTGACGGAATATATCTTGAGGAGTCGAGGCTGTGGTTTGTAAAGCAGTCTGCCTTGCCAAAGGATGCAAGAGAAAAATACAAAAACAAAATACGTATTGTCAATCTGGAAAGATTTTATTTTTCAGATAGCCACGAGCGGAGCAAAAAGGAGAAAAAATACTGCAAAAGGCTTATTGATATGTGCGTCACGGGCGCAGAGGGCGAGCTTGAGCGCGCGGGGAAATACCACTTTGAGCTTGAGCAGATATACAAGTCGGCTATGGATTTTGAGAGCCTTGAGATATTCAGTGATAATTTTTGTAAAAGTTTATTTGACTGACGTATGCTTTTTGCTTGACAAGTGAGTCTGAAAATGTTATAATACCGTAGTAAAATAAAAATCAGGACGGAAAAAATGAAAAAAATAATAATAATTTGTATTCTCGCGGCAGCTTTGATAATCTCTCTTGCCGCGTGCTCAAACAGAAAAAATAAAGAGCAGCCTACGGAGCAGCCCTCGGGTGAGGTGTCCGACGTATGCACCGAGGAGCTGATATATAAGCTGAATGATGACGGCAAGGCGTACACTCTTGTAAGCGTTGGCAAATGCAGGTGTGAAAATATAGTTGTTCCCGAGACGTACAACGGCTTGCCCGTGACGTCCATAGGCGATAGCGCGTTCAACAAGTGTCAGACGGTGAAAAGCATCACGCTGCCTGAGGGTGTGACGGCAATCTGGCACAGAGCCTTCCTTAACTGCCAGAATCTTGAAAGCGTTAATATCCCTTCAAGCGTTAAGGAAATAGGATTTTACGTATTCTCGGGCTGTCGCTCTCTCAAGACGGTGACGATCCCCGCAGGCGTGGATTATATTGGCGGTGATATTTTCAAGGGCTGCGGCAATATTACGGTAAATTGCGAGGCTGCAGGACAGCCTGCGGCTTGGGATAGCAGCTGGAGCTCGGGCGTTTCGGTAAATTGGGGATATACGGCTGAATAAATACAAAAAAGGCTACATTAGGCTGGTTCTCATAAGGATGTTGCAAAACCGGCTGAATTGCAAGCAAATCGGCTTGCTCCCACCGCCAAACAAATTTCGGCAGAGAAATTGTTTTCTCTGCCGATTTGTGTTATAATGGAAGGGGTGATGAAAATGGATAACAAAAAAGAATTGCCGAAAAGAAAGCATCCTCGGCTTGATAATTATAATTATAGCTCCGCAGGTGCATATTTTGTCACGATATGTACTCAAAACAGAAGATGTGTACTATCTCGCATCGTAGGGCGGGGGCTTGCTCCCGCCGAAATAGACGGAGTTGAGTACACCACGTTTGGAAAGATTGCGGAAAAGCAATTATTATTACTCGAAGATCGCTATCCCTACCTTTTGGTTGACAGATACGTGATAATGCCAAATCACATTCACATTATTTTGATTTTGGAGAGCGATGCGGCGGGAGCAAGCCCCCGCCCTACGATCATGGACACGATTTGTGCGTATAAATCACTGACAACGAGAGAATGTAAAGAGAAAGGATTGGCGGGAAAATTATTCCAAACATCCTTTTATGAGCATGTAATTCGTGATCGTCAGGATTATGAGGAGCATTTGCGATACATTCACGAAAACCCTATGCGGTGGTATTATGACGAATTATACACTGAAGAATAGGGGTAAAGTCTTTATAATACAAAGGCGAAACCGACTATAAGGTAAATGGAAGATAATGATTCCAAATAGCAATTAACCCCGACAGACATCGAAAATCTGTCGGGGGTATTTTTTGTTTACTACGTACCAATCTATGACTTACAAGTAATCATCCTTGTGAGAAGGAGCCCTTTTCCGCATTTATTATTTCTCGGGGTCGAGGTATTTCCACGCGCCCGTGATGTAGTTTATTCCAGAAATGATGGTAAATATTATCATAACTGCCGTCATAAAGAACGTGAGGGGAGGGAATTTGCACACCCAACCGCATACGCCGAGGCTTGAGTAGATAACGGGCTCGACTATTGCCGCAACTACGGCGATTATCTGTGTGACGGTCTTAATTTTGCCGAGCATATTCGCCGCGATGACCACGTTCTGCTTTGAGGACGCGATAAGTCTTATAGACGTGACCGCAAGCTCGCGGAATACGACGATAACGAGAGCCGCGAAATACAGCGTTGCGAGGTTTTTGTTTGCCACGACTGCGTTGTAGTAGAATATGCAGACCATAGCGCCGATAACCATAAACTTGTCAGCCAGAGGGTCAAGGAACTTGCCGAAGTCTGTGACCAGATTGTGCTTTCTCGCTATCTTGCCGTCGAGCATATCCGTGAGGGACGCGGCAACAAACAGCACCGCTCCGACTATCTGGAGAATGGTATTTGTGGTGGAATTTACGTTTGCAAAGCAGGGAACAAGCATTACTGCCATAAATATCGGCACCATTATAAGTCTGAGTACCGTGAGCTTATTTGGAAGATTCATTTTCATTTTCTTGCACCTGAGCCTTTCTTATTTACTCGTCGCAAATCCGTAGAGGTCGTAGTCCAAAACCTTGCGGATCTTTACGTTTACAAACTCGCCCGGGGTGAGCTTGCGGTCGGACTTGAAGAAAACCTTGCCGTCGATGTCGGGCGCGTCTGCCGCGCTTCTGCCGAAATACGACTCGCTTACGGGGTCGTAGTCCTCGCAGAGAACAGTCACGGTCTTGCCAATTTTGTCCTTGTTCTGCTCGTAGTTTATTTCAAGCTGACTGCGCATCAGGATGTCCATTCTGTCCTGCTTTACCTGCTCGTCGATCTGATTCTCAAAGTTGTAGGCGGGAGTACCTTCCTCGCGGGAATACGTGAACACGCCCGCGTGCTCAAATCTTGCCTCCTTGATAAACTCGGCAAGCTCGCAGAAGTCCTCCTCGGTCTCGCCGGGGAAGCCCACGATGAAGGTGGTTCTGATAGTTATGTCGGGTATCTCGCGGCGGAGGGTGGACACTACCTCGCGAATGAGCGCGCCGTTGCCGTGTCTGTTCATTCTCTTGAGCACGGGGTTTGAGATGTGCTGGAGGGGAAGGTCGAGATATTTGAGAATTCTCGGATTGTCGCGGAACTCCGCAACAAAGCCTTCAGTTATCTTGTCGGGGTAGCAGTAGAGCACGCGTATCCACGGGATATTTGTTTCCTCTGTAATTCTATGAAGCAGCTTGTCAAGACAGTACTCGCCGTAAAGGTCTTTTCCGTATCTTGTGGTGTCCTGCGCGATGATAGTCAACTCCTTGACACCCATCTCGTCAAGCTCCTTTGCCTCTGCGATAAGGTCCTCCATAGGACGACTGCGGAATTTTCCGCGTATGTCGGGAATAGCGCAGTAGGTGCAGCGGTTGTCGCAGCCCTCGGATATCTTGAGATATGCGGCGTAATCGGGAGTTGTCAGCACTCTGTCACCGCCAAGACGCACCGTGTTTTTATCCTCGCAGGAGTAGTATCTCTCCTTATTCTTTTTCTTTTTCAGGTTGGCTATGACGCTCTCAATGGCGGGCACGATGTTATGTATGCTGCCAACGCCAAGCACCGCGTCGACCTCGGGAAATTCCTCGAGTATCTCGCGTCCGTAGCGCTCCGCCATACATCCTGTGACGATAATGCCTGAAAGTCCGTTATGTTCCTTGAGCCAGGCAACGTCAAGAATATTGTCGATAGCCTCTTTTTTTGCGGATTCAATGAATGCGCAGGTGTTTATAATAATAATGTCCGCATCGGTATCCTCGGGGGTTATCTCGTAGCCCGCCGACATTACCTCGTGAAGCATTACCTCTGTATCAAGCTGATTTTTGGGACAGCCAAGTGAAACAAATCCAATTTTCATTAAATAAACCTCGTTTTAATATTTATCCAACATATAATTTTATCATATAAGGGCTCAAAAGTCAAGGAATTTTGATAATTTGAGTTGACACACGGAAATTTTTTTGATATAATACCTAACGTAGCTTTATCGGACGGTTGCGCGCGGTCACGCCGAAAGGTATCCGCGTGAGGAAAGTCCGGGCTTTATGGGACAGGGTAGCTGATAACGTCAGCCACAGGCAACTGTCGGGAAAGTGCAACAGAAATAAACCGCCAACACATTTTAGGGAGAGATGTATGATTGAATATGTCTCACTGCCGTACCCGATACGGCGACGGGCACAAGAACAAAGCTTCTGCACCCCGTTTCCCCTAAAACGCTTTGGTAAGGATGGAAAGGCGAGGTAAGAGCTCACCCACTCCTATGGTAACATAGGTTTGCTGTAAACCCTACCTAAAGCACCCCCCTATGGGAAGGACGTCCCAAGCTCCGAGAGGATACTGTGGGGTGGCACGCCGCTTGCGGCGGAGCTTTTCGGTGACGGAAGGCAAAGATTGATA
>JAZNWS010000077.1:0-2716 GCA_045593485.1 Eubacteriales bacterium | reverse complement strand
TGGCGCGAATATATTTACGACACAGTCAACGCTTGCGTCCTTTACAGGAAGCTCGAACACACTGCCCGTTGCATAAAACGTGTTGTCTATTTTCTCTCGTTTTGCCGACCTTGCGCCTGCGGCAACGCCGAATTTCGACAGATCAAAGCCCAGTGCAAATCCGAACCCTTGCGCTATCTTATTCGTGTAATAGCCTTCGCCACAGCCCGCATCGAGTATCACGGCGTCGCTGCTCACGTATTTTGCGGCGACCTCACAAATCTTATTTGCAAGAGGAAGATAATAATCTCCCGAAAGGAAGGCGCGCCTTGCCGCTATTGCCTGCTTGGAATCCCCCGCGCCCTGACGGGAAAGGCTTACGTATCCATCGGAGGAAAA
Source organism: Eubacteriales bacterium (assembly GCA_045593485.1). Taxonomy (GTDB): domain Bacteria; phylum Bacillota; class Clostridia; order Oscillospirales; family CAG-272; genus SVTX01. Next base: position 2,338 of record JAZNWS010000077.1, on the reverse strand, counting down.
ATCAAAGCAATGGCGTCTTTGCCCTGTGCAAAACAGGCTTTTTTTGTCGTCCGACTCATAAACACCGCTCTCGCATACGGGGCATTTTATAATTGTCCTCAAAACACTGTCTCTATCAGTCATAAATACCTCTGTTGCGTTTTTTCAAGTAATTATACCACTAAAATCGCGAAATATCAAGTGCCTTTTGGCACAATAAGAATTTTATTCCAGAGCAATAAACTCACTTCTCACTATCTCAAGCTCAAACCAGAAGGTAGAGCCCTCACCAAGCTTACTGTTGAGTCCGTAAGCGGCATTGTGGGATTCAAGAACGCCCTTGACTATGGATAGTCCAAGTCCTGTGCCTATTCTTGCGCGCTTGTGTACCTTGTCCACCTTATAGTATCTGTCCCAGACAAGCGGCATATCCTCAACGGCTATTCCCTCGCCCGTGTCGGTCACGGACAGACGGACTATTCCGTCATTATGGCTCTGTACCACCTTGACGTATTTATCCTCACCTGTGTAGTTTATGGCATTGTTGATCAGGTTGTAGATCACCTGAAGTATCATGGTCCTGTCTGCACGGACGTATATCTCCCGATCAAAATCAAAGGTAATTCTGTATCCGTCTCTCTCGGTGAGCTTTGAATATCTTGCCATTACCTCGTTTACCGTCTGCGTGAGATTGAATTCACACGGCTCGGGCTTTCTCGCTCCTGAGCGTATTTTTGACAGGTCAAGCATATCGTTTACAAGCTCGTTGAGTCTTTCGGTCTCGTCGATTATCACCTGAAGATTTTCGGGAGTGTTCTCATCGGGGATATCTCTCATGACCTCGCCATAACCTTTTATCATAGTCAGCGGCGTGCGCAGGTCATGGGATATGTTCGCCACAAGCTCCTTTTGGAGCGCATCGGTCTTTGAAAGCTCATACGCCGCATAATTCAGCGCATCGGCAAGCTCCTGGGATTCACGGTAGTTTCCGCCCCTGAAATGCGCGTTATAGTTGCCCCTTGCAAGCATTTCCGCCGACTGTCCCATTTCCTTGAGAGGTTTACACACCGACTTTGAGACGCTGAGCGCCACGATCAGCGCCGCGATAAGAAGGATAAGGGCTATCCAGCTGAATTGCATCTGCAGAGTATTTACGGTAGCGTTGAGAGGCACGTGATCGGAATTGAGCATGATCACATAAACACTGCCCTCCGATTCTCTGACCGAGACGTAAACCGTTCCAAAATCCCCTGTGTCGGGCCTTGAATGTGTATCCGAATGAGCAAGCTGGGCAATGTAAACTCCGTCCTCCGAGCTCATCGCCTTGGAGCAATAATCTGAGAGCGTATCTCCCGAAACGTGATGTATAAGACAAGTGTGAGAGATACAAACATCCTTTACTATCTCTCGCGCGTCTCCGTTCTCTACTATGAAAACACGTATGCATTCGTCATATTCCGCCGCATAAAAGTTTGCCGTATCGTTAAGCTCCTGCGGTTTTGTCAGAAATGCGGAAAGCGCCTTGTCGGTAGTCTCAAGCTCCTCCATTTTACTTTGCTCGTAAAACCAGTTGAGTAGCGCGACCTGAAATACCCATATTACTATAAGCATTACCGCCACAAATATCAGTAAAGCGCCAAACAACCGCCACGAGACTCCCATCTCGTAGCGGCTATTTATTTTCTTTCTTTTTTCGTGCATTTGCTGCGCGTTATTATTCATAACATTCTCCGTCGCAAAGTAAATTTATCAGTTCTCGCCCTCAAATCTATAGCCAACTCCACGGAGCGTGACTATATATTTACTGTATTCTCCAAGGCTTTTGCGCAACAGCTTTATGTGAGTATCAAGCGTGCGGGCATCTCCGTAGAAATCATATCCCCATACCTCGCTGATAAGCTTTTCACGTGAAAGAGCTATGTTCCTGTTGTCCAGCATATAGAAAAACAGGTCGTATTCCTTGGGTGACATTTCTATTCTTTGTCCTCTTATGTAAACTATACGCGCGGTCACGTCTGCCTTGAGTCCGCCGCCGTCAAGCTCTATAATTACGTTTTGCTTTTTCTGAGCTCCCGTGTCGTGCGTCACAGCTCCCGAGGAACGCTTCATTACCGCTCCTATGCGAAGCATAAGCTCCTTTGGAGAAAACGGCTTTACAACGTAATCGTCCACACCAAGCTCAAAGCCGTTTATACGGTCGTATTCCTCACCTCGTGCCGAAAGCATTATTATGGGTGTCTGCGATATTTTTCTTATCTCTCTGCAAGCTGAAAAGCCGTCAAGCTCAGGCATCATAATATCCATTATTATGATATCGAAATTTTCTTTGCGGCAAAGCCTTACCGCCTCCATTCCGTCA
>JAZNWS010000076.1:0-3140 GCA_045593485.1 Eubacteriales bacterium | reverse complement strand
CTCGCCCGACACAAGCTCGACAGAGCCGTTATAGGGCTCGCCCTCGCCGATGTCCTTTATCATATTGAGAAATCCGCGTCCGACAGCTCCACCTACGTCAAGCTTTCCGTTAGGCTTGAGGGGCAGATCAACCTCGGGGTTCTGGATATATCCGCGCACGTTTCCGATATAGTCGGACGTGACGATAACGCGTCCCGCAGGTCCGTCACCGTAAAGGGATACGGTCACACTGTCCTCCTTCTCGCCGAGCATACAGCCTATCATAGACGTAGCGGTGAGAAGTCTGCCAAGGGTTGCGGTTGCGGTGGGTGTCGTATTGTGGAATTTAATTGCCTGATTTACAATTTCCGTTGAATTTATTACGTGTATTCTCGCGCTGCCGTCACTCGTCATGGCGCGCAAAATTTTTGATTGAGACATTGTTTTTTCCTCTTTTTATTTTTTTGCTCTCGCTACTATATACCAGCGAGTGTCATTGTCGGTGGCCTCTGTAAATTTATAATCTCCAAAAAAGCCTATTACTTCAAAGCCCGCACCCTCAAGCGCGGCTTTTATCTCTGCTCTGTCAAAGCATCTCTCTGTTTGTATCTCGTCGGTGCGGGTATATTTGCCGTTCTCGTCCTCCTCAAATACGCTCAGATAAAAGCTGCAGAGCTTGCTCTCCTTGTCGTAGTCGTTCTGCCATGCGCAAAGAGTCGCCTTGCCGTCACGCTCGTCCTCGTGGATATAAGAGTTGTCTGCGTATATATTCTCAAACTTATAGGGAGTATTTACGTCAAATATAAAAAGTCCGTCGGGATCAAGATAATTATGCACACAAGCAAGACATTTTTCAAGCTCGCCGTCGCCCGAAAGATAGTTAATACTGTCAAGGCAACACGTGACCGCGCCAACCGTGCCGTAAAGCTCAAAGGCGCGCATATCCTGTCTGAGATAAAGAATGCCACTCATCTCGCAGTCGTACATTCTGTTATACGCCTCGGCGAGCATATCCTCGCTGCCGTCAACTCCTATCATATCGTATCCGCGGCGAGCAAGCTCAAGAGTCATGCTTCCCGTACCGCACGCGAGGTCAAGCACGAGCGAGGGCTTGTCCTTTGAGTATTTATGAAAGCAAGCCTCGATAAAATCCGCCCACGCGGAGTAATCTATCTCGGAGTTTATTCTGTCGTATATTCCCGAAATTGAGCCATAGCCCGAATATGTATTCTCTGCCATATTATTTATGCTTTTTTTCCTCAATTTTAATATTTTCAAGCACGTTGCTGTATCCGCCGTTGCCGTATTTTATGCAATGATTTACGCGGCTGATAGTCGCTGTGCTTAGTCCCGTTTGCGCCGCTATTTCGGAATAAACGTATCCGTCGCTTAGCATCCTCGCCGCTTTTAATCTGCGCGACATTTCCTGAAGCTCGGATACTGTGCAAAGATCCTCTAAAAATTTTTTGCAGTCCTCGGTATTCTCAAGAGTTATTATTCCCTTATAGAGATATTCAATGTCTGCGTCGAATTTTGTTTTTTTCATTGATCTGTACCGTCCTATTTTAATTAAATGGGGGGCCTATATATATTTTACCATTTTAGAATGCTAAAGTAAAGAGTTTTTTCAAAATATTTTTAGCGCCAAATAATTAAACAATAAGTTTAGTTTTTGAAAATAATATATTGACTTTGCAAAATAAATATTATATAATAATATTTAGATAGTCGGAAAAAATTGACGAAAGGATTTTAGTCAAATGACAGGAATTAAAATAGGACAGAAAATTCGTTTGCTCCGAAAGAAAAACGATACCACGCAGGAAAAGCTTGCGGCGTATCTTAACGTCACTCCTCAGGCGGTTTCCCGTTGGGAGTCCGAGATATGTTATCCGGATATTGAGACACTCCCCCTTATTGCCGACTTTTTTGGCGTGGGCATGGACGAGCTCCTCTGCTACGACAGTGTCCAAAAGGAAAGTAAGATAAAGGATTATCTCGCTCGGGCAGAAAGACTTGAGGACGAGGAAAATCTTACAGAGTGTCTTGCGCTTTTGCGTGAGGCTTACGCGGAGATTCCCTCCTCCTTTGAGATCCAGCTTGAGCTTGCAAAGGTGCTCTCCGCCATAAACGCGGACAAGCCCAAAAAGGCAGACCTTGCAGAAGCTATCTCGCTTTGCAATCACGTGCTTGATTACTGCACCGACGACGAATTGCGCGACGACACGAAGAAAACTCTTTGCGATATATACTCGCACCAGCTCCGCAACGATAAGGCGGCTCTTGATATTGCCGAGAAGCTTCACAGCATGGACTACAGTAAGGAGATAGTCAAGGCTACCGTGCTTACGGGTGATATTGCATTCCGTCAGGCTCAGACCAATATTATTGAATTCGCTGACAATATCTGGTGGCATATATACAATATTGCTTGCGTACCCGACATTTCCGAGAATAACTACTCTCTTGAGCAGAAAATTCAGGTAATGCAAAAAGGTATTGAGCTCTTTGACGTTATTTTTGGTGACGGACTTCTCTATTATAACGACAGAATAGCAAACTCCTACCGTCAGCTCGCAATGCTTTATCTTATGCAGGGCGACCGAGTAAAAGCGCTTGACTGCGTTGAGAAGATGGCGCAGTATGCAATAGCCTTTGATACACGCCCCGATAATGTGAACTATTCCTCTATACTCATCAATAAGGTTGAGCATACAAGAGGAAATGATATCAGCCTTTGCTCAAAGCTCCTCCGCGGAAGATTCGCCAGCAGAATCTGGGCGCCTATCAAGAGCGAGGCAAGATTTGTAGCGGCAATATCCACTATGGAAAAACACATCTGATAACAGAAAGGTTGAATGGTGACTAATATGAAAACGGATATAGAAATTGCAAGAGAAGCAAAAATGCTCCCTATAAAAGATGTTGCATCTACCGTTGGTATCTGCGAGGACGACCTTGAGTTTTACGGAAAATACAAGGCGAAAATAAGCAACGAGTATATGAATAAGGTAGCGTCTAATCCCGACGGAAAGCTTGTTCTTGTCACAGCTATAAACCCCACGCCCGCGGGCGAAGGTAAGACTACAACGAGCATTGGTCTTGGTATGGCTATGTCAAAGCTTGGCAAAAAGACTATGATAGCTCTGCGCGAGCCTTCC
>JAZNWS010000075.1:0-7903 GCA_045593485.1 Eubacteriales bacterium | reverse complement strand
CCTTCGCCTTGGCAAGGCGACGCTCTACCAAATGAGCTAAATCCGCATATGGCGACCCGAAGGGGACTCGAACCCCTGACCTCTAGCGTGACAGGCTAGCGTTCTAACCAACTGAACTACCGGGCCTTAATTTGAGCTAACGCTCAAATTGGACTCATTTGCTTCGCAAATGGCCTTTTGTGCTCTCATTTTGCTTTGCAAAATGGGGTATTGTATGGACTGTTTGTGCTTCGCACAAACTGCCTATTATATGGACTGATTTGCGCTTTGCACAAACCGTCTATATAATAAAAATGGTGGAAACAATAGGGCTCGAACCTATGACCCTCTGCTTGTAAGGCAGATGCTCTCCCAACTGAGCTATGCTTCCATAATGGAGCGGATTACGGGGCTCGAACCCGCCACCTTCGCCTTGGCAAGGCGACGCTCTACCAAATGAGCTAAATCCGCAAATGCCGAGTTAAACTCGGCGTGGTGCCTCCGGTCGGAATCGAACCAACGACACGAGGATTTTCAGTCCTCTGCTCTACCAACTGAGCTACAGAGGCATATAAATGCCAATTAAAATTGTGGCGACCCGAAGGGGACTCGAACCCCTGACCTCTAGCGTGACAGGCTAGCGTTCTAACCAACTGAACTACCGGGCCTTAATTTGAGCTTACGCTCAAATTGGACTAGTTTGTGCTTTGCACAAACTGCCTATTGTATGGACTAATTTGTGCTTCGCACAAACTGCCTATTGTATGCTCTCATTTTGCTTCGCAAAATGGGCTTTTGGTTTATCCCTCTATTGAGAGTTAAACTTAAATGGTGGAAACAATAGGGCTCGAACCTATGACCCTCTGCTTGTAAGGCAGATGCTCTCCCAACTGAGCTATGCTTCCATAATCGCGCGGCTCCTGCCTTGCGACTCGTCTATTATATCACAGACGAAATTGTTTGTCAATACCTTTTTTGAAAAAATTTTTATTTTTTATCCAATATAAAATATATGCAAAAAAGGCATTCTCCGCAAACGAAAAACGCCTTTTTTATATCATCTTTTAAACCTTACAAGCATACCTATTCCGTCTGCAAGCACCCGACCGAGTTCTTTTACTTCATCCTCGGTGTTATATTCGCTAAGACTTAATCTTATAGTAGAGTCCGCCTGCTCCTTCGTGAGCCCAAATCCAATCAGCGCGCTTGAAATATGCTGGGAATGAGACGAGCAAGCCGAACCTGCCGACACGCATATTCCCTTTGCCGACAAAAAGTTGAGCATCGTCTCACTCTTAATGCTGGGGAGTCTGACGCTTATAATATGCGGCGCACGTTCGCCTGTGGGGGTATTTATCTGCGCGCCCGCGCGGATTATCTCCTCCTCGGCAAGCTTGCGGAGCTGTATAAGTCTTTCCCTATTCTCTAAAAGCTTATCAAAGCCAACCTTAGCCGCCGCAGAAAAGCCGACTATACCGAGAACATTCTCAGTTCCCGAGCGCAGACCGCCCTCCTGACCTCCGCCTATTATATAAGGTATGATTTTTTTCGTTTTTATTATCTCGGGTGATACGTAAAGTGCGCCAACTCCCTTGGGGCCGTGTATCTTATGCGCGCTGATGCTCACAAGGTCTGCTCCAAGCTTTTGAGGTGTGAACGGCATCTTCAAATATCCCTGCACCGCATCACAATGCGTTATAACGTCGGGGTTTTTTCTTTTTGCAACAGAAAAAATCTTTTGAACGTCATATACCGCGCCCGTCTCATTGTTGACCATCATCACGGACACGAGCAAAACGTTATTATCCATTACCTTTTCAAAGGTGTCAAAATCAAAAGCTCCGCCGCGAGTTGAGATTCTCACCACCTCAAAGCCGTCACGCTCAAGCTTTTGCATAACATTCTCCACTGACGGATGCTCCGAGTCTGTGGTTATTATTTTATTTGCGCGACGCTTATCCTTGGAGTAAACACTTCCGAGAATAGCAAGGTTGTTAGCCTCCGTACCCGAGGATGTGAATATAACTCTCTGAGCCTCGCCCTTTTTGAGCCCGAGCGAGAGCGCTATATTTTCCCTTGCCTGTTCTATATGCTTTTTTGTCTCAAGCCCCAACGCGTGTCTTGACGAGGGATTGCCGTAAACATCAAGCATATCCGCAATACTCTTCTTTGAAGCCTCGCTAAGAGCCGTGGTTGCGCTGTTATCAAAATAAATCATTACAGTTTCCTTATTTTACTTTAAAGTGCTCTATCATTTTATTTACGTCCGAGATATGAGCATCGTAATTTTCCACAGTTGCAGTGTAGGTTATAACGTAGTATATCTCGCCCTTGAGAACTATCACCTGCTTGAATTTATACTCTACTCCACCGCTCTTGCCCGAGAATGTACCGACCCAGCTATCCTCAATACCGCCGACAGTTTGTGCGGAGCCTTCTCCCTCCACAAAATCGGTCATAACGTTCTGATATTTCTGCATACATACCTTCCAGTACGTCTCAACGGAATGTACCTCCTCTGCCGGCATAATGAACTGCACCGTAAGATTTGACCTGTCCGCCGTATAAACGTTGGTTATCTGTCCGCTGTTGTCAACACTCCAATCGGTAGGCGCGAAAAGAATATACGGTCTCTCCTTTGACGACGCGAGCTTCATTCCCTCGGGAGCATCCACCTTGTCGTACTTCTTATTGTCCTCGGCAGCATATGCCTCGGCAAATCTGAAGTAGCCGATAATTCCGAGGTCCTCCTCGTCGGGATTGCCGTTCATATCAACAACTCTCTTGTCATAATCAGCCTCGGGCGCGCAGAAAAGAAGAGCATACATCTGTCCGTTATGTATTGCCATTATCTGCATAAACTTATACGTGACGGGAACTGCCTGCTCCGAATCTCCTATGCCCGTGTTTTCCTTGGCAGTGTAAATATATCTTCCCGCAGCCTCGCCTCCAAGCGCCGTCGTGCCGCTTTCGTCCTCAATGTATTTGAAGTCAGTAAGCTCCGCAGAAAGCTTTTGCTTGCAGATTTCCCAATACTCCGCAACGGTTTGACAGCCTTTTGCGTCATCAGGCGTGTAAACGCTCACAACCGTGGCAGGCTCACCCGTAGCATCGCTTGAAAGCGCAAAGTACGCACTTGTGACTCCGCTGCTCGTGTTAGACGCCCATCCCTGTGTGGGAACGTACAAGCGGAAGGTGTCACCTTCCCTTGCGACAAGCTGGTATCCGTCGGGGATATCCTTTTTAGAACAACCCGAAAAGCTCAGTGCTGATATAAATATACAAAGTGTCAAAATTAAAATTCCAACTCTTTTTTTCAATTTCATATACCTCTTTTTTATTTCTGTCCGAGCATCGACTCTGCCGCAGACATAATGCCAATTTTGCCGCTCTCATAGGTAAGGCCGCCCTGGAAATACACGGTGTAAGGAGGGCGCATAGGTCCGTCTGCCGAGAGCTCGATTGACGAGCCCTGTGTAAACGCGCCTGCCGCCATAATGACCTGGCTTGTATATCCCGGCATCTCCCAAGGCTCTGGAGTGACGAAGGAATCCACGGGTGAGCCCTTCTGTATTCCTCTGCAAAAGGCGCAAAGCAGATCGGGAGATTCGGTAATTACCGTCTGAATTATGTCCGAGCGCTCCTCATCCCAAGTGGGACTTACCTTGTATCCCATATTGCCGAATATGTGAGCGGCAAGGTGCGCGGTCTTGAGTGCCTGCGCGGTGGTGTGGGGCGCATAGAAAAGACCTTTATAAAGGCTCTTGTTCTGACCCATTGTAGCACCGACCTCAAGTCCACATCCAACAGACGTCAGTCTGTATGACGCAAGCTCAACGGCGCGAGCAGTACCCGCGATATATCCGCCTACCTCTGCCATTCCGCCGCCGGGATTTTTAATAAGCGAGCCGATTATCATATCCGCGCCAACGTGGGTGGGCTCGTATTTTTCGGTAAACTCGCCGTAGCAGTTGTCAACCACGACGTATGTTTCGGGGGAAATGCTCTTGACGAGCTTTACAAGCTCGCCTATCTCGGCAACCGTCAAGGTGCGTCTGTTAAGATAACCCTTGGAGCGCTGAACGAATATTACCTTTACGGGCTTGCCGAGAGCGATATTCTCGGTAAGAACTCGTCCTATCGCTTCAAAATCAAGAGTTTTTTCGTCTATAAGCTCTATCTGCGAGTATTTTACACCAAAATCCGCAAGCGAGCCGTTTCCTGCCTTGCCCGCAATTCCTATGACCTCCTCAAGAGTATCATAAGGCTTGCCCGCAACCGACACCATAAGGTCGCCGGGGCGCAAAAGTCCGAAAAGACCGATGGTAAGAGCCTGCGTTCCGTTTACGATATTGTGGCGTACAAAAGCCGCCTCGGCTCCCATTACCTCTGCCCAGATCTTATCAAGCGTGTCTCTGCCTCTGTCGTCGTAGCCGTAGCCGCTCGTGGAGTCAAACATGGCAGTCGCAACTCGGTTTTCTCTGAACGAATCCATTATTTTGTTTGTGTTATAAAAGGAAACCTCGTCTATTTTCGCAAATATGGGCGCGAGGTCTGCCTCAGCTCTTGCCGTCAAATCAAGTATTGTCTGTGAAAAATTCATACTGCCTCGATCTATCAGATATTTGCGTCAAATACTATAGCAAGCTCAACGCATGCGGAGACGTCGTTCATATCAAGCATTTCAACACCCGTGTGGATATAACGTGTGGGAATGGATATAGCTACCGCGCGAGAGCCGCCGCGAGCCATCTGCATAGAGGACGTGTCCGTGCCGCCGTAGGTGAGTATCTCGCACTGATGCTCAATATTATTCTCTTTTGCGAGAGAGATAAGCTTCTGCGTGGTCTCCCAGTCGCAGATTACGGAGTTATCCTTGATCTTTATCGCCGCGCCGCCGCCAACGGAGCAAGCCATAGGCTTAGCACCGGGGACGTCACCCGTGCCCGTCACGTCAAAAGCCACGCCGTAGTCGGGCTCGATAGCGTAAGCCGCAGTCTTTGAGCCGCGAACGCCTACCTCCTCCTGCACGGAGAAGCAGAAGTAAAGGTCGTTGTTGCAGCCGCTCTCGGAGAGCTTTCTTGCAATTTCAATAAGGATAACGCAACCTATTCTATCGTCCATAGGGCGACCGCAGATCTTTCTGCCTATCTTTGTCACGGATGACTCAAGATTAAAGCAATCGCCTATCTTTACCTTCTTCTCGGCATCCTTTTTGTCCTTCGCGCCGATGTCTATATACACCTTGTCCGCCGCAATGTCTGCAGCCTTAACTCCCGCATCGGGAACAATAATTCCCTTAACTCCCGACTCGGACACAACGTATCCGTATGCCACAGCCACAAAGTTGATGCCTCCGATGGGGCTTACTCTGATAAATCCCTTTTCGTCTATATGAGTGACGATAAAGCCGATCTCGTCCATATGTGCGCAGAGCATTATTTTCTTTTTGTTCTCGCCCTTACCGTACTTTACGGCGATAAGATTTCCCATAGCATCCTCCCAGACCTTGTCCGTCAGAGGCGCGATATACGTCAGAATTTTATTTGATACAGAATTTTCTCTGCCCGAAACCGACGAGCAGGAATTCAATGATTTAAGTGTGTTAAGCATTTATATAAATTCCTTTCTTTAACCTTGTGCATTACAGCTTTCCGCCTGCCACGAGCGCGTAGACAAGCTCTTTCATAGACTCAACGTCATCCGCATGGACTACGTTGGACGCGCTGTGGATATATCTTGAGGGTGCGGAGAGAGACAATACCTTTACACCCTTGCCGCTTCTCTGAATGTTTGCCGAGTCGTTTCCGCCCGAGACGTATCTCTTTATCTGCGCCTTGATACCCTTTATCTCGGCTACCGAAAGCGCGATCTCCACGATATTTCTGTCGTAAATGGTGCTTCTGTCCATAAGAGAGATAGCACCGCCCTCACCGAGCTTTGCAACTCTGCTTGCCTCGGGAACTCCGCAAATGTCGGCAACTGCCGTGGATTCAAGAACTATCGCAGCATCCGGAGATATTGTATTCGCCGCAACGACCGCGCCCGAAATTCCTATCTCCTCGCAGCAGGTAAACGCAAAGTAAACGTCATATTCAAGACCCTTGCCGCTCTTGTGAAGCTGTCTCATCACGTCTATCATTATCGCGCAGCCGAGTCTGTCGTCGAGAGCCTTGCCCTTGATAAGCTTGTCCTCTGCTCCAAATCGAACAAAGTCTGACTCGAACACTCCAACGTCGCCTATCTCAACATACTCTCTTGCCTCTGCCTCGCTTGACGCACCGATGTCTATATACATCTTGCTTATGGGAATGACCTTTGCGCGCTCCTCGGCAGTCTGCATGTGTATCGCCTTTGAGGAAATAATGCCGTTTATTCTCTTGTCGCCCTCGCCGATAACTACTCTCTTGTCAAGCAATACTGTGGGGGATATTCCGCCAACCGTCATAAACTTGAGATAGCCCTCCTCGGTAATGTCCGAAACCATAATTCCGACCTCGTCCATGTGAGCGCATATCATGACCTTTTTGGGAGATTCGGAATTGTATTCAATTCCTCTGCCCGAGATTTTTGCAATAATATTGCCCACTCTATCGCGTGTGTAGGAGTCGCAATCTCCCTCTATCTGTTCTGCGATAAAGTCCGCGACCTCGCCCTCACAGCCCGAAGGACCGAAAAGAAGGCTTAATTTTTCAAGAAGCTCAAAGCCTGAATATTTCATCTGCCAAACACCTCCGCAATTTCCTTGGATTTTATAAATTCACAAACGAAATCCGAGAGCGCCTGCGCGTCGTCAAGCGACAAAACCTCGTTTGAGGTGTGCATGTTGCGCAGAGGAAGGCTCGCAAGCACGGTGGGAATACCGCCGCGCGTGATTCCCGTTCTGTTAGCGTCCGTACCCGTGTTGCCCGGCTCGGCGTGAAGGGTGTACTTTATACCCTTTTCGTCGCAGATAGCGCGGGACATTTTAGTCAGCGCTCTGTTTGTGACCGCGGAAACGGAAATGGCAATTCCGCTGCCTATTATGCTCCACTTTTTGCCCTCAACGCCCGGCACCCAGGAGTTTGTCACGTCCATAACCAACGCATAGTCGGGATTGATGCTGTAAGCCGAGGTAGCCGCGCCAAAGCCGCCAACCTCCTCGCGTGTTGTAAACGCAAAATACACGTCTGCCGCAAGCTCGCTTGCATCTGTGTTTGCTATTGCGTAGACCGCGCAAGCTCCGCAAGCCTTGTCGTCAAACGCCTTGCCCGCAAGTCTGCCTCCGAGAAGCTCTGTATATTTTGGCTTGAATCCTATGGGCGTGCCGATAGGACAAATTTCCTCGAGTTCCTCCTTCGTCAGTCCCGTATCTATACGTATCGCGCTGATTTCCTTTGCCTTGTCAGCTTCCTTGGGATTCGTCAAGTGAGGAGGTGTGGAGCAAACAACGCCGTACACCTCGCGCTTGCCGTATATTATAACCTCAGCAGACTGCAAAATTTTCGAGTCAACGCCGCCGATATTGGCAACCGAAAGAAAGCCTCCCTCGTGTATGTCGTATACGATAAGACCAATCTCGTCAAAGTGACAGTCTATCATAATTTTCGGCGCGTTTTCTCTGCCGCATCTCTTTATAAAGACGTGGCTTCCTATCTTGTCGGTATAGCACTCGTCAAACATATCTCCGATAAGAGATTTCAGCTTGTCCGCGCTATATCTCTCGTTTCCCGTCACCGACATCAGCGACGAGAGCGAGATTATAAGCTCTTTAAGTTCCATTTGTTTTTCCTCTCGTTTATTTTAGTTGATTTACTATCTTTTTGAAGTAGTTTCCGCGCTCCTCAAAGTTTTTGAAGGCGTCAAAGCTCGTGCAGGCGGGAGATAGAAGTACTATATCTCCTTCACCCGCAAGCTCCCTTGCCGCCAGAACAGCGTCCGCAAA
>JAZNWS010000074.1:0-7335 GCA_045593485.1 Eubacteriales bacterium | reverse complement strand
TTCTGCGCCTTGAGGGATACCCAGAGGTTAGCCTTCATATCCTCGTCGTAAACGTGATTTCTTATCGCCGTGCCGCGAGTTGCCTGCCAATAAACGAACTGGTCGGGGGAGTCTACCTTTTTTACAAGGTCGCAGAGAATGTCCGCAAGCTCCTGCTTTGTGTAGGGGATCTTGATGTCAAGCATAGACGCCGAACGATAAAAGCGGTCGATATGCTCGTCAAGTGCGTAAATCTTGTGGTTGCGGGCGGGAGTTGCCTCGTAAACGCCGTCACCGAAAAAGTGAACGCGGTCGTTGAAGGGCACTGTCATTTCGTCCAGAGGTCCGAATTTTCCGTTGTAGTAGCCGAGATTTTCCATATATATCATCTTCTTTCGAGTTTATTTTTATCACTTTAAATTATATCACTCACGCGCGTAAAAGTCAACGGATTTGGGCAATATCTTGAAAAAATATTTTGCCCGAAAAACCGAGTTGGATTGACAAGAGGGTAGAATTGTGGTATAGTAAAATAAAGGAAATATGGATCGTATAGCCTTCCCCACAGGGAAAGGCTAAAGGAGTCACCGTGAAAATAAAGCTTGGAAATACAGAACTCAAACACGGTCTTATGCTTGCCCCGATGGCAGGCGTGACCGACAAGGCATTTCGTAAGATATGCCGCGAGTGCGGAGCGGAATTTACCGTCAGCGAGATGCTCTCGGCAAAGGCGCTTTGCTACGAGCAGTTGAGCAAAAAAGAGGGATTTGAGTCAAAGACCGCCCCGCTTGCCGCGCTTGACACAGACGAGTATCCCGCCGCGGTGCAGATATTCGGCAGCGAGCCGTCATTTATGGCAGAGGCGGCGGCAAGACTTGAGAGTATGGACTATAAGGGCTGTACCTCAAAAATAAGACCTGCGGCAATAGACATAAATATGGGGTGCCCCGTGCATAAAATAGTATCAAACGGCGAGGGAAGCGCGCTTATGAAAAGCCCCAAGCTCGCCGCGGACATAGTACGCGCGGTCAAGGGCGCTTTGCGCGAGATACCCGTCACGGTCAAAATCCGCGCGGGCTTTTCAAATAACAACAAAAACGCCGTGGAGATGGCGCAGGTGCTTGAGGACGCGGGCGCGTCGCTTATCTGCGTTCACGCGCGTACGCGCGAGCAAATGTATAAGCCGGGCATTGACCTTGGAATAATTGCGAGCGTTAAGGAAGCGGTCAAGGTACCCGTTGTTGGCAACGGCGATATATACTGCGCTGAGGACGCCTTGAATATGATGAGACAGACGGGCTGCGACGGAGTTATGATAGCCCGCGGCGCGCAGGGAAATCCATGGATATTTTCCGAAATATCAGCCTCGCTTGAGGGCAGAGAATATATATACCCGACGTTTGAGGGCAGAATAAACACAATAATCCGTCAGCTTGAAATAATGGTTGACGAAAAGGGCGAGAAAGTTGCCGCTGCGGAGGCGAAAAAGCACGTGGCTTGGTATATCAAGGGCGTGCGGGACGCGGCAAATCTGCGCGACAGAGTAATGAAGAGCGAGAGCATAGATGAGCTTGAGGATATTCTCGTACAGTTAAAAAATAAAAATATAATAGGGTGAAAATGATTGACAATTACCCGAGGATAAACTATAATATATAAGGGTGAATTTTAAATTTAACTATTTATCTGAGGAACGTATCGGAAAGGATATATTATGCGTAAAACTAAAATTGTATGTACGCTTGGCCCTGCAAGCGAGACTAAAGAGGTCATAACGGGACTTTGCAAGGCGGGAATGAACGTGGCGAGATTCAACTTCTCTCACGGCACGCACGACGACCATAAAAGACGTCTTGACGTCGTAAAGGAGGTCAGGGAGGAGCTCGAGCTTCCCATCGCGGTTATGCTTGATACCAAGGGCCCCGAATACCGTATCAAGACCTTTGAGGGAGGTAAGGTTACACTCTCCGACGGAGACAAATTTACCTTTACAACCGAGGATATTATCGGTAATTGTGAGCGAGTGTCCGTAAGCTATTCAAAGCTTCCCGAGGAGCTTGAGGTTGGGGATACTATTCTTCTTAACAATGGTCTGCTCAGCTTTTTGGTCAACAAGATAGAGGACACGGAGAT
Source organism: Eubacteriales bacterium (assembly GCA_045593485.1). Classification (GTDB taxonomy): domain Bacteria; phylum Bacillota; class Clostridia; order Oscillospirales; family CAG-272; genus SVTX01. The sequence continues at coordinate 5,223 of JAZNWS010000074.1, read as the reverse complement.
TGAATGCACCGTAATCTGCGGCGGAGAGCTTTCCGACCGCAAGAGTATGAGCTTTCCGGGTAAGGTAATGAATCAGCCTTATCTTTCCGAGCAGGACAAGAAGGACATCAAGTGGGGAGTTGAAAACTCGGTAGATTATATCGCTTGCTCCTTTGTTTCCTGCAAGCAGGACCTTATTGACGTCCGCAATTATATGTCCGAGATAGGCGCGGAGGATATTGAGCTTATCGCAAAGATAGAAAATCAGTCGGGTGTGGACAACATCGAGGAGATCTGTCAATACTGCGACGGCATTATGGTTGCGCGCGGAGATATGGGTGTTGAAATTCCTTTTGAGCATCTTCCCGCGATACAGAAAAAGCTCATCACCAAATGCCGTATGCTTGGTAAGCGCGTTATCACCGCAACCGAGATGCTTGAATCAATGATAAATAACTCCCGTCCCACGAGAGCCGAGATATCGGATATTGCAAACGCCGTATACGACGGCACCAGCGCAATCATGCTTTCGGGCGAGACGGCGGCAGGCAAGTATCCCATACAGGCGGTTCAGACAATGGCAAAAATAGCTGAAACCACGGAAGCTAACATTGATTATAAAAAGAGATTTCACGAGGCAGACTTCCATATCCGCAATATGACCGACGCGGTTTCTCACTCTACCTGCGGAATGGCGATAGATATTGACGCAAAGGCAATAGTAGCCTGCTCACTCTCGGGAATGACGGCTCGAATGGTATCACGTTTCCGCGCTCCCGTTCAGATAATCGGTCTTACGACCAACGAAAAGACCTGGAGAAAGCTTGCTCTGTCCTGGGGAGTCACTCCCGCGATGTGCGAGAAATTCACGTCCACCGACGTGCTGTTCTACACCGCAAAGAAAATTGCAGCCAAGGAATTCGGACTTAACAAGCATGACCGCATAGTTATCACGGGCGGTGACACGACGGGCCACTCTGGAAATACAAATCTGATCAAAATTGATGAAATATAAGGAAAAAACGGCATAACCATTGCGTTATGCCGTTTTTGTTATATCAAAGTCTCGCGGCGTTAGATAAGCCGAGGGAGTTTTGGATCATACGTTGAATTTAGAAAATGATTTTTTCTCGGTGTCAAGCAAAATTTGCTTTTCGTTAAAGGGAACCTTTTTGCCGCGTATAAGCTGATAATCCTCGTGACCCTTGCCCGCGAGCAACACGAAGTCTCCGCCTTCCGCTATTTGCGCGGCAAATCTTATTGCCTCGGCTCTGTCCTCGAATTTGTAGACGGGACCGTCAAAGTCGGTCAGATGCGAGCATATCTCGTCAATAATGTTCATAGGAGCCTCGCTGGCGGGGTTGTCCGAGGTGACGATAATAATATCAGCGTTTTTCCTTGCCGCCTCGGCAAGCTCAACTCGTCTGCCAAATGTTCGTCCGCCAACGCTTCCGAACATACATATCAAGCGGTTGGGCTTATATTCACGCAAAGCGCAAAGCACGGACGACAGGCTTGCGCCGTTGTGCGCATAGTCAATGACGAAAAGAGTATTTGGCTTTGACATAAGGGTGACGGTTTCGCATCTGCCCTTTATAATGAGGGTTTTAAGCGAGTTTGTGATAAATTCACCGTCAATGCCGAGGAGCAGACACACTGCGATGGTCTGGAGCGCATTCTCCGCGCTGTAGACACCCGGGGAGGGAAGGAATATCTCCTCACCCACAAAGCCAAATCCGTGACAGGAGAATCTCACGCCAAGCGACGTACCCAGACGGGTCTGCTTTATATTCTCAGCAAATATATCTGCGAGCGTATTTCCTTTCGCGGATATTGTGAGCATAGACGTGTGACTTGCCGACGAGGTTATGTAATCCGCGTACGGAGAATCGATATTTACAACAGTGTTTTGTGTGTCGTAGTCATCAAAAAGCGACTTTTTGCAATCTCTGTAATGCTCAAACGTGGGGTGCTCAACGCCTCCGATGTGGTCAAGATACAGATTTGTAAACACGCAGGTGTGGAATTTCAGTCCGTCTATTCGCTTCTGCCAGAGCGCCTGGGAGGAGACCTCAAGAATTACGTATTCCACGCCGGAATTTGCCATATCTCGCAAAATACGTTGAAGCTCAAGCACGTCGGGGGTGGTGTTTGCGGTATTTTCGGTGAGATTTCCGTAAAGCACGCCGTTTGTGCCTATGTATCCCATCTTAAGACCGTATTTTGAGCCGATGTCGTATATTGAGAGCGCAAGAGTGGTCTTGCCCTTGGTCCCCGTGATACCGATTATAGCAAGCTCACGCGCGGGGTAATCGTAAAACTTCTGTGACAGCGCCGAGAGAGCCTTAGATGTGTCGTCAACAATACATACGAGCGCGTCGTCGGGCAGAGAAAGAGGTCTTTCCGCAATAAACACGCGCGCCCCGTTTGCGTAAGCCGCAGGCGCGTAGCCGTGTCCGTCCGAGACCGAACCGCTTTTGCACACGAAAACAGACCCAACCACCGCGCGCCTTGAATCGTGACAGAGACAAAGCACGTCGATATTTGGGAATGTGTTAGAGGAATATTTATTTATTTTGATGCTTGAAAGTAATTCCTTAAGTCTCATTATAAACCTCTGCTCTCGTTGTGAGACCATTATACCACAAATTTTGTCGATTGTCTCTATTATTTTGAAAATATGTTGATTTTGACGAAAAAATAGTTTATAATGATGTTAAAGATAAAACCGAAAAGAGCGAAAAAATGAAAAAAAACAGATTTTCAAAGATTTCAGCAAAGCTTCCTACGATAGAATGTGACAGAATAATCCTGCGAAAAATGCTTTTCGAGGACGCAGAGGATATGTTCGAGTATTCCTCAAACCCCGACGTGCCCAAATACCTTACATGGTATCCGCATCCCGATATTGAGTACACAAAGGCGTACCTTCGCTATATCTCGCAAAGATACCGCACGGGCGACTGTATAGACTGGGCGATAGTTGACAGGGCGAGCGGCAAAATGATAGGCACGTGCGGATTTGCAAAAATTGACTATCAGAACGACTCCGCCGAGATAGGCTACGTGTTGAATCCAAAATTTCAGCGCAAGGGAATAGCGGCAGAGGCGGCGCAGGCGGTGATAGCCTTTGGCTTTGACGTTATGGGGCTTGAACGTATCGAAGCCCGATATATGATAGAGAACACCCCCTCGCGCAGGGTTATGGAAAAGTGCAATATGACATTTGAGGGAATCCGCCGCAGCGGCGCAAAGGTCAAGGATCTCTACCGCGACCTCGGTATTTGCGCGATAACAAGGGCGGACTATGAAAAAACAGACGCGTGAGCGTCTGTTTTTTTTGTTTTTCCATTGACAAATCTGAACAAAAATTGTATAATAAAAAGAGTGGTATCCCCAAGCTTTTTGACGGGAGGACGTTATGAAAAGAGATATACTTAAGCTTATTGAAAACGGTGAGGCGGGATTTTCCAAGGGACAAAAGCATATAGCCTCTTATATAAAGGCACACTACGACAAGGCGGCTTATATGACGGCGGCAAGACTGGGAGCAGAGGTAAACGTATCGGAGTCAACAGTCGTGCGATTCGTTATGGAGCTTGGCTTTGAGGGCTATCCCGAGTTCCAGAGATCTTTGCAGGAGCTTATCAGAAGCAAGCTCACCGCAGTTCAGAGAGTTGAGGTGACAAATAACCTTATAGGCGAGAGCGACGTCATTGGCAAGGTTCTTTCTATGGATATAGAGAGAATAAGACGCACAAGCGAGGGAATTAACCGCAAAGCGTTCGCGGAGGCTGTAAACCACATTTCCTCGGCAAAGAATATCTATATTCTCGGTATGAGAGCGTCTTCGTTTCTGGCGGATTTTCTCAACCACGGATTGCGTATGATATTTGATAACGTAAAGCTTATACAGACCACCTCGGGCAACGAGACCTACGAGCAGCTTATGAGCATTGGTGAGGGCGACGTTATGATAGCGATAAGCTTTCCGAGATATTCCAAGACTATCATCAAAAGCGTTGACTATGCAAGTCACGCAGGCGCATACGTAATATCACTGACCGACAGCCTTGAGTCTCCCATAGCGACAAACGCCTCGCAAACACTTGTGGCGCAAAGCGATATGGCGTCATTTACTGACTCTCTCGTAGCGCCTATGTCGGTGATAAACGCGCTTATTATCGCGGTATCCCGTCAGAACGGTGAGCAGCTCGCAGAGCGACTTCGCCGTCTTGAAGCAATTTGGGACGAATATAACGTATACGATAAAACGGAACACTGAATATGAGTGCATTCAGAAATGACGGCTCAAAGCGTGTCGCGGTAATAGGCGGCGGAGCGGCGGGCATGATGGCGGCTATATTTGCCGCGCAGAGCGGTGCTGACGTTGTATTGTTCGAGAAAAACGACCGACTCGGCAAAAAGCTTCGTATAACGGGCAAGGGAAGATGCAACGTCACAAATGAGTGCGGCATAAACGAGTTTATGCAGAACGTACCCACCAACCCCCGATTTCTGTACGCGGCGCTTAACAGATTTGAGCCTGCCGACACTATGGAGTTTTTTGAGAGCTGCGGAGTAAAATTAAAGGTCGAGAGAGGCCGCAGAGTTTTCCCCGTATCCGACAAGGCGCAGGATATAGTAAACGCGCTTATATCCAAGTGTCGCGAGTCGGGTGTGAGTATTGTAAACAGAAAAATAAAGAGTCTTAAGATTGATGACGGACAGATAGTCGGAGTCAGCGACGGACAGCTTACACACGAGTGCGATGCGGTAATCGTCTGCACGGGCGGTAAGTCTTATCCGCAGACAGGCTCGGACGGCGACGGATATATATTTGCCAGAGCAGCAGGGCACACAGTCACACCCCTTTCCCCCTCGCTCGTTCCCATGGTTGCAGACACAAATGTCTGCGCGAGAATGCAAGGGCTGTCGCTTAAGAACGTGAGCCTTAAAATAGTAAGTACTCAAAGCGGCAAGACGGTCTTTGAGGACTTTGGCGAGATGATGTTTACTCATTTTGGTATAACAGGACCGCTCGTGCTTTCCGCGTCTGCGCACATCTCGGATATTGAGCGCGGAAAATATACGGCGCTTGTGGATATGAAGCCCGCGCTTGACGAGCAGACGCTTGACGCAAGACTGCTTTCGGATTTTTCCAAATATCAGAACAAGGACTTTATCAACGCGCTTGGCGACCTTTTGCCGCTCAAGGCAATAGAGCCCGTGATAGAAAAGTCG
>JAZNWS010000073.1:0-7719 GCA_045593485.1 Eubacteriales bacterium | reverse complement strand
AGCTTTGTTTACTTGCAGGTGTTCTTCAATGGTATGATAACCATACTGAACATCTTTGTAAATACCTTTCTGCTTAAAGCATACGGCACCACCTCAAACGAGGCGATGATATACAATATTATATTGGCAACAGTCCAGCCTATCGCTATGTGCACGTCCTTCTGGATATCACGACGCGGAGGGTACCTTCTGACGCAGAGAATAGGCTTTGGCTTTTATGCGTTGGCGCTTGTTCTGATGTGTATTTTCGGCGAGGACATCGCCTTTCTGTATCCCTTACTCGCGGCGCTTATAAGCTTTGGCGCGGGATATTACTACGCCATTTACAGTGTGCAGATGCTTCACTATACAAACGACGGAAACCGAGACGCAATATCGGGAGTTCTGACGGTGCTTGGCACGATAATATCGCTCGTGCTTCCCATAATCTCGGGATATCTTACTACAGCGTTCAGTGAGTTTATCGGCTATAAAATAGTCTTTGGGCTTGTGGCTTTGATTGCCTTTGCGGCGCTGTTTACCACGACAAGACTCCAAAAAATAGAAACCTGCAATAAAAAAGTCTCCTTTATTGGTGTGTTCAAGACCATATGCAAGAACAAAGACGGCAGACGCATTATGATAGTAAATCTTCTGGATAACTTCAGATGCTTTACCATAGGATTTTATTTGGTTATACTTGTGTACCGATTTGTAAGCGATGAGATGACCGTCAGTCTTATTGCGGGAGTGGGCAGTGCCCTGGTTATTGTCGGTGCGATAGTCTATGGCGTTGTTATTTCCAAGGAGAACAGAGTAAAATCCATACTGATAGGAACTATTGCGACGCTTGCCGCGTGTTGTGTTATGTGGTTTGACTTTAACCTCTGGACACTCAGCATATTCTATTTTGTATACAGCTTCTTCAATATTTTTATAAATATGCCTGTAATAAATACGTATTTTAATATTATCGAGCAGAAAATGGGAATGACCGATGAGGCGGCTGAGGTACATACCGTAAGAGAGTTCTTTATCGCCGCAGGCAGAGTTATTGGGATCCTCATGATACTTTTAACTCCTCAAACCGACTTTGGCTCGGTTATGCTGCTTGTGATTTTCGTAGCGTCGGCATTGGTCAGCGCGATCCTTATAAGGAGCGTAAACAAAAACACAACAGAGAACAACCGTGAATAAAAAACAAAACAGTCCAAGTCGGCGACTTGGACTGCTTTATTTACGGTAAAATTATTCCGGAAAAGTTTGTATGTGAAGCCTGAGTGTATTTTTTCAAAAAATTACGTTTAATCTATTGAAAACACAAAGGCTTTGTGATAAAATATTACTGTTCGAATTTTCATAGAAAGGCAAACCTCGCAAATGAGTATAAGAGTAGGAATTTTTGGATACGGAAATCTCGGCAGAGGAGTGGAGTGCGCCATTTACCAGAATAGCGATATGCAGCTTGTCGGCGTGTTTACCCGTCGCGCGCCCGAGAGCGTGAAGACAGTTGGAAATGTGCCCGTCTATCACGTTGATAAGGTGTCCGAAATGACGGATAAAATAGACGTAATGATAATCTGCGGCGGAAGCGCGACGGATCTCCCCGTGCAGACCCCCGCAATAGCAAAACTTTACAACTGTGTTGACAGCTTTGATACCCACGCAAAGATTCCCGAGCATTTTGAAGCCGTTGATAAGGCGGCAAGAGAGTCGGGCAAGGTCGCGCTTATCTCGGTAGGCTGGGACCCCGGTATGTTCTCACTCAACCGTCTTATTGGCGGCGCGATACTGCCTGACGGCAAGGATTATACCTTCTGGGGACGCGGCGTAAGTCAGGGTCACTCGGACGCTATAAGACGCATTGACGGTGTACTTGACGCAAAGCAGTACACAATTCCCGTTGAGGACGCGCTTTGGGCGGTAAGACGCGGCGACAACCCCGAGCTTACCACCCGTCAGAAGCACACAAGAGAGTGCTTTGTTGTAGCGGCAGAGGGCGCGGACACGGCAAGAATAGAGGAAGAAATCAAGAATATGCCCAACTATTTTGCGGACTACGACACAACGGTGCATTTCATTTCAAAGGAAGAGCTTGACCGTGATCACGCGGGCATTCCTCACGGCGGATTCGTTATCCGCAGCGGCAGAACGGGAGCAGAGCTTGAGCATAATCACATTATTGAATATAGCTTGAAGCTTGATTCCAACCCCGAGTTTACCGCATCTGTTATCGTGGCTTATGCAAGAGCGGCTTACAGAATGAATACTGAGGGTGCGTGCGGATGCAAGACGGTTCTTGACGTTCCCCCCGCGTATATAAGCGCAAAAACAGGCGCAGAGCTCCGCAGAGAGCTGCTTTAATATCAAATAAGGAAAAGGAAAATCATAATGAAAAAAATTTTAGTATTATTTATTGCAATCTGTCTTACCGTTTGCTGCCTTGCAGCCTGCGATAACACAAATAATAACAATGATGGTGACGGAGGCTCCACAGTAGAATTTCACGAGTACGTTTCAGACAAGAGCGTAAGCGTGGAGGGTAGCTATTATGACCCCAAGAACACAGGCGCTGGCGTTGAGGTTGATATGAATAAGGTCAAGGCGGAAATAAACGCGTTTGACTACGAGGATTTTGCAAGAACCGACGACGTGACGGACTTTATAGTTATAAGAATTGAAAATTACGGCGACGTAATTGTTGCGATGCGCTCGGATATAGCTCCAAAGACCGCAGCGAACTTCAAAAAGCTTGTTTCCGAGGGCTTTTATACGGATCTTATATTCCATAGAGTTGTGAAGGGCTTTATGATACAAGGCGGTGGAATGTACGCAAACGGTGCAGAGAAGGATGCCGCTTCTATAGTTGGCGAGTTTACCGCCAACGGATTTGAAAACAAGCTTGAGCACGTTAAGGGTGTAATCTCTATGGCGCGCACAAACGTTATGAACTCCGCGTCCTCGCAGTTCTTCCTTATGCACGAGCATAGTCCTCACCTTGACACACAGTATGCGGGCTTTGGATATATTCTTGCGGGACTTGACGTTGTTGACGCTATTGCAAATTGCAAGGTGAACAATCCCGGGTCCACGTCTCCTTCGCCCGTTGAGGACGTCGTTATCAAGGAAGCATTTTTCGTAAAGCCCATTGAGGGCACGGGAATTGCATCCACAATCGAATACAAGCCCTGCGAGCATACATTCAGCGAGTGGGAGGATGAAGCTCCCGCAACCTGCATAAAGACAGGAACACAGAAGAGAGCCTGCACACAGTGTGGAAAGGCTCAGACTCAGACATCTCCCGTAATTGATCATCAGTATGACGGTTGCTTCTGCACTATGTGCGGCGACTATAATTTTGAAGCATACGTTTACACAGAAGGTGGTGTGCTCGACACAAGTAAGACCGGCGTTGGAGAGAGCATAGATATGGAGGCTGTAGCTGAGCAAATAGGCGCGTATGACGCTACCGACTTTGTTAAGAGTGAGGGCGTGACAGACTTCGTTGCTATAAAGATAAAGGGTTATGGAAATGTGGTTATCGCACTCAGAGGCGACGTTGCTCCCATAACGGTAGAGAACTTCAAAAAGCTTGTCTCTGAAGGCTTCTACAACGACATAATATTCCACAGAGTAGTTAAGAACTTTATGATACAGGGTGGGTATAAGACCTCCGACGGAAGCACGAAGACCGCCGACAAGATAGTTGGTGAATTTGAGCTCAACGGACATAAAAACAATCTTTCGCATATAGCAGGAGTTATCTCTATGGCTCGCGCAAGCACTTATGATTCGGCTTCCTCGCAAATATTCATAATGCACGCGGACTATGCAGACCAGCTGGATGGCAATTACGCCGCATTTGGATATGTTCTTGCAGGACTTGACGTGGTTGACGCTATTGCAAACTGCAAGGTAGACAACCCCGCGGCGTCCTCACCCAGACCTGTTGAGGATGTGGTTATAGAAGACGTGTTCTTCGTTGAACCCATTTTGGATACGGGACTTGCAATTACAGAATAAAAAACAAAAGGCTTGTCACACGACAAGCCTTTTTCTTTATTCATTTGTTTTAAGCACCCTTATAGTCTCGTATATGCTATGAATGGGGATAAGCTCAATGTTTGTATCTATTTTGCGTTTTTCCACGTTTTTGTAGGGAACTATCGCTTTTGTAAAGCCGAGGCGCGCCGCTTCCTTGACGCGTTGCTCAAGATTTGAGACCGCGCGGCATTCTCCCGAAAGCCCAAGCTCACCTATTGCGATAAGGTCGTCGGGAACAACCTTGTCAGTCAGCGAGGAGATCATAGCCAGAGCTATTGCCGCGTCAGATGCAGGCTCGTCTATATGAAGACCACCGATGACGTTCAGATAAACGTCATTTTGGTAAAATTTGAGACCGAGACGCTTTTCAAGCACCGCGATAATAAGACACGCGCGGTTGTAGTCAATTCCGTTTGACGTGCGGCGAGGAGCAGGGAAAACGGTAGGGGAGACCAGCGCCTGAATCTCCGCAATTATCGGGCGCGTGCCCTCAATAGTACACACCGCGCAGTTGCCGGGGGTATTCTTGGGTCTGCCTGAGAGAAGCATCTCTGAGGGATTTTCAACCTCAATAAGACCTTTGTCGCCCATCTCAAATACACCTATCTCGTTAGTCGAGCCAAAGCGGTTTTTGTTTGCGCGTATAATTCTGTATGACTGAAGCTTTTCACCCTCAAAGCAGAGGACCGCGTCCACCATATGCTCAAGCACCTTGGGGCCGGCAATGCCGCCCTCCTTGTTTACGTGGCCGACGAAAAGCATTGATATGCCCTCGGATTTTGCTTTGCTGATAAAGGAAAGCGCGCACTCACGCACCTGAGTAATGCTTCCGGGAGCGGACTTTATCTGCTCGTCGTATATAGTCTGGATGGAGTCTATAATTATCACATCGGGCTTTATTTTGTCTGTCTGCTTTATAATGTCGTCTATATTTGTTTCTGTGAGTATGTAGAGATTTTCACCCTGCACACCGAGTCTTTTGGCGCGGAGCTTTAGCTGACCGCCCGACTCCTCGCCCGACACGTAAAGCACCTTGCGGCTCTTGCCAAGACAGTCGGATATCTGCATAAGCAGGGTAGACTTACCTATTCCAGGCTCGCCCGAGATAAGCACGACAGAGCCGTGAACGAGTCCGCCGCCAAGCACACGGTCAAGCTCGCCAAGGCCAGTGCTTGAGCGTATGTATTCGGGCATCTCAAGCTCGGAGTATGACACCGCCGTGTTTGTTCCCATAGAGCTTGCCATACTCTTTCGCTTGTTCGCCACAGGCTCGGGGGACGTGCTTATAACGTCCTCGACCATTGTATTCCACGCGTTGCAAGAGGGGCATTTTCCCATCCACTTGGGCGAATGGTAGCCACATTCCGAGCAAATATATACTGTTTTAAGTCCTTTCATAAGAATCCTCACATTTAAAAACTTACATATAATAAGTATATCATACGGCGAAATAATTTTCAACACAAATTTAATAATTTTTTGGCGTCTATCATAAATGAGACAGCGAGTCCATATAATTTAGCGATAGATAAGATTGCAAGAAAGGTACGGTGCAAATTATGGCGGAACACTCCATTTATGAGGACATATCCAAAAGAACTAACGGAGATATTTATATCGGCGTTGTAGGCCCCGTCAGAACGGGAAAATCAACGTTTATAAAAAGATTTATGGAATCTCTCGTGCTCCCCAATATCAGCGAGGGATATTCCCGCGAGCGAGCAAGAGACGAGATGCCGCAGTCTGCGGCGGGCAAGACGGTAATGACCACAGAGCCCAAATTCATTCCCGACGAGGCGGTAAAGATAACTCTTGACGGCTGCTCCAATCTCAACGTCAAGATGATAGACTGCGTAGGATACGTCGTCCCCGAGGCGCTCGGAACTATTGAGGACGGTCAGCCGAGAATGGTGCGTACTCCTTGGAGAGATGAGCCAATGCCCTTTATCGAGGCGGCAGAACTTGGTACACACAAGGTAATTACCGAGCACGCGACTATCGGTATGCTCGTCACGACCGACGGCAGTATCGGAGATATATCAAGAGAGAGCTATATCGAGGCAGAGGAGAGAATAGTCCGCGAGCTACGCGAGATGGGAAAGCCCTTTGCGGTAATACTCAATTCCGCGCGCCCCACAAGCGAGCAGGCGGTGGCTCTGGCTTACGAACTTGAAGCGAAATATCAAGCGCCCGTCGCGCTCGTGTCTTGTATGGACCTTGACGCAGAGGACATACGTCACATTCTTGAGCTTGTGCTACACGAATTCCCTGCGACAGAGATAAAGATCTCAATGCCCGAGTGGACGACTGCGCTTGAGCCGTCCCACAGAATCAAGCAAGCACTTATGACGAGCATACATAAGTGCGCGGGACGTGTGCACAAGGTAGGCGACATAAGAGAAGCCTTCTCCGACCTTGGTGAGTGTGAGTACATCAAGAGCGCGAGCCTTGAGGAGATAAACCTCGGAAACGGCTGCGCGAGAGTGTCTGTATCTATGGCGGACGGACTTTATTACGAGGTCATAAGCGAGCTTACGGGCTTTGAGATAAAGGGAGAGGAATCCCTGATCCAGCTTCTCAAGGATCTCTCTGTAATGAAGGAGAGATACGACAGAGTATCCGCCGCGCTTGACGAGGCAGAGAACAGGGGCTATGGCATAGTCATGCCCGACGTCTCCGACTTGAAGCTCGCAGACCCCGAGATAGTAAAGCAGTCGGGCGGATACGGAGTGAGACTCAAAGCGTCTGCGCAATCCATACATATGATACGTGCGAATATCGAAACCGAGATAAACCCCATAGTCGGCACGGAGCAGCAGTCCGAGGATCTTGTAAAATATATGCTCAAGGAATTTGAGGAAGAGCCACAACAGATCTGGCAGTCTAATATGTTTGGCAAGACTCTTTACGAGCTTGTAAACGAGGGACTTCACACAAAGCTCGAGCATATGCCCGAGGCATCCCGTAAAAAGCTCTCCGAAACACTCGAGCGCATCATCAACGAGGGCAGCGGAGGACTTATCTGCATTATACTTTGATAATAAAAAAATCCCAACTTATGAGGTTGGGATTTCTTTATTAGAGCTGTTTTTATTTTCCATGTATTCTGAATAGCAAACCTCACACAGAGTCAAATCACCTGTATCGTCGCTAACGTGATGGGGATTGCCGTCGGTATAAGTCGTATGACAGTTGTCGCAGTAGTACAATCTATTACACGAGGGAAGACAGCATATTGTTGCAGCTAATATCAATATAAATATGAGTGTCTTTTTCATAAGTATTTTCCTATATATTAAATGAAGGGTTGTTTTGGAGCTTCAGGGGACAAAAACGGTGCGGCATAAGTCGCACCGTTTTTATCATTATTATATTGTCAAATATCAGTTTGTCGCAGTAGTGTGAGCAAGCGCGCCCATATCTCTTACGAGCTTGATGTCTGCGCCAAGGTTTGCGAACTTATCAACTATATCAACGTATCCGCGCTGAATCTTGTCAATGCCTGTGATCTCGGATACACCCTCGCTTCTGAGAGCCGCGATGACCATTGCCGCACCTGCACGGAGGTCGTGACAGGTAAGGGGAGCGCAGCCTGTTCTTTCAACACCCTTGATTACTGCGGTGTTGCAGTCAACGGAAACTTTAGCGCCTGTTTTTGCAAGCTCATCAGCAAACTGGAATCTGCCTGTGAAAATG
>JAZNWS010000072.1:0-5048 GCA_045593485.1 Eubacteriales bacterium | reverse complement strand
GAAAACGAGATAGCCGTTGGGCTGTACGAAAAATGCGGTTTTAGCGTTTTGCCGTATATGGAAATGAAGAAATGAGTTAAGAAAGACTTAGCATGAAAGGAGATGCGGTATGACCGAGGCAGAAAAGAAATATGCGGACATAATCAATATGCCGCATCACACGTCCCCTAACAGACCGAGGATGTCGGATATCGACCGCGCGGCGCAGTTCTCGCCCTTTGCGGCGCTTACGGGATATGACTCCACCGTTGCCGAGGCGGGACGGCTTACAAGTAAAAAATGCGAGATAACCGAGGACGTAAAATCTGTCCTTAACGAGAAAATGCAGATGATTCGTGACTATCTTCACGACCAGCCGATAGTCACCGTCACGTATTTTGTGCCCGACAAAAGAAAGGCGGGCGGCGCGTACGTCACTGTGTCGGGCGTCGTCAAGGAAATAAGCGAGTATGACAGAGCAATAATACTCACCGACAAAACCTCAATTCCCATCGAGCAGATCTGCGACATACAAGGAGAGCTGTTTAAGTGGATGGAATAAAAAAGCGGCAGGGAATAGTCCCTGCCACTTTTATATTAAGTCATTCTTTTCCGTATCTTCTCAAGCGCTGCCTTTTCAATGCGGGATACCTGCGCTTGAGATATACCGATATAGCTTGCGATCTCGGTCTGCGTCTTGTCCTTGTAGTAGCGCAGATATATTATCTTTTGCTCGCGCTCGTCAAGTCTTTTGAGTGCGTCCCTGAGGGCGATGTTTTCAAGCCATATATCGTCGCTCGAGGTCGTGTCGCATATTTTGTCGAGGACACACACCGAGTCGCCGTTTTCGTTATACATGGGCTCGTAAATGGAGATGGGGTCGACTATTGCCTCCATAGCTCTCACGACTGCCTCGCGCTCGCATCCGAGCTTTTTGGATATTTCATCTACCGACGGCTCGCGGTCGGACTGCGCCTGAAGCTCCTCCTTTGCCTGAAGCGCGCGATAGGCAAGATCGCGTATTGAACGGCTTATCCGTATGGCGTTGTTGTCCCGCAGATACCGCCTAATTTCGCCTATAATCATCGGAATGATTATAGAATGTAGAGAACAACGGAGGAGAATAATTATGACGAGAAAGCAGGCACTTGAGAAATCCATAGAAATCCTTATAAACATTGAGGAATTCAGCGACAAGGAGGAAACAATAGAGAAGCTGAAGGAGATTATTTCATCGCTTCCAATGACGGGTTGGGACGATAAAACCATAAGGGATAGCGTGGATCAATACATACTTGATAATCAAAGAATACCTACGGCATCAGACTTCAAAAAGAAGGGTCTGCCGCCACATCCCGTTATAAAAAACAGATATGGAATTACATTGTCGGAGTGGCTGGATATAAATTACCCTCGACAGAAATATAATAATGAAGAAAAAATAAAAGAAGTCACGGCAGAGTTTATTATTGCTTATAATAACATCAAACCTACAAGTGCGAAGGATTTTGACAGACGCAGACCCAAGGGAGTCAAAAGCTGGGCGACTGTAGCGAAATATAACGGATGTTGTAATTGGAGCGATTTGCTGCAAAAGCTCTCCTTGAAGCCCTACTCAAGTCGCAGGTCAACCTGTAAAGCTGCCGCAATAAAGGTCACGGTGTACCACGATCTTTTTGACAGCGTTTGATTAACTGCCCGCAAGCGCGCTTCAAATAAGAAAAAATAATTTAATATAAAAATTCAAAAACAGCCCGATTCAAGAAATTGAGTCGGGTTGTTTTTTGTTTGCGCTAAAAGCACTGTGGAGCATCCCGTGAGGATGTTGGACACGACTTGGGAGGGTGGATCAAAACAACTTAAAAGCTTGTCGCAAAAGGGGCAAACAATCAAGAAATTTTGCTTTCCAATATGATATATAGATAAAATTGCATATATTTTATGATATAATGTATTGCATTATTGGTAATTTTATGATACAATATCTAATGGAGAAGTGTTTGTAACGACAATTAAAAAGGGGATGATTATATGCGAAAAACTAAAAAGCTCCGCTCGTTGATAAAACAGGCAAAAATGGGTAAGCCCTACGCTATGTACGAGCTTGGAATTCGCTATCAGCTTGGTCGTGGGCGTACACAAGATATGAAGAAGCGGCAGCTTGGATCGCCGCTTCTGCCGAAGCAGGTTATGCCCCGGCAATCGAATGGATGAAGGATTACTACTTTGATGACGATGCCTGCGTTCAGGCAGAAATATAACGGAGGTAACCCAAATGGCTGACAATAAGCTTAGCGTTATTTTAGAAAAGGTTGGCGATCAACCGTTAAAGACCACAAAAATATTATGCGGGTCGTTGGGGCTTGGACTCGCCGCCGCGAAAGCGATGGTGGATAAAGCGCCTACAACCGTGGCAACAGAAATGGACCGTGATAAAGCTCTCGCGCTGAGAGACGAATTGGAAGCTATCGGAAACACCGTGTCTATACCTGGTATGGCAATGAAATTGTCAACTCCTGCCAAGATCAAAAAAGCTGTCGAGCCGAAGAAAGCAAAGGCGAAAAAGTCCGCGCCCGTACCGCTTACCGCAACTGTACCCGACAACAATCAATTTGATGCTATCTTCGGCGTAAGTACAGAAAAAAAGGCTACGGCTCCGACAAAAGCGAAAGCCGAGCCCAAAGCAACGACGCGCAAGCCCACTATCGCACCGAACGATGCGTTTGACGCAATATTTGGCAAGGGCAAATAAAGATGGAGTAAAAGTACTAGATAAATAAAACAAAAAAATGAAAAAAGCGAGGATATTATAATGGAGATTATTTGGGCAATAAGAGAACTTTGTAAAGGTGAGGGCGGCTTTGAGGATATGTTTGACAAGGCTAAAAGTCAGGGCAAGCTTGCAAGCCTCACGGGCGGAGACAGCGAGGCAGAGCTTTTTGAGGCACTTTTGTATGGCAGCGCAAGGCATGCCCTTGTTGAAATGATCAACGATGCGTACAACTTCAAGGAATACGCAGTCGAGGCACACGGACTTCTCGTGTCAGACGGACTCAGCGCAGCCGAAGCCAGGAGAGCACTTGAAATTTTCTTTACGGCGTTTGGATTCCCGGGCTATAGAGTCATTGATGAATCCAAGGTTGATACCATCGTTACGGACGACGGCAAATTCCGAACCGAGTACAAGGGCGAGGTTAGGAACGGAAAAGAGCACGGAGTTGGAGTGAGAACCTGCTACTATGAGGGACAATGGTGCAACTACGACGAGTGCGTCTGGATTGACGGCGTGATGTGCGGCTTTGACAACGCAAAAGAGGTAGAATTCGGTATGTTTGAGGATGCAAAGATTGGATTTGTTGTAAACGATTACCTCATAGGCAAAACCAAGGTTATCCCCGCCGGAGACAACGAGGAATTTTACGATGTTGGCAAAAAACTGAACGTAATATAAATTACAATACTGTGTAAAGGAGAAAAACAATGAAAACTACAATTAAGATCATAGCTCTGTTGCTTGTAATGGCAATGATGCTTCCCATGCTCGCTGCGTGTGATTTCAGTAGCATGATCACTCCCCCCGAGCCGTCCGAGTCTCCCTCGGAGAAGCCCACGGAATCGCCTACGCAGAAGCCGGATACGACTGATCCTGTGGATATGTCGGGATCAATAGACGGTCAGACATATAAGAATAAAAATTTTAATCTGTCGCTTCATTTGCCCGCACACTGGTATTTTGAAAGTGATTCTAAGATTGCATCCAATCCTTTGACCTGTTTTTCTGACAGAACCACATCTCAAAAGTCACAATCGGAATTTGTTGTGGACTGTCGTGCGGTAAACGATGCAACTGCCGATGTCATTGAAATCACGATTGAGAAGAAAAAAGAAGATGTCAGCGATCCTTGGTACTCTATCAGCGAGTATTTCAAAAACAAGCCCAAGGGCTGGAACACCACCCAAACAAGCAACCGCAATCCTACCATAGGCGGCAAATCGTATGAAAGCGTTGAATACATCAACTTTGAGGGTAGTGAAGGCACGTACAGAGTTGCGTACTATTACACTATGGTGGGCGATTATATTCTTTGCATCACGATGATAACCGACGGGTTTTATATTGGCGATGACCACGCCAATGGCAGAATGCTTGAATGGTTCTCCGGCTCGTATGGATATAGTACATCTATGTATGCCGAGGGCGGCGGATACTATCTCAACGATATTATCTCCCCCAGCTCCGAGGGCAATATGAACTACCAAAATTACATAAGAGATGAAGCGTTCCTTATTGCGGGGGACACGTATTACGACGGAATACCGCTCGATAACGGAAATTCATACGGTGTGGGCAAGACAAACGATACAGTTTTCTATCTTGACGGCAAGACATATACCGAGTTCAGCTTTACCGTCGGTGTAAAGGATGACCTTATCAGATCGACGACAAGCCCCAATGAGTATGCGGCATTTGAAATTTTGCTTGACGGAGAGCAGGTCTTTGAGGAGCGTCAGTACGCGTTTGAAAAAGCACATTCCTATACTGTGGATATTACGGGTGCAAAGAAAATGGTCATTCGTATCCGCGATAACTGGGAGCTTACGTCCCTCTATATTGCGGATCCCGTGCTCTCCGTAGAGCCACGTACCATTGACGACACAGTAAAGACGGTGGATGGTACAGTCGACTTCTTTGCGGGAGCGACTATGTTCTATATAACCGCAAGCACCAAGGTGTACGACGGAAAGGGCAAAGACAGCTTTACCGTTGCGGGCAAGGACTATAACAAGGGACTTGTTATGCACGATGCCTGGATAGTAAGCGCTCCTTCCTATTATAACCTTGGCGGAAAATATAAGCAGTTCAATTTTTCCGTAGGTGTTGTCGAGGACTCCATGTATGCGGACGGAGGATGGCTTACTATCTACCTTGATGGTGTTAAGATCCTTGACGTTGAGCTTGAGTATGATAATCCCACGGAGAGCTATTCTCTTGACGTAACGGGCGGACATATTCTTTGTATTGAGGTAAGCGCTGGCATTGATTACGCAGGCATACATCAGGCGGATTA
>JAZNWS010000071.1:0-2678 GCA_045593485.1 Eubacteriales bacterium | reverse complement strand
CCCATATCAGGATGTCTGAAAACGTGTATTTTCTTTAGCTTTGCGCTGATAATATCGCCTGCTGCGCCGCAGTTTATGCCGCCGTAGATTCCTAGACCGCCTTGTCTGAGATTAAAAACATTTTTTATAAATTCCCAAGCGTTTGATGAGTTGTCTATAAACGAATCAAGCTCGAAAATAACGTAGTAGAGTCTTGCGCCTACAACTCCCATGATCACAGTCCAGAGAGCGACGTCAATAAGCTTGTCCTGGTCGACTCGCTCGTTTTTTGCGCGGTACATCGCATAGATAAACGCGCAAATTATTCCACACGTGATGATTATTCCGTACCAATAGACCTTGAAATTTTCACCGATGTATCGGGTGACCTCAAAGGGATCTATTCCAAGTCCGGGAAACGATATTAAATTAGTATCCATCAAAAATTATCCTCCTTTATGGGATATATTACTGAAAGTGCCATATTCTCTTCTTTAAGAATTCTCTGTATGAGCTCCTCAATATATTCTACATCAATACTGCCCAAAATGTCAAGGTACTCAAATAAATTCATATTATCCTTGCCCGATGCGTAGGACATAAGCATAAATGAAATGTCCTCAGTGGAGTCAAAATCCGAGATGAAGCTTGCGTAGTCACATCTGACCTCGCGCTCAAACGCTTCTCTGTCCAGAGGCGTGTTTTTGACTTTGCGTATCTTATCCTTTATCTGATGCATAAGCTCATGAGGATCATCACTTTCACCCGAAAACGTTATATAAGAAAACGTTTTTGTGGTGGATGCTCCACAGTCAAAGCCGGGAGAGATAAGCTTTTTGTCAAGAAGTTCAAGATAAAAGTCCTCGGATTGTGAGAATACCATCCTGCAGAATATGTCAAGCGCCGCGCTCTGCTTGAGGCGTTCTCGCTTATCTGCCGGAATGTCGTTTATTTTTAGCCCGATGCAACAGATAGGCTTTGCAAGCGGCATTTCTGCGCTGATAAATTTGCGCTCCACACCGTCGGGCTCGCATTGTGTTATTTCCCTTGCGCTGAATTTTGGAAGCTCGGGGAGGATGCTGTCAACCGTCTCTATTATTTTGTCAATATCAAGGTCGCCCGAGATACACAGCCCCATATTTTCTGGGGTGTAAAAATCGCGGCAGCATTTGTAAAGAATATCAGGAGTTATCTCGCTAATAGACTCCTCCGTGCCGCAGATCTCATTTCTGACGGTGTTATTTTTATACATAACCGACAAGAGATTTACGTGACAACGGTCGTAAGGGTCGTCAATACAACCGCGTATTTCCTCCGCGATAATCCCCACTTCCTTTTTGACTGACTCCTCCGTAAAATAAGGAATAGTGACAAATCTTATAAGTTCGCACAGACACTCGTAAAAGTTCTCAGTAGTGCTGAAGAAGTACGCGGTTTTTGTGCTTGAGGTAAACGCGTTGCAATATCCGCCGTATGAGTTAATTATCGCGTCGGCGTTTGAGCCATCACTGTTGTCAAACATTTTATGCTCAAGAAAATGAGCGCATCCAAGCGGGAGAGTCGTTTCGCCCTCAGTTGTGGTATAATGCTGATATTTGCCTCCGAAATTCACGTAAAGGACCGCCTGCGCGGATGCCTTTTTCTTGGGAACGTAGGATATGAAAAGTCCGCTTTCGTGATGTATGTGATAGGTGGTTTCGCAAAGCTGCTCGGAGTAGAATTTTTCAATCTTGTTCATAGTCAAATCCCTCCAGGTCCGAGTAGTTTTTATTGCTTGTCAGGAAGAATACCGCGCACACGGACACCTTTTGAGCAAAGGCTACGATATCCTCTTTTGTGACTGATATAATCTGCTTTTTTCTGTCCTCAATAGATATATCAATATTTGCAAGCAGCTTATATTTAAAGCTTGATGCAACAAGCGCGGCGGACGTATCGGGCATTTGATTTAAGGAGTTGATAATTCCCTTTTTTGCGGTTATTATTTCCTCATCGGATATATTGCCGAGCCTCATCTGCTCTATCTGATTTTTAATTTCATCGAGTGCTACGTCCTTGTTTTCAGGCTTTATACCGCAGGCTATTATCATTGTTCCCACGCCCGTGTTTATGCCCGAATAGCAAGAATAGCAAAGGCTTTTTCTTTCCCTGACGTTCATAAAAAGCTTTGAAGTCGAGCTGCCGCCGAGTATTTCGTTATAAAGTGACATAGCTCCGCTATCGAAGTCGCCGATAGTCGTATTACAGATAAGACCGATGTTAAGTCTTGCCTGTGTGAGATTAAATTCTTCCTCGCATTCGCTATATACGGGAGTCGCCAAGGAATATTTGGGAGTTATTTCTATTGGCTCTCTGCAGCCTATTCTGTCAAATATGGGATGAAGCTTTTTGGCTATCTCCTCTTTGGATTCCGTACCTACGTAATAAACCGAGATTGTGGACTGCCTCAAAAAATACTCGCGGATAGCGGTAAGCTCCGCTCGGTTATATCCCCTTAAAAGCTCCTCTGTTCCGTATAAGGAATATCCCGCAGGGTCGTCTCCAAAAACCATCTGATCGCATCTGAGCGCCGCATAGGACTTGGGTGAATTTAAGGCTGCATTTATATTGTCTATTGCAAAATCCCGCTCGCTCTCAAAGAACTTTTCGGAGAGAAGACCGTCAGCGTCATACAACGGGTCAAGCAAAACGTCCTCAAT
>JAZNWS010000070.1:0-24348 GCA_045593485.1 Eubacteriales bacterium | reverse complement strand
GGAGGGTGTTCGTTGCATCATAATTCCCGCAACGCAGTCCATTTATATGGAGTGCATCAAGCGCGGATATATTGAGATATTTATAAATGCAGGCTGCGCGGTATCCACTCCCACCTGCGGTCCCTGTCTTGGCGGATATATGGGTATTCTTGCGGCAGACGAGGTAGCTATTGCAACCACTAACCGTAATTTCGTAGGCAGAATGGGACACGTGACGTCGAAAATTTATCTTTCCAGCCCCGCGACTGCGGCGGCATCTGCAATAAAGGGTTATATCTGTGACCCCAACGAGCTTTAAGGAGGTAGAGAGAATGTTAGCACACGGAACAGTACATAAATACGGAGATAACGTTGACACCGACGTTATAATTCCCGCGCGTTATCTCAATACCGCAAACCACAAGGAGCTTGCCTCTCACTGTATGGAGGATATAGACAAGGAGTTCACCTCAAAGGTAAAGACGGGCGACATTATGGTCGGCGGAGCGAACTTCGGCTGCGGCTCGTCTCGCGAGCATGCGCCTATCGCTATTAAGGAGTCGGGCATTTCGGTGGTTATTGCGGAGACATTTGCAAGAATTTTCTACAGAAACTCGATAAATATAGGTCTTGCTATCCTCGAATGTCCCGAGGCAAGCGCAAAGATTGACGCGGGAGACGACGTTGAGGTTGATTTTGATACTGGTATCATTACAAATCATACTAAATGTGAGCAGTACAAGGCGCAGCCCTTTCCGCCCTTTATCCAGGAGATAATCATTAAAGGCGGACTGCTGGCGTCAATTTCGGAGGATTGATACTATGGAAAAGAAAATTACAGTTCTCTCGGGTGACGGTATAGGCCCGGAGATAGTCAGAGAGGCTATAAAGGTACTTGATAAGATTTGTGACAAGTTCGGTCATAAGTTTGATTATACGTACGTTGACATCGGTGGCTGTTCGATAGATAAATTCGGCGTTCCGATAACAGACGAGGGTATGCAGAAATGTAAGGATGCGGACAGCGTGCTGCTTGGTGCGGTCGGCGGTCCCAAGTGGGACAACTGTCCCCCTGCTATCCGTCCCGAAAAGGCGCTTTTAGCGGTGAGAAAAGAGCTCGGACTCTTTGCAAATCTCCGTCCCACAAAGCTGTTCCCTCAGCTTGCAGATTCCTCGCCCCTTAAGGCGTCCATCGTGGGCAACGGCATTGACCTTATGATCGTGCGTGAGCTTACGGGCGGCGTATATTTCGGTGAGCGCAAGACCGAGGAGGTCAACGGCGAGCTTGTGGCTATCGACTATATGCCCTACTCCGAGCATGAGATCGAGAGAATCGGACGCGTTGCGTTTGAGTCGGCTATGAAGCGCGGCAAAAAGCTCCACTCGGTTGATAAGGCAAACGTGCTTGATACATCCCGTCTTTGGAGAAAGACAATGCACCGTCTTGCTGCAGAGTATCCCGAGGTTGAATATAATGACATTCTCGTTGATAACACGGCTATGCAGCTTATAAAGAACCCCACGCAGTTTGACGTGATTGTCACCGAGAATATGTTTGGCGACATTCTCTCGGACGAGGCTTCAATGCTGACGGGATCTATCGGTATGATGCCTTCTGCTTCTCTTTCGTCGGGAACTTTGGGTATGTACGAGCCTATTCACGGCTCTGCCCCCGATATTGCGGGACAAAATCTTGCTAACCCCATAGGAACAATTCTTTCCGCGGCTATGATGCTTCGCTATTCCTTCGATATGGCGGATGAGGCGGATGCAATCGAGGCGGCAGTAAATAAGGCGCTTGACGACGGCTACCGCACGGGCGACATTATGCAGGAGAACTGCACGAGAGTCGGCTGTAAGAAAATGGGCGACGTTATAGTGAATAATATTTGATATAAAAACGGAAGGCGTGAGCCTTCCGTTCTTTATATTATCCTGCCGTTATTGTGCCGAGCTCCTGGGAATTTACGAATATAGTGTAGTTATCACCGCTTACAACGTCAGGTGACGAGAATACAAGCGATGCCATAGATTTTGGAGTTGTAAACTCTATCACAGTATTTCCCTTTTTGTCTGTAATCTTGACAGTGCTGTCAGCGCTTATATTTCCCATTCTCACGCCGATAACTCCCTGACCGTCGCCCTGCGCCGTCTCCGCCATACCCGACGCACCGACTGCAAGGAACGTACCGCCCGAGATAGTCATATTATATATTCTGTCGCCGTAGTCTATCGCGCCATTGCCGTTATTCGTTGGGCCGTAGACTATTACCTTACCGCCTGTCATTACTATATTACCGTTTGAGTCTACTCCGTCGCCCGATGCGTCAACAATCACCTCGCCACCGTTAAATGTCAGCGTAGGTGTCACGTCTGACTCCGTATCACTTGAGCCGCTCCAGCCACCCGGACCTCCCATCATAGACGTGCCGCCGCAGGCGTTAAAGCCGTCGTCGCGTGAA
This sequence comes from Eubacteriales bacterium, assembly GCA_045593485.1. Lineage (GTDB taxonomy): Bacteria > Bacillota > Clostridia > Oscillospirales > CAG-272 > SVTX01. The sequence continues at coordinate 21,907 of JAZNWS010000070.1, read as the reverse complement.
ACCAGCGATATTTTACCGCCATTTACAGTTATAATAACTGCCTCGATTCCTTCGTAGCTTGTTAGTATTTTTATATCTCCGTTGTCAATTATCAGTGTATCCTCAGCATGTATTCCGTCATCGCCTGCGGCTATCGTGAATTTACCGCCCGAAACTGCTATGCTTGTGTCGGAATGTACAGCATCGTCGGGCGTGCTTATTATGAAAGTGCCGCCGCTGATACTTATATCTCCTGCGGATTTTATTCCCTTGCAGGAATAGTCGGGCTTTTGAGAGTTGCCCTCGTTCATGCCGCCCATACCACCGCCAAAGCCGCCCGGTCTACCTCCGGGACCTCCGGGCACATGCACTCCGGGGTCTGTTGTTGTGCTTGACATGCTTGAGGTATCACATCCGTTAGCGCAGAGCAGATTGAATATGCCACCCGAGATAGTAAGCGCAGTCTCTGCCTGAAGCGCGTCTGTCGCGGATTTGATATTAACGTTTCCGGTCGAGACAAGAATATATCCCTTGCCCTCAGTCTCGGAATTTGACGACTTTATTCCGTCCGCGCCCGATATTACGGTAATATCACCGCCGAGTATTTCCACCGAGTCGTTGCCGCGTATGCCGTCGTCAGCAGCGCTGACTGTGATGCTCCCAGACGCTATTTCAATATCGTCCTTGGAGTTTATTCCCTTGCCTGTATTAGACTTGATATATATTTCTCCATCGCCGCTGAATTTTAGGTCAGCGGTAGAATAAATGCATGCGTTGGGGTATATTTCTCCTTCAATCTGCTCCTCGTCGGGCAGAATATAGTCCGTGCCGTCGGTGAATATATTGATCGAGCCCGAAACTGAGTTGAATATCACTTTTTTGGGCGCATTCAGTACGCATACAGCGGACTCGGAGGAAGTCACAGCCACGCCGTTGAGTATAAGCTTGACCTTTTCGCTGTCATTCGTGTCAACGACTATTTGCCCGTCCGTGAGGCTTCCGCTCAGAAGATACGTGCCTTGATTTGTGATAGTAAGTATTGACCCGTCAGCTACAGCTCCCTCGCCGTTTATTTGTATATTGCCGTCGGCAAGTGTTATCCATGTAACCCCCGCATCTGCCGTGTACTCTGCGGATTTTGGCTGACTTGGGAAAGTATCAGCACCCTCAAATACAGAATTTAACGTATTCTCTAAATTTTGTATTTCGCTTGATACGTCGAAAAGCTCACCGCCTACCTCTCCGTTTGGTGTCTTATTATTACACGACACAAAAAACAGGATGGCAGTCAATGTTAAAGCCAACGTAAATATTTTAATGGAGTTTTTCATTTTTTATCCTCCGGCTTTCATTTTACGACATTATTATACTCGACATTTATGTATTTTTGTATATATTTTATTGAAAAAGTTAATGAACAATTTGTGATTGTTTTATGAATGGATATACTGCATTTTTCCGTTGACAAACCCTATAAAATATATTATAATTATTATGTATAACTATGCGAAAGGACATATATCAATGCAATTTGTGGCAACCTGCCTTTTTGGGCTTGAAAAGCAGCTCGGAGAGGAGATAGATTCGCTTGGGCTCAAAAGAATACAGACCATTGACGGACGTATTATTTTTGAGGGCGAGGAAAGTGACATTCCGAAATTAAATATAAATTTGAGGCTTGCGGAGCGAGTCTTTATTCTGATGGGCAGCTTCCGCGCGGAGAGCTTTTCCGAGCTTTTCGACGGCACAAATGCTATTGCTTGGGAGGAATGGATCGGCAAGCTTGATATATTCCCTGTCACAGGTCACTCGATAAAGAGCAAGCTGACCTCAATCCCCGACTGTCAGAGCATAGTCAAGAAGGCAATCGTCAACAGACTATCGCAGGCTTACGGCATTTCGTGGTTTGAGGAAACGGCTGTCACGTACAAGATAGAGTTCTTTATCTTAAAGGATGAGGCGTATCTTATGATAGATACCTCGGGCGCGCCGCTCCACAAGCGCGGCTACCGTCCCGCATACGGCGCGGCTCCCATTCGTGAGACGCTTGCGGCGTCTATCGCGCTGACGACAAGACCGAGCGAGGATATTCTCTTCTGGGATCCCTTCTGCGGCTCGGGCACTATCGCTATCGAGGCGGCGATGATTGCAAAGAACATCGCTCCCGGACTTAACCGTGAGTTTTCGGCGCAGAATTTCCCGCGTATTGATGGAAAGCTGTGGACTGATGCGGTCGACGAGGCAAAAGCAAAAATCAAAACGGACTGCAAATTTGAGGCTTGGGCGTCGGATATTGACGAGGATATACTTGATACTACATACGAGAACGCGCTTCGCGCGGGAGTTGAGGAGAATATCAACATTTTCTGCGCGGACGCGCGGAAGATTGAGAAGCCTGCGGACAGACGAGGTAGCATTATCTGCAATCCCCCATACGGTGAGCGAATGGGAGAGGCGGCAGAGGTCGAGCAGCTTTACCGCGAGGTTGGCAGAAATTTCAAGTCCTTTGAGCCGTGGCATATCTACTTTATAACCTCATGCGAGTATTTTGAAAAGCTCTACGGTCGTCCTGCGGACAAGACCCGCAAGCTCTACAACGGTATGATTCCCTGCTATTTCTATCAATTTTTCAAGCCCTACGAGGGCAAGCCCTTGACTTATAAGAGCTTTGACAAAAAGCCTGATTATAACGGCAAGTACACGCAGGGACAAAATCACGGCAAAACTCGCGCCCAGGAGCAGAAGAAAGGCTCTATGTCAAGCAACGCGCGCGACTACAAAAACAATGATAAAAACAATTTCCGCAAGGATTTCAAAAAGGATTTTAAGAAGAAGGAATACAAATAATGCTTAATTTATGTGATCCCAGAACAATAAAACAGGTTATGGATATGTTCGGCCTGAATTTCAAAAAGGAGTTTGGACAGAACTTTCTGACAGACCTTATGACAGTTGAGGACATAGCCGACGCCTGCTCGCCTGACGACTCGGACATCACAGTTTTGGAGATAGGTCCCGGTATTGGTTGTATGACGAGATGTCTGTGCGAGAGATACCGAGAGGTAGTTGCGCTTGAGATAGACACGGGGCTTATTCCCGTTCTCAAATACACGCTTGGAGACTACAAAAACGTGACCGTTATAAACGAGGACGTTATGGAGGCTGACCTTTCCGATATTCTCGCGCCATATTTTGCAAAGGGCAAGGTCGCGGTCTGCGCAAATCTTCCCTATTATATCACAACGCCTATTCTGATGAAGCTTATCGAGTCAAAGCTCCCCTTTGAGAGCATTACGGTAATGGTACAGACCGAGGTTGCGCAACGTCTTTGCGCGGGCGCGGGCGGTAAAAATTGCGGCGCTATTACGGCGGCTATTGATTACTACGGTCACGCGGAGCTGCTCTTTACCGTCAACGCAGACAGATTTATGCCTCCCCCGAAGGTAAATTCCTCGGTCGCGCGCATAAAGCTGTGGAAGGACAAGCCCATAAAGCCTATAGACGAGGATATGTTCTTCCGCACCGTCAAGGCTGCGTTTGAGCAAAGACGAAAGACTCTCCCCAACTCTCTTATGACGGGATTTTCTGAAATTTCTAAGGAAAGACTTACTGAAATTATAATTGAGTGCGGTCACAAGCCCGATATCCGCGGCGAGAAGCTGACGGTTGCCGATTTTGCGGCGCTCTCGGACAAGCTGTATCTTGAACTTAACGGAGGCAAATAATGAAAAGGTTAAAACTCGGCTTTACGTTGATACTTGTGCTTTTGGCTTGCGTTTGCGTGGTTTGTTGTGACAATAATTCCACCGACTCAAGCGACAAGTGCAAGCACAAAAATATAACTGACTCCGAGGTAGCCGTCACCTGTGATTCTGAAGGCTATATACTTCACACCTGCGCTGATTGCGGCGCGTCTTATAAAACAAACAGAGTTGCCCCTGCGGGACATAAGCTTGAAAAATCAGTTAAAGCTCCCACCTGTGAGGAGATTGGATACACCACCTATACATGCGAGTGCGGTTTTACGTATAAATCGGATTTTGTTGTGCCTAAAGGTCATAGCTACACCGAAACTGTGACAGCCCCAACCTGCTCTGCAGAGGGATATACCACATATATCTGCAAATGCGGTGATAGTTATACATCAAACCACACAATTCCCTTGGCTCATACGTATATTTCAACGGTGATTGAGCCTACGTGTACGGAAAACGGATATACCGAGAATGTATGTGAGTGTGGCGATAAATATCTTTCGGATTTCGTCTCGTTTACGGGACACAGCTTCACAAGTGAAGTATTCCCTCCATCGTGCGAGGTTGGAGGATATACGAAATATACATGCGAGTGCGGTTATACCTATTCCTCTGATATTACAGCTCCTACGGGGCATAGTTTTAAGGAGAATATAACTTCCCCGACTTGTACCGATGAGGGATATACCGAATACGTATGCGCGTGCGGATATATGTATATTGCGGATTTTATAGCTCCCACGGGACACACCTTTTATGAGGTGAGTAAAGTATTTGCTACTATTTCAAGCACCGGGTATACGGATTATGCTTGTGATTGCGGAGCTGAATACAGAGGAGATTACATATTTTATACCGACATTGTCAGCGGCGCGTATTCGGGTAATAACGAGATTATTGCCAAGGGCATCGATGTGTCCAAGTGGCAGCACGGTGTGGATGAAAATTCGCTGTTTTTACCGTTGAATTGGGAAAATATCAAAAACGAGGGAGTTGATTTCGCTATTCTTAAAGCAGGATCAAGTCTGGGCGAAGATCCCGTGTTTGATATTAACTACGAGGCAGCGAAGGCTATTGGCATTGACCTTGGAGTATATTTCTATTCTTATGCCACAACTGTTGAGGGTATAGAGGCAGACGCTTATATGCTTTTGAATTATCTCGAAGGCAAGCAGTTTGAATATCCGATATATCTTGATCTTGAGGATCCGTCACAGGAGGCCCTCGATAAAGAGCTTCTTACTCAAATGTGCATACGATTCTTTGAAATACTCCAGGAAAAAGGATATTATGTTGCGCTTTACACGAATAACAACTGGCTGACAACGATTTTGGATACGCAGTTTGTACTTGATAATTTCGATATCTGGTATGCAAGATATCCAGTTGCGCTTGAGGGATATATATTTTCAAGTGAGGAGCAACCTGTATGGGATACCGAGCTTTACGGCGAAAATCTTGGCATGTGGCAGTTTACGTCCACGGGTATTCTTGAAGCTATACCCGAAATTGACGTAGACATAAGTGTTTCCTACAAGGACTATCCTACAATAATCAAGGAGCTTGGTCTTAACGGCTACGGCGTACTGGATGAAAATACCGAGAATGATGCAGAAGTAATATAAAAAGAGGCGGTCACAGACCGCCTCTTTTTTATGGTGAGAAATTCCCTTTTGGGCATTGTTTATTCTATATGCTGCTGACACTTTCGACTCTGCCTTTTTAAAATTGCTTTTAACATAGGTGTATTATATCTTAGCGCGAGAGTCGGCAGTATGTTAAGAAACAAATTTACTATAGCAACGGGAAGTCCAATTGTCAACGCACAAGCATTGGGCATTGTGAGCATAACTAAAAATCCCGCGGGGTATGAAAGTCTGTGCGTAAGAACGCCCTTATTGCACTCAATAATGAATTTTTCTATATATTTGGGGTTGTCGGGCTCCTTCAGATTTTTTTTGCTGAAGCCACCAAGCCCGCCAAGCTCCCAGACCTTGTCCTTCCAAAGTCTTACCTTCAGCCTTTTATAAAGCTGTCGTTCCTTTTGAGATACATTATAGAGCGGATTGTCAACACCAAACCATCTGTCAGGCATTTTGTTTATAATAATTGCAATAAGACCGTCAATTGCAAATTCAAGCGCGGTACAAAAGATACACGCTGTGATAACGTAATACCAAGGAGCTACTCCTAAGATTATATTGACAGCAGAAATGATCACTATTGCAATACCGATTGTTGAGAGATACAGCTTCATTATTCACCATACACGAGGGGTGTGTTATAAAACTCCTCGTACACCTTTACCCATGCTTTATAGTTTTCTTGCTTCATAGCTTCTTTTGCCTGTACTCTTGAGAGTGATTCATTCGGATATATTGCAGGCAAAATATGTATAGTATATTCCTGCACGAAAAAGCCGTCGCCGTCCAGAATATCGCTATCCTCCATAGTTATGAATATGGGAACTATGGGAGTTTTATTTCGTACTGCCAACGAAAAGGCTCCGTCTTGCATTGGCTTGGGCTTGCGATAATTCCACCACATGCCTTGCTCGGGATATATCAGAATGGTTTCTCCTCGTTCAAGTAAAATTTTTACAGCGCGTAAAAACTTCTTCATTGTCGCGGTCTGGCTTGAGAGAGGAAGCGTGTTGCAGTGTCTCATTATAAAGCCAAACGGCTTTGGGGGATTGGTGTAGTTCCCTTCGCGAATGACCTTATAGAGCATTTTTTTGTCCATATGATCGCGAAGCGCTACCCACACTGCGTAATTATCGCATACGCTGAAATGATTGCAGGTGACGATTTTTCCGCCCTTGACTGCAGTAAAATTTTCAATACCGCGTATTTCCTTGATTATGAGCTGACGGTTGTCAATCATCTTATCAAAAAATCTTTCACCCATGCGGTTAGCTATCTTATTTTTTATTTTGCTTGATAATTTTTCATTCAGATAATCAACCTGATCGGGCATAAGCGGATAGGTTTCCGGGTCGTCCTCTACGTCAAGATGCCAAAGCTGCTTTTTTTCAAGCTCAGCTATTCTTTTTATAAGCTCTAATTTATGAGCAGACTTTTCCATAATATTCACCTCAGATTTTACAAAGCTTCTTTGAAAAAGTTTCCTCGGAGTTCACGATCTGTATTGCGTGCTCAAGTATTTCCTTGGCTGTTGCCTCTTTTTTTGCTTTGTCTGTGCTGCTGAAATTCTGCTTATTATAGCAGATCTGATCGTAAAACGGCGACTGCTCTGCATAATGCCAGAAGAATTCTCCGTCCATAACGTCATCATACTGCCAGGGCTTTTTGTACAGCGCGTAATGAACTATATTCTTTTTGCCCTCACAACGCTGCGGCATAGGTTCTTTGTTCCACCCGTTTGGAAGTATATGTATCTTATTCATACAAAGATAATTCAAGTATGCCTGATCGGGATCAAGGAGATCAAAATCATGCTCAGTAATAAGCTGGACAAATTTTTGCTCAATCTGATTTTTTCTGAATGCGTCGAGATTCATAAGAAGAACTCCTGCATTTACATATTTGTCGGGATCAACGTTCAGAGCCTTTTTTGCATACTGTCTGAACTCCTTGGTGCTCTGCACAAATTGTTCAGGAGCCGCCGCAAGAATGTTATCGCCAATATCTATATTGTAAAGCTCGGAGATGTCGCCAAGCACCACAAGGTCACAGTCAAGATATAACACCTTATCGTATTTTGGGAAAAGTGAAGCTATAAAAAGTCTGTAATACGTTACAATGGAAAAATGATATACATTTTTGAAGCAGGATTTAATATTCTCTAATTCATTGGATATGTCAATAAACTCAATATTAAATGCGCGCTGCGAATTTAATTCTATTTTTGCTATATTTTCAGGCTTAAGCCCTGTATGTATAACGATAATTCGGTAATTATTGGATTTGCTTGCATTTGCAATAAGTGACTTTATTGCAACGTCGAGATATGGTATATAATTATCATCTGTTGAAAAGAAGATGGGAATTTCCTTTGATTTCAATTTAATGTTACGATTCAATTAAATTTGCCTCCTTGAAGTAGTCCGAGTTTTTTACGCCACATAATGTGGTTTTCAATACCATATTACCACAAAATCAAAATAAAGTCAAGTCATTTTTCCAAAAAACAACTTATTTGTTAAAAAAAGAAGGCTTCAACGCGGGTTTATGCGTTAAAGCCTTCCATATATATTCTTTTATTACTTATTTTCCTGAGCGGCTCTTCTCGCCTTCATCATTTCCTTCATACGAAGCTCGGTGTTGAGTATCTTTTTACGGAGTCTGATAGATTTAGGAGTGACCTCGATAAGCTCGTCGTCGGTTATAAATTCAATTGCTTCCTCAAGGCTGAATATTATAGGAGGGGTAAGCAGGAGCTTTTCGTCTGCGCCCGAGCTTCTGATAGCCGTGAGGTGCTTCTCCTTACAGGGATTGACTGCAATATCGTCGTTCTTGGGATTCTCGCCTACTATCATTCCCTCGTAAACAGGGGTCTGGGGTCCAACAAAGAGATTTCCTCTTTCCTGCGTATTATACAGACCGTAACGTGTTGTCACACCCGCCTCTGACGCAATGAGCGCACCTGTAAATCTCATAATAATACCGCCGCGGTAGGGCTCATAGCCTTCAAAGAGCGTGTTAAGCACGCCCTCGCCGTGAGTTGCTGAAAGAAACTCTGAGCGATAGCCGAAAAGACATCTGGACGGAATAAGATACTCTATTCTCATGCGGCTTCCCATAGGATTCATCTCTATAAGATCGCCCTTTCTCTGTCCGAGCTTTTCTATAACCGCGCCGACGTATTCGGTAGGCACGTCAAGCGTGACCTTTTCCATAGGCTCACATTTTACGCCGTCAATTTCTTTTATAATTACCTTGGGGTTTGAGCAGGTAAGCTCGTATCCCTCGCGTCTCATATTCTCGATAAGTATGGAAAGGTGCATCTCTCCTCTGCCCGAAACTATAAACTCGTCGGTTGTCTCACCGTCGCGGACACGGAGAGATACGTCCTTGAGTAGCTCGCGGTAAAGTCTTTCACGAAGCTGACGGGAGGTGACAAATTTTCCCTCCTTGCCTGCCAGAGGGCTGTCGTTTACAGAAAACGTCATCTCAACGGTGGGCTCGCTTACCTTAACGAACTCAAGCGGCTCGGGATTTGATGTCGCCGTGATTGTATCACCGATTGATATATCGCCTGCTCCCGAGAAGCACACGATATCGCCCATTTTCGCGCTCTCAACGGGCAAACGTCCAAGACCGTCTATCTGATAAAGAGAAACTATTTTGCTCTTTACGGGCTTTTCATTGGGCTTGTGGAAGTTGCAGATAGCTACCTCCTGGCCAACCTTTACGGAACCGCGTTCAATACGTCCGATTCCTATTCTGCCAACGTACTCGTTGTAGTCGATGGAGGAAACGAGAAGCTGAAGATCTCCGTCAACGTCTCCCTCGGGCGCGGGTATATATTCAAGAATCTTCTCAAACAAAGGAACGAGATTCTCACCCGGTACGTCGGGATCCTCGGATGCGGTTCCCTCTCTGCCCGAGCAATAAAGCATGGGAGAGTCAAGCTGCTCATCAGATGCGCCAAGGTCTATAAGAAGCTCAAGTATCTCGTCCTCGACCTCGCCAAGACGCGCGTCGGGCTTGTCTATTTTATTGAAGCATACGATAACTCTGTGATTCAGCTCAAGAGCGCGCTTAAGCACGAATCTTGTCTGAGGCATAGGGCCTTCTGCCGCGTCAACAAGAAGTATAACGCCATTTACCATCTTGAGTACGCGCTCGACCTCGCCGCCAAAATCAGCGTGACCGGGGGTGTCAACGATATTTATCTTTACGTCCTTGTAGTGAACTGCAGTATTTTTTGCAAGAATGGTAATACCTCTCTCACGTTCAATGTCTCCCGAGTCCATAACGCAGGTGACTGTTTCCTGATTTTCACGGTATATACCGCCTTGCTTTAACAGTCCGTCAACAAGTGTTGTTTTACCGTGGTCAACGTGCGCAATAATAGCTACGTTTCTTAAATCCTCTCTTACCATACTTACCTCTTATCTAAAAAAATTCCATTCATTATTATATCATATTTTTTTTGAATAATAAATCACAAAAATAACGATTATTTACAAAATTCGTGTGATTTCATTGTGCAAATTGACATAAAAAAAGCCTTCTTCAGTTGAAGAAGGCGTTTAGAATTACTTAAGCATTTCAAGTATTGCCTCAAGAGGTCTGTAGCCAACAGCCTTGTCGGCGAGCTTGCCGTCCTTGAGCAGAATGAGTGTGGGAATGCTGTGTATATCGTAGGCGTGTGCTATTGCTCCCGCCTCGTCAACGTCGACCTTGCATACTACAACGTCATCTCTCGTATTTGCTACCTCCTCAATAATAGGAGCTATCATTTTGCAGGGGCCGCACCAGGTTGCGTAAAAGTCAATAAGCACGGGCTTTTCGCTGTTGAGCGCTACCTGCTCAAAATTATCAACCGTTAATTTTACAATTGCCATATTTTAATTCCTTTCTCAATACTCTGATATATGAGTTATCTTATTTCTGCTTGTAATAGAGCATACAGTGGCAGTATCCCTCAAAATCAGGATCTTTTATCTGCTCCTTAAACTCCTTACATACGCACTTTGTGTCGTCAGTTCTTTCACGGCGGCAGGGACAGTATCCTCCCGTGCGCTCAAGTCCCTTGCGTATAGTTTCAACTATTTCCTTATCGGGATTTTCTATAACTTTCATTATTCTTCCCTCCTTAAAGCTTACTTCAAAAATCCGTTTATTATTTCTTCCTCTGCTTCTTTTTCACTGAGTCCGAGAGTCATAAGCTTTATAAGCTGCTCTCCTGCGATTTTTCCGATGGCTGCTTCGTGAATAAGAGATGCCTCAATGTTGTTTGCCTCAATCTCGGGTACTGCCTTTACAGACGCATTATCCATAATTATGGCGTCGCACTCGGTGTGTCCGCTGCAGCGTGAATTACCCTTGATATTTGAGATAAAGAGCTGCTTGGACTCGTCCTTTGCAACTGAACGTGAAACAACGTGCGTACCGCAGCCGTTACCGTTAAGCTCTACCTCAAATTCGGTGCGGGCGAACTGCTGTCCGTGAGTCATTATCTTTTCGTAAACTACGAGCGTGGAATCCTTATCAAGCACGGCGCAGGTTTTTCTGTCGGTAGAGTCGACGCCCTTTATCTGCGTTGTCTCCATTTCAAGATACGCGCCTTCCGCAAGATATATCTGTGTTGTGGGATTCATCACGTTTCTGCCGTTTCCGTCACCCTCTCCGTAGTGCTTTTCAACGTACTTTATCTTGGCGTTTTTGCCGACGTAAAAGGTGTGTATTCCGCTGTGCTCGCTCATTTCGGTGCCGCAGTTGTGTATTCCGCAGCCCGCGACAATGACTACATCCGCATCCTCGCCGATATAAAAATCATTATATACGGTCTCGGTTATTCCCGTCTCGGAAAGGATTACGGGTATATGAACGCTCTCGTTCTTTGTTCCCGCCTTGATGTGGATCTCAATTCCGGGCTTGTCCGTCTTTTTCTCGATAACAATGTTATCAGATGAATTTTTACCCACGAGCTGACCGTTTACTCGAAGTGAGTAAGCTCCCTCGGGGACTTTGTGAAGCCCCGCAATATTTTCAAGGAGGTCTTTTTCCATTTTACTGAGTGTTTTCTGTGCCATCAGTTATCACCTCCTGCGGTATATCTGCAGCCTGCGCTGTGACTTAAAAGCTCGGGAAGTATTTCTTCTTTTGTTCCGTAAGCAGCGATCTTACCGCCTGCTATTACGACTACCTTGTCCGCAATATCAAGAATTCTCTCCTGATGCGAGATAATGAGTATATTACCCTGAGTTCTTTCGTGCATCTTCTCAAATACCTTGATAAGATTGTTGAAGCTCCAAAGGTCAATTCCCGCCTCGGGCTCGTCAAATACCGAGAATTTCGTGCCTCTGGCGTTTATCATAGCGATCTCAATTCTCTTGAGCTCACCGCCCGACAAGGACGCGTTAACCTCTCGGTTAATATATTCCTTAGCGCAAAGTCCCACCTCGGACAGATACGAGCAAGCCTCGGAGAACGAGATCTTTTTGCCCGCGGCGAGTGAGATAAGATCCTTTACGGTAATTCCCTTGAATCTTACGGGCTGCTGGAACGCGTAGCTTATACCCGCGCGTGAGCGCTCGGTAATGCTCATATTTGTAATATCAACTCCGTCAAGAATTATCTGTCCGCAGTCGGGAGAGATAATTCCCGCAATAAGCTTTGCGAGAGTTGACTTTCCGCTTCCGTTAGGGCCTGTGACCGCAACGAATCTTTCGTTTATTGTTAAGCTTATGTCATCCAAAATACGATTCTGCTTACCCGTTGTGGGGTCTGTGACCGTATATGTCAGATTTTTGATTTCAAGCATTTATTATAAACCTTTCTTAAATTAAGTTCTCTGATTATTTTAACACAAAACTTTGCTTTATTCAATAGATATTTTAAAAAATTAAGGGCATAAGAGTAGAAATTACACTCCTATGCCCCATTTTTATTATATTTTGCTATTATCAATATATCTGCATGCGGCCAGAGCGGCAACTGCGCCGTCTCCGCATGCCGTTGCAATCTGTCTTATTGCTTTGGTGCGGCAATCTCCCGCCACGAAAAGTCCCTCGGTTGAGGTGAGACAATTTTCGTCGGATACAATATATCCTCTGTCCGAAAGCTCAACTAAATTTGCATACTGATCATTCTCGGGAACCTGACCGATGGCAACGAAAATGCCGTCAACGTCAAGTCTTTCCTTTTCTTCGTTATGAACGTTCTTTATGATGATTCCAGCAAATTCGTCCTCTGCATATATGCTGTCAACCACGGCTCCCGTGATAAATTCAACGTTATCTCTTTTCTTCAGCGCTGATACGAGTCTTTCCTCGCCCGTCATAAAGTCAAGATTCTGTACTACGTACACCTTCTGGCATCCGTCGGACAGCATCATAGCCTCAACGAGCGCCGAGTTTCCTCCGCCAATTACAGCGTCCTGCTTGCCGTTATAAAACGCGCCGTCACAGACTGCGCAGAAGGAGATACCGTTTCCGATAAACTCTTCTTCTCTGTCAATGCCAAGGTGTCTGTGCTTGGATCCCGTGGCGATTATTACGGATTTAGCAAGATACTGACCGTCGTCACAGGAAATATAGAAAACGTCGTTATTCTTCTCTATGCCCGTGACCTCTGCCATTTCTATTTCCGCGCCCATAGAGAGTGCCTGCTCCACCATTCTCTCCGCAAGCTCATTTCCGCTTACCTGAGAAAATGCGGGGTAATTTTCTATCTTGGGAGAAAAGGTCATCTGTCCGCCAAAGGTAGCCTTTTCAATGACGAGTACGCTTTTTTCTGCTCTGCGAGCGTAGACCGCCGCGGTGAGTCCCGCGGGGCCTGCGCCTACGATTATTACGTCATACATTACGATACCTACCTGATTTAAAGTATCAATTGCCCGAGCAGTCGATAAACTTTCTGATATTGGAGAGGTTTACAGCCTTCTCTGTCTCAACGCCGTCAACTGTGACAACGAGTGTGGGAGCCTGCTTGATGCCAAACTTGGATACAAGAGCAGCATTGTCCTCTGCATATATCTTTTCATAAGCTATTCCCGCTTTGTCAAGGAATACGCCTGCCATCTTACAGTTGGGGCAAGTCTTTGTGGCAAAAAGGTATATCTTTGTTCCCTCTTCTGTTTCGGGAGCGACAACCTCGGGAATAGGCATAGCTATAGTTCTGACTCCGCCTGAGCCGATATTTATCTCGGGATGGAGCTGTGTGGATCTTTCAATGTTATATGTGCGTCTTTCCTTGAACTCCTGGGACTTACCGTCGTTCCAAGCCTGAACGGGTCTGTAATAACCTGTTATACGGCTATAAACCTCGGTAGTCTTACCGCAATGAGGACATGAGTATACCTCGCCCGCGATATATCCGTGGTCGGTACAAACGCTGTATGTGGGAGAGAGTGTGTAGTAAGGAAGCCTGTAGTTCTCTGCGATCTTACGAACGAGAGTTGCAGCAGCCTTCCAGTCGGGAAGCTTTTCACCGAGGAACGCGTGGAATACTGTACCCGAGGTGTAGAGTGTCTGGAGCTCGTCCTGAATCTCAAGAGCTGCAAAGATATCCTCTGTAAAGCTTACGGGAAGGTGCGAGGAGTTTGTATAGTAGGGGCTGTTGCCCTTCTCTGTTGCTGTGATGATGTCGGGATACTTCTTGAGGTCGTGCTTTGCAAAACGGAAGGATGTGGACTCAGCGGGTGTTGCCTCGAGGTTGTAGAGGTCGCCGTATGCCTCCTGGTAGTCGGAAAGTCTCTCTCTCATGTGGTTGAGGACCTTCTTGGAGAATTCCTGAGTTTCCTTCTGTGTCATATCAGCGCGGAGCCACTTAGCGTTAAGACCTACCTCGTTCATACCAACGAGACCGATGGTCGAGAAGTGGTTATTGAACGTGCCGAGATATCTCTTTGTGTAAGGATAGAGTCCTTCGTTGAGAAGCTTTGTAATAACCGTTCTCTTCATCTTGAGCGAGCGAGCGGAGATGTCCATAAGCTTATCAAGTCTCTTGAAGAATTCCTCCTCTGTTTCGGAGAGGTATGCTATTCTGGGCATATTGATGGTGACAACGCCCACAGAACCTGTGGACTCACCAGAGCCAAAGTATCCGCCCGACTTCTTGCGAAGCTCACGGAGGTCAAGACGGAGACGGCAGCACATGGAACGAACGTCCGAGGGCTCCATATCCGAGTTGATATAGTTGGAGAAATAAGGTGTTCCGTACTTTGCGGTCATCTCGAAGAGAAGCTTGTTGTTCTCTGTCTCGGACCAGTCAAAGTCACGCGTGATAGAATAAGTAGGAATAGGATACTGGAAGCCACGGCCGTTAGCGTCACCCTCGATCATGATCTCGATGAACGCCTTGTTGACCATATCCATTTCAGCCTTACAATCCTTGTACTTGAAGTCCATCTCCTTGCCGCCAACGATACAGTTGAGCTCTGCAAGGTCGTTAGGAACTGTCCAGTCGAGTGTGACGTTAGTAAAGGGCGACTGCGTACCCCAACGGGAAGGTGTGTTTACGCCGTAAATAAAGGACTGGATGCACTGCTTAACTTCTTTATATGAAAGATTGTCAACCTTAACAAAGGGAGCAAGATATGTATCAAAGGATGAGAATGCCTGAGCGCCTGCCCACTCGTTCTGCATAATACCGAGGAAGTTTACCATCTGGTTGCAGAGCGTGGAGAGGTGAGCTGCGGGAGCAGATGTGATCTTACCCGTAACGCCGCCAAGACCCTCCTGAATAAGCTGCTTGAGAGACCATCCTGCGCAGTAGCCCGTAAGCATAGAGAGGTCGTGAATGTGAATGTCTGCGTTTCTGTGCGCGTTTGCTATCTCGTCGTCGTAGATCTCGGAGAGCCAGTAGTTAGCCGTGACAGCTCCCGAGTTTGAAAGGATAAGTCCGCCTACGGAGTACGTGACGGTGGAGTTTTCCTTAACTCTCCAGTCAAGAACCTTGAGGTAGCCGTTTACTATTTCCTTATAGTCAACTGCCGTGGATTTGAGATTTCTGAGCTTTTCTCTCTGACGGCGGTAAAGAATATATGCCTTTGCAACGTCAGCGTAGCCTGCCTGAACCAGCACGGACTCAACGCTGTCCTGAATATCTTCTACTGTGATAAGCGAGTCCTTGATCTTGGGTTCAAAGTCTGCAGTGACCTTGAGCGCCAAAAAATCAATAGTGTCCTGATTGAACTGCTTTTCCTGTGCCTCGAATGCGCGCTTGATTGCATCCGAAATTTTTGAGATTGTAAAATCTACAACTTTTCCGTCTCTTTTCTGTACCTGATACATAGTCTCTCCTTTTTTGCTGATAATTTTTATGTTGAATTTTTCTTACAAAATAAGACATTTTTCGCCCAAACAGGCCACAAACGTCAGAAATACGGCGCAAAGTACCCCTAAGCGCCGTATTTTGATTATACTATATGTTGTGTCAACTGTCAACTACCAAACACAAGATATTGTGTTTTTCGTTAAAATTTGGCAGATTTGATAATTTTACATACCCCTTAATTGTGCATTTGGAACTAAAGACTTTAATATATTAAGAAATTCATGCATTTTTTGGTCTGAATAGGCCTCAAGACCCCTACCGATTACATCACCTGAATCAATAAATTTCTGGAGAAAGAATCTTTCGTCCCCCGCAAGCCATTCGCCGATATGTTGAAAATCGTCTGTGTCGTGAAGCGGGTCAACAACTGTCGTGCGGAATTCAAAATCCACCGCGCCCGACATAAGAAAGCTCGCGCTTTCCTCAATTTTTGAAATGTCATATTCCTCGCATACTCCCGCTGTCAGAGCATATTTTTCACGACTGTTTTTTATATCCATGGCAACGTAGTCAACAAGTCCCGCGCATACAAGGTGCTTGAGTATATCCGGACGGGTACCGTTTGTGTCAAGCTTTACCGAAAAGCCTAATGCCTTGACCTCGCGAATAAAATCTTCAAGGCCGGGCATAAGAGTAGGTTCTCCGCCGCTGATACATACTCCCTCGATTATTCCCTGTCTTTTTTTCAAAAAGTCAAGTACAAAATCAGGAGAATATTCCTCATTATCTTCTATGTGAGTGACGAGAGACGCGTTATGACAGAACGGGCAACGGAAATTACAACCCTCTGTAAATATCGTGCAGGCGACCTTGCCCGGAAAATCAAGCAGGGTGAGCTTTTGAAGTCCCGCAATCTTAAATGCTTTCATAAATTCATCCTTATTGTATGTAGTTTCTCTGTACGGCGACGACTCTGCCAAGTATCAGAACCTCGTCAACTATTATAGGCTGCATCTCACAGTTTTCGGGCTGCAGTCTGTAATGTCCGTTTTCACGGAAGAATCTTTTAACGGTAGCCTCGTTGTCTATAAGCGCGACCACTATTTCCCCGCTCTCCGCATAGCAGGTTTTTTCCGCGATAATAATGTCTCCGTCAAGTATTCCTGCCTCGATCATAGACTCACCCTTTACACGCAACGCAAAAAGACTGTCTGCTGCAGAATTTCCCACGTATCCGACGTATCCCTCGCGGTTTTCCTCTGCAAGTATGGGCTCGCCCGCGGTAATTACACCCAAAAGCGGCACGGCTGTTATCTTGGGAGTATTGTCAACAAGCTTTAACGCGCGACTCTTTCCGTCATCCTTGCTTATATATCCAAGCAGATCAAGACGATTGAGATACATATGCACGGTTGAAGTGCTCTTATATCCAAGATCACGGCATATATCGCGAACAGACGGCGCATAGCCATTCTCGCGTACTGATTTTGCTATATAATCGTATATTTTTTGTTCCTTTGGCTTTAATTTTTCCATTGATGTGCTCCTGATTTTGTCTTTATAGAACTATTGTACCATATTTTTATTACTTTGTCATCAGATGTAGAGAATTTATTTGTAAACTTTTTATTTTTGGTAAAATATTGAAAATATTAACAAAATGAAACTTTTAGAATTTTCTCTTGCAAAACGTCAGAAAATATAGTAAAATATATAATAGCGAAGAATGGTTTTTCGCTTGCAAATTTTGAAAAAAATAGAAAATATAAAGGAGAAAAAGACTATGACACCTACAAACAATAAGTTTGTTCTTGACTGGATCAAGGAAATGGCTGATATGACCTGCCCCGATAAGATCGTTTGGATCGACGGAACCAACGAGCAGGCAGAGGCTCTTCGCGCTGAGGCATGCTCCACAGGCGAGATGATAAAGCTCAATCAGGACCTTCTTCCCAACTGCTACCTTCACAGAACAGCCGTAAACGACGTTGCTCGTGTTGAAGGCAGAACATTTATCTGTACCTCCAAGAAGGAAGATGCAGGTAATATCAACAACTGGATGGATCCTCAGGAGTGCTACGCAAAGCTTTCTAAGCTTTATGCAGGCTCTATGAAGGGCAGAACAATGTACGTTATTCCCTATTCTATGAGTATCGTTGGCTCTCCCTTTGCAAAGTATGGTATCGAGCTTACAGACTCCATCTACGTCGTTCTTAACATGCTTATTATGACTCGCGTTGGAAACAACGTGCTTGAAGCTCTTGGAGAGAGCAGCGACTTCATCAAGGGTCTCCACGCAAGAGCTGATATTGATGAGGAAAACCGCTATATCTGTCACTTCCCTGAGGATAACACCATCTGGTCTGTTAACTCCGGCTACGGCGGAAACGTTCTTCTCGGTAAGAAGTGCTTTGCTCTCCGTATCGCGTCCTACCTCGGACGCAAGGAAGGCTGGATGGCTGAGCATATGCTCATTCTTGGAGTTGAATACCCCGATGGTGAGACAAAGTACGTTTGCGCGGCATTCCCCTCCGCTTGCGGTAAGACAAACCTCGCTATGCTTATTCCCCCCGAGTTCTACTCCAAGCAGGGCTACAAGGTATGGTGCGTAGGTGACGATATCGCATGGCTCCGTGTCGGTGAGGACGGCAGACTTTGGGCGGTTAACCCCGAAAACGGATTCTTCGGTGTTGCTCCCGGTACAAACGAGAAGTCCAACCCCAACGCTCTCCACACATGTCTTAAGGACACTATCTTCACAAACGTAGTTCACAACCTCGACAACAACACTGTTTGGTGGGAAGGCCTTGACAAGAATCCTCCCGCAAACGCTATTGACTGGAAGGGCAACGTTTGGGACTACAGAAAGTATGATAAAAAGGATAAGTCCACCTGCGGCGCTCATCCTAACTCCAGATTTACTGCTCTTGCAAAGAACTGTCCTTGCATCTCCTCCGAGTTCAACAATCCCGCGGGAGTTCCTATCTCCGCTATCGTATTCGGCGGACGCAGAGCAAAGACTGCTCCCCTTGTTTACCAGTCCACAAGCTGGCAGAACGGTGCCTTCGTTGGTTCTATCATGGCTTCCGAGACAACCGCTGCCGCAGCAGGAGCTGTCGGCGTAGTTCGTCGTGACCCCATGGCTATGAGACCCTTCGTAGGCTACGATATGGGTGACTACTGGGCACATTGGCTCAAGATGGGTACACTTATTCCCCACGCTCCCAAGATATTCCACGTTAACTGGTTCCGTACCGACGACGAAGGCAACTTCATCTGGCCCGGATTTGGTGACAATATGAGAGTTCTTATGTGGATTCTCGCTCGTTGCGAGGGCAAGGTTGATGCAGACATCACTCCTATCGGCTACGTTCCCAAGGCTGAGGATATCTGCATTGAGGGACTCACAGATGTTACTCTTGATACCATCAAGGAGCTTCTCACGGTTGATAAGGCTTCCTGGCTTGAGGATATTGAGAATATCAAGACCTTCTACGCGCAGGTTGGAGACAGAGTTCCCCAGACCATGTACGACGAGCTTGCAGCTCTTGAAGCAAGACTTAAGGCATAATTTTAAGTCTTATATAGAAAAACTCCACTGCATCGCAGTGGAGTTTTTTTATCTTTTATTTGCGAAAAAATCCGAAAGAATTTGCTGACACTCGTCCGACATAATTCCCGATATAATTTCGGGCTTATGATTGAATGGGTAATTATTGAGGTTTATGACACTTCCGCACGCGCCTGCCTTTGCGTCCTTTGTGCCGAATACCACGCGTTTGATACGCGAATTTATTATTGCGCCCATACACATAGGACAAGGCTCAAGCGTGACGTAAAGCTCACAACCGTCAAGTCTCCACGTGCCGAGCTTCTCGCACGCCTCTCGAATGGCAAGCGTCTCCGCATGCCCCGTTGCGTCGTGTGTCTCTTCCCTGTTATTTCTGCCCGTAGCGATGATTTCTCCGTCCTTGACGATAACTGCCCCTACGGGAACCTCATCAACCCTATAAGCTTGATTTGCCATATCAATGGCTCTCTGCATATAATCTCTATCCATCATAAGAATAACATCATTATAGCCGTTCCGATCATACTGACCACAGAAAGTGAAATAAATATGATCATTGTTGGTCTGAAAAATCCTTTTACTGCCGTGCCTCTTGTAAGCTCCTTTTGAGTATCAAACAACCACTCGGGGTTATTGATGTTCTTTTTGCCGTGGCGGAAGTAATAGAACAACGCAGCTGCTGTGCCAACAACAACTATTATAAGCTCAAACGCAGCTATTATAAAGTTGGCTCTTGCCTCGTGCTGAGTATACATAACCGCATTCATTACTACCTGAGTGAAGTTATTTACAAAGTGTATTACTATCGCGCCCCATATAGAGCCCGACTCAACTACGATATATCCAAGAACAAGTCCGAGGATAAACGTGTAGATTATCTGTCCAATATTCTGGTGCATAAGCGCGAAAAGCAAAGCGGATATAAATATCGCCTTTGCTCTGCCAAAGCGATGAAGTCTGTCAAGTATAAGTCCTCTGAAAAGCAGCTCCTCACAAAATGCGGGAATTATCGCAATTTTTATTGTGTCAAGCACAAAATGATATGCGTGGTATCCGTTTGGATATTCAACAAGCATAAGCGAGGACATATCTATTCCAAGAAATGCTGACAATATTGAATTTACGTACGCCGCAGCGTAATTTATCGCAAGAGCGCCGAGCAGAAGCAGCGGAAAATGACGGGAAAATTTGAATTTGCACGGCATTTCGCTAAATCTGTATTCCTTGTCAAGCTTCTTATAGAAAAGCATCGGAATAAAGAACATACAGAAATACAGCGCGCTGTACACAAGCTCGTATGCTACCTCGTACGCTATCGAATCTGTGAAGATCTGGCCTATTGCCTGAAGTATTCCAAGCACAAGTGAAACTACACCCGATGCTCCGAAAAATATGAGCAAAATTATTCCTATTTTAGTATTTTGCTTTTTGTATTCTATGTTGTTTTGATACATACATGTCTCCTATATAGAACTACTACAATACTACTATACCAAAAAACAGGAAAAATTTCAATAGCTTATATAAATTTTATACTCTTGCGTTGTATTCTTCTACGCCGAGTATGGTCTCGCCGTCTATCTGCAGAGATCTGGGCTCGTCAAACTTAACGGTAATGTTCTTACCTGTGTGTACTGTCACGTGCTTTACGCTCTTTACGTGCTCACCCTTGAATATTGAGGGGAAGATCATAAGAGTTTTGAGAGCGCTGGAGCCGTGGAATACCATCAATGACAGCTCGCCGTCCTCTTCTTCTCTGTTCTGATCGGGAGTGGGGATCATACCGCCTCCGTAGCGACGACCGTGCATTGTGGGAGCGATCCAAACCTTCTCGTAATTATATTCCTTGCCGTCAACTATAACCTTGGCATTAGTGGGCTTGTAGTGGAAAAGCAAGCCCTTTATTGCTATACCTGTATAGTCTACCTTCTTGCCCTCTGCATGAAGCTTGTCACCCATCTCACAGCAGTAGCCGTCAATACCGTAGCCTACGCCATTGATAAACTTATATTCCTTGCCGTTTACGGTAGCGGTAGGAAGATTCTTGATATACTTATTGATAAGAACGGGTTTTTCGTCAGATTCACCCTTTACATCTGCATAGAAATCGTTGCCCGTACCTGCGGGATAGTAATAAACAGGATTGTTTATCTCAATTCCGTCGGTATCGTTTATAAATCTGTTAAGAGTGCCGTCACCGCCGCAGATAATTATCTCGTCGTCAGTGGAAAGTCCTGCGAAAAGCTCCTGATAGCTCTCTATCTCGGTCATATTAACCAGCTTATGATTATCGCCGACTCCTTCAATATAAGCTTTTACGTGATTTTCGCAATCTCCGTTGCATGAAAAGGGGTTAAACAGTACGTATTTCATATTGCTGTCTCCGTTTCGTTCAAATTGTCTTTTTATTTGACCTTAAAATGTCAAATAACTACATTATTCTACAAAACCAATGTTAACTGAATGTTAACTTATCAAAAAAATGGCATCTTCGGATGAAGATGCCATTTGATTTTTTAAATTACTTGTTTCCGCCTGCAAGCTTCTCGATTTCAGCAGCGAAGTCTTCCTGCTTCTTCTCGATACCCTCACCCTTCTCGAAACGAACGAAGGATGCGATCTCGATAGAACCGCCAAGAGCCTTAGCAGTGTTCTGAACGTACTTGGAAACCTTCTCGTGATCCTCTGCCTTA
>JAZNWS010000069.1:0-3633 GCA_045593485.1 Eubacteriales bacterium | reverse complement strand
GAGCTTTGTAAAGCCGAAGCTATCGCAAAAGAAAGCGCCGTCCTCGGTTACTACTACGTCCGATACCGAGAGGCTACGTCCTCGGTAGCCGGCGGGCATTTCGGAGTAGGTGTTGAAGATGTAGTAAACGGTCTCGAGGTGCTTTGCCTCGACCTCTCCCTCGAATACGAGCTCGTATTCGGTAGGATCTACGCCTCCGTGTCTCTGCGTGAACTCGAACCCCATAAATAAGAGGTTGCGCTTGTCTTTCTCTGTGCTGATCTGATAGATTTTGATTTTCATAATAGAATCCCTCCGTTTATCTATTGTTTTTTTGGTTTTGGTTTTAAGCGGTTTGTTCTGTGGCGAAAAGATAGTCCATACTTAAATCAGGAAATAGCTTGTCTCTTATGTTTTGCGCTTCGCATAGCCTCAAACGTCGAGGGTAGTTTAGCTTTTCCGACATTGTGGCAATATTGATCCCGAGCACCTTCGCGAGCTCCGCTCTCGTAATGCCTTTTCGGGCGAGCTCTGCTTCTAAATTTTTGAACATTCCTTTTTCTCCTTTCACGCGGTAGCGTAAACTTTTTCTTTATTATACACGCTACCGCGTTAATTGTCAAGTGTTTTTTGAAAAATATTTTTGCTTTCGCGTGAAAACCTATTGTAAAAATGCGAAATTTGTGTTATAATGTGCATAAATCTTTATTATATAGGAGCGAATCAATGACAAGAGAAGAACTTTTGAAGGAATGTATTTTGACAAAATATAGGAGTGTTCGCGAGTTTTGTATGCAAATCGACGTGCCTTATTCG
Source organism: Eubacteriales bacterium (assembly GCA_045593485.1). Taxonomy (GTDB): domain Bacteria; phylum Bacillota; class Clostridia; order Oscillospirales; family CAG-272; genus SVTX01. Next base: position 2,838 of record JAZNWS010000069.1, on the reverse strand, counting down.
ACGGTCGATAGTATATTTAAGCGCGGTATTATGGTAAGTAGCGTTTCGCTCATAATTAAAATTTGCGATAGGCTTAATATTGACGTTGACGAGCTTATAAACGGAAGAATTTCCGAAAAGCTCCCGCCGGTCGAGAGCCTTACGTTAAAGGAGAGAACCCTTCTCCACGCTTACAGAAATAACCCCGGTATGCAAAGCGCCGTAGATAAGCTCCTCGGAATCGAGGACGGCGGCGACATAGCCGAGGATATGGCGAACACGGTAAAGGCTACGCTCGCAAAAAGTACCACCTCAAAATAACGCTGATTCTCCCTCTCGGGGGAACTGTATATATTTTCACTACCTACTACACATAGGAGGCTATTATGCAAAAGAAGCTCAAAGGGTGGCAAATCGCCCTACTCATTATTTTTTATCCCGCCGGTATAATCTATCTCATTGTCAGATGTACCAAAAAGAAAAAGCCCTCCGAGGCGCCCGCGGCGGCGCCGAAGCCGAGCTCGGAGCTTACCGTGTTCGTAACGGAGAAGGGCAAAGTTTATCATATTGATCCCGTATGCGCGAACGGCTTCGCCGACGCGATTCCCGAAAAGCAAGCAATAAAGCGCGGTCTTTGCCGCTGTAAAAAGTGCTTTGCTCATTACAAAAAATAAAGCCCTCTCCGCTGTCATAGCGAAAAGGGCGAGGAGGTTTATATATGGCATTTGCGCGGGTGCGCTCCGTTCCTCCGGAGTGCTCTATGAACGCCGTTATTTATGCTCGCTATTCGCCCGGTCCCGATCAATCCGAAAATAGCATAGATTTTCAGCTCCGCGCGGATCAAGCGTATTGCGACGCAAAGGGCTTGAACGTCGTAGGAACCTATATCGACCGAGCAAAGAGCGGAACTACCGATAACCGCCCCGATTTTCAACGTATGATCGAGGACGCAAAAAAACGGCAATTCGCTTTTATAGTCGTCTACCGCTTCGACCGCTTCGCGCGGAACCGTTACGATAGCGCTATCTACAAGAAGGAGCTCGAGGGCTTCGGCGTCCGGGTGCTTTCCACCGAGGAGAGCATAGGGACGGGCGACGAGGGAATAATTCTCGAGAGCATTTACGAGGCTATGGCGGAATCGTATTCCCGCCGCCTCTCCCGTGTCGTTACGCAAGGAATGAGAGAAACCGCTCTCAAAGGTCTTTCTACCGGAGGAAACCTCTCGCTCGGCTTGAAGATCGTCGATCATAAGGTCGAGCTCGACGAGAGAACCGCTCCCGCCGTTCGCTATTGCTTCGAGGCGAGATCCGAGGGGATCACAAAGAAGCCGATCGCCGACGAGCTGAACGCCCGAGGGTTCCGTACCAAAACGGGAAAGCTCTTCACAGTGAACACGGTTTCCCAAATACTCGCGAACCCTGTCTATAAGGGCGTACACAATTACGCCGGGATCGAGCGCTCTTGCCCGGCTACCGTCTCGGCGGAGCTGTGGGATCGCGTTCAAGAGATCGAGCGCCGAGAAAAGAAGAGCTACGGAAAGAAGGTCGCCGCTACCTATTACGCCCTCTCGGGTAAAATCTTTTGCGGGCATTGTGGCGCCTCGCTGATCGGTGATAGCGGAACGAGCCGAACCGGTGAGAAGCATTTCTATTATACTTGCGCGGCAAGGAAGAAAAATCGCTCTTGCAATAAGAAGAGTGAAAAGAAGGATTTTATAGAATGGTATATATGCGAGCAAACGGTAAAATTCGTTCTCACCGACGCGAATATATCGAGGATCGCGGAGCGCGTCGTAGCCCTCTCGGAAGAGGAGCTCGGCTCCGGGGAGCTCGCGCGTCTTGAGGAGCGCCTCGCGGAGATCGAGCGCGAGATAGACGCCGCCGCGGATTCTCTCATAAAGACGAACTCTCCCGCTCTGATAAAGCGCATAAACGAGAAGGTAGCCGTTCTCGAGGCTCAACAGCAAGCGACCGAGACGGAGATCTCTCGGCTTCGCGTTCGTCAAGAGCTCCGCGTAACGGTGCGCGAGGTTGAGGCGTTCCTTCGCGGGTTCTGCTCGGGAGATCTCTTCGACGAGGATTTCCGGCGCCGCCTCATAAAGACGCTCGTAAACTGTATATATCTATTCGACGATAAGGTCGTGATCTATTACAACGTCCGCGGAATAAAGGAAATAAGCTATATAGATATGCTTTCCGACGTCGAGGAGCTCTCGGAGAACGGGGCTCCCGGTGGTTCGGATAGCTCTCGAGTTAGTCCACCAACAGGAAAGAGGGTATGCGAAAGCATACCCTCTTTCCTGTTGATGAAGCCGATGCGATGAAGAGCCCCGCAAAATGGCGTGAAACGCCATTTATGCAAAAGCGTGCGCTACTGAAAAAAGAGAGACAAGAGAAGTAAGGCGCACGCGTGGGTTCAGAATCCCCTATGCTCCACCAAACGAACAAACCCTTTATTTATCTAAAAAGTGCCGCAAAGCCTTGATAAATAAAGGGTTTTATAATTTCATATTTGAAATAAAAATTTCAAATATGAAAGAAAAATTTCATATTTGACGATATGATTCATACCAAAATTCATACCAAAAAACCGAGTAGGGAACCACCTTACTCGTTTTTTTGTTTATACAGTAAAATTACTGTTGACGATCTATATTCATTGCGCGTTTGTCGCCGTACCGGTCCTTACCTTCTAACCGAATTTTAAATTCTTTGCGTTTAATATCTGCTGCGCCAATTCTAAGAAACAAAAAGCCCGAAAGGAGGTGATCAAATGACTACATTCAGACATATTTGCTATATCATAATCGTCAATGCCGAAATCATTCTCGATACGATAGCAAAACTCTGCGTCCTTTAA
>JAZNWS010000068.1:0-36534 GCA_045593485.1 Eubacteriales bacterium | reverse complement strand
GTACCGACAAAAAACAGATAGGGGTTATTTTTGAGGATCTCTGTGAATAGAGGCAGAAGCTGTGTTTTTTGTATATTAAATTCTTCAATATCTATACTGTCTCTCATCTCATAAAGCGACGTGATTATGTACTCCCGTGCGCCTTCCGTGTCACTTTCGTCATAGGTGCAGAGTGACAGACAGTTAAGTAGCAAAAAAAACAGAAATACCGCACATATAAAAAACCGCGCAAAACACCTTGCAAAAAACCTCATCTCAGACCTCAACGCAAATTACTGTTCCATTTTATGCAAGAGCACGAAAAATTTTGACATAAAAAGGCTGTTGCATTCGCAACAGCCTGATTTACTATTCAATTGTAAGGTATAAAACTTAAATTTGTTTTTTATGTAAAATAAATTTGAGTTTTTATAAAAATCCTGCGATCCGAGGATATGTACCCCCACCGAGCCGTGTACCCGTAGAAATGGAACCCTGTTTGTTCAGGGCGGTGCTCTATCCAAAGCTTCACTGCTCCCAGCATCTCGTGGCCCGTCGGGACAAGTCAACCGCACGGGGCGAGGAGGTCTGCAAACCACTTCGCGAATTTATTTCGAGCTCCTTTAATCAGTTGTGGGTCTCAATCAATCGGATATCACCAACTAAGCAGGATTTTTTTAAGTTTAGATTTCCATTGGTCTTTTTTCCTTTGACCTTAATAAGTTCACTTGGTTCTTATTCTTTTTCGGCTTTCAGCCTCATATTCCTTGTTTACCGTGAATCTTATACCGAGAATTACGAATCGTAGTCTTCCTCAGAATCGAACATATCGTCAAAATAGTCCGCAACTCTGTCAAACTCGTCATCGTCATCGATAGTGACGAACATTTCTTCTCCACTTTCATCCTTCTCCTTCTTGAGAAGAACATATTCTATCATACCGTCATTGCCCGCTGCCGCATCGGACGGAACCATTGCAAAATACTCTATGCCGTTTATCTCGGCGCTTCCGATAACCTCGAACTCAGTTTCGTTGCCATCCTCGTCGGTCAATGTATAAAATTCACTTTCAAATTCTTGTTCGTTCATTGGTGTAAATCTCCTTTCGGGTTATTAGGTGTCGCTTGGAGTTCCCTCCTTTGCCGTCGAAAAATTCATAGCGTTTTTCTCATTTGAAAACCGCTCGACACCCGACGCGGTCACCTCACTTAACGCCTTCCTCCGTGAATTTTTTCGGCTCACCCTTTATCCACTTGTATTATAGCATATTTTTACTGACTTGTCAATACCTTTGTGCAAAATATCTTTAAACTTTAGTCTGCTAAATCGTTTTATAGACACTTTGCTCCAAAAGTCAAGAAAAATCAAGGGTTTCCGAGAGAATATAATTGCTTACAAACATTCCTCTTTCGGTAAATCTGCAATTATTTTCACTCAAAACAACAAATTCGGGAGAGAATTTTTTAAATTTTTTTCCAAATCTCTCATTAAATTTTTTCCCAAAGCGCGACCTGTATTCTGAAATATCAACGCCACGCGAAAGCCTCATTCCAAGCATAACGTATTCGTTCTCTGCCTCGGAGTCTGAAATTATCTCCTCGCTTTCACGCTCGCCAAGACCATCAGACAAAATATATCCGTCAATATCCCGTGAGTTTGCAAATCTTTTGCCCTCAAAAAATGAATGCGCGCCTGACCCAAAGCCTATATAGTCGTCATATTGCCAATATTTCAGATTATGACGTGACTCACGCCCCGTCCTTGAAAAATTGCTTATCTCATATTTATTATATCCCGCGCCCCGCAAAATATTACCCATGCTCTCGTACATATCGCAGACAGTGTCCTCGTCGGGAAGCGCGAGTGACTCACGCTTCTGATAAAACCTCGTTCCCTCCTCAATTTTGAGACAGTACGAGGAAATATGATCGGGAGCAAGCTCGGTAAGCTTTGCGACGGACTCCTCAAAGCTATCCATAGTCTGCTCGGGAATACCGTACATAAGGTCAACCGAGATATTATCAAAGCCTGCGCGCCGCGCGTCGAGGTAAAAGTCCTCAAAATCCTTGAATTTATGGATTCGACCGAGCGCCTTCAGCTCGCTGTCATGCACCGACTGCATACCGATACTCAAACGGTTTATACCAAGCTGTCGTATACTGAAAAGCTTATCAAAATCGGCGGTTTTGGGATTTGCCTCTGCAGTTATCTCTGCGCTTGGCAAAAGCTCAAAGCGCTCTCGCACGCAGGACAAAATATCCTCAAAATTCTCAACCGACAAAAGCGTTGGAGTGCCGCCGCCGAAATACAGGGTATCAACCTTGAATTTCTGATTGTGCCTATTTGCAAACTCGCCTATCTCGTTTATCAAAGCTCTGACGTACGCATCAATTTTCTCACGCTTTGCCGCGGAGGTGGAGCAAAAGTCGCAATAATAGCATTTTGACGCGCAAAACGGCACGTGGATATAAATTCCCAGTGTATCAGTTGTCATCGCCAAGCTTAAGCACCGCCATAAACGCCTCGGGAGTGACCTGCACCGATCCCAGCTGGCGCATCTTTTTCTTACCCTCTTTTTGCTTTTCAAGCAGCTTTTTCTTACGCGTTATGTCACCGCCATAGCACTTTGCAAGCACGTCCTTGCGCATAGCCTTGACAGTCTCTCGCGCAATTATACGTGATCCGATAGCCGCCTGGATCGGCACCTCAAAGAGCTGACGCGGTATGTTTTCCTTAAGTCTTTCGGCAATTTTGCGCGCTCTGGTGTACGCCTTTTCCTCGTGAACGATAAAGGAAAGCGCGTCAACCTGCTCGCCGTTAAGCATAAAGTCAAGCTTTACGAGCTTAGACGGCTGATAACCCTTGAGCTCATAGTCCAGCGACGCATATCCGCGCGAGCGGCTCTTGAGCGCATCAAAAAAGTCATAGATTATCTCGTTGAGAGGCAGGTCATAGTGAAGCTCAACGCGGTTGGCGTCAATATACTTCATATCAATAAATATTCCGCGTCTGTCCTGGCAAAGATCCATAAGACCGCCAACGTAGTCGGTGGGTGTAATTATGCTTGCCTTAACTATGGGCTCTCTTGCCTCCTCAATCTCGTCCGCTGTGGGATAGTTTGAGGGGTTTTCGATATTTATAACCTCGCCCGTGCGCAATTTTATCTCGTAAATAACGCCCGGCGCGGTGGTGATAAGATCCAGATTGAATTCTCGCTCAAGTCTCTCCTCAATGATCTCCATGTGAAGTAGTCCGAGGAAGCCACAACGGAATCCAAAGCCAAGCGCAACAGACGTTTCGGGCTCAAACACGAGCGCTGCGTCGTTGAGCTGCAGCTTTTCAAGCGCATCGCGAAGATCGGGATATTTTGCTCCGTCCGCAGGATATATTCCCGCAAAAACCATAGGCTGAACCGCCTGGAATCCGGGAAGCGCCTCATCGGCGGGATTGCTTGCAAGAGTGACTGTATCACCAACACGTGTGTCGCCTACGCTCTTTATGGAAGCGGTGATATATCCAACCTCGCCTGCCGAGAGAGACTCGCACTTGCAAAGACCAAACGCCTCCATAGTGCCGACCTCTACTATATCAAATTCCCTACCCGTACTCATAAGGCGTATTTTGTCTCCCGCCTTGACCGAGCCGTCCATAACTCTGATGTTTACAACGACACCGAGATAGCTGTCATAATATGAGTCGAAAATAAGTGCCTTGAGGGGCGCATTTTCGTCACCTCGGGGCGCGGGAATGTCGCGGACTATCGCGTCAAGCACCTGCTGTATGTTAAGACCCGTTTTAGCGGATACCGCCGGACAGTCCTCGGCAGGTATGCCAATCTCGTCCTCAACTGCCGCCCTTACTCGCTCAATGTCTGCGGAGGGTAGGTCTATCTTATTTATTACGGGGATTATCTCAAGGTTTGCGTCAACCGCAAGATACGCATTTGCAAGCGTCTGCGCCTCTATTCCCTGCGTGGCGTCAACCACAAGCAGAGCGCCATCACACGCATTGAGGGATCGTGACACCTCGTAGTTAAAGTCCACGTGGCCGGGAGTGTCAATGAGGTTGAGAACATACTGCTCGCCGTCGGGCGCGGTATAGTCAAGCTTTACAGCTCTCGCCTTGATAGTGATTCCTCTCTCGCGCTCAAGGTCCATGTTATCAAGAACCTGCTCCTCCATCTCGCGCTTTGACACCGCCGAGGTCGCCTCGAGTATTCTGTCCGCAAGCGTGGATTTGCCATGGTCAATATGGGCTATTATGGAAAAATTCCTGATTTTTTTCATTCTGTCTGACTGTGACATCTAAAAATTCCTTTCGGTTTGAATCAAAAGCATATACGCATAATATTATATAATATTTTTATAAATTTCTCAATAGGTTTCAAAAATTTTTTTCACTCTTATAAATATAGCAATTTTTGTCCGTGTTTTCTCTTATTTCGTCTTGATTTTTAGCACTTTTTGTCTTATAATTGAATTAACAGAGACAAATTATGTCCACAAATGAAAGGAATTCCTATTATGAAAAACGTTGCGATAATTGGTTTTGGCGGAATGGGCGGCTGGCACGCCGTTTTCGCAAGAGATAACAAGGTTGTAAATCTTGCAGGTATTTACGATATAAATCCCGACAAGCAGGCCTTTGCCGTACAGAACGGAATAAAATCTTACGAATCAGAAGAAGCGCTTCTTGCCGATAAAAGTGTTGATTTCGTTGTCGTAGCAACTCCCAACGACGTACATAAGGAAATCGCTATTCGCGCTATGGCGGCAGGCAAGCACGTCATCTGTGAAAAGCCCGTCACACTCTCAAGCGCAGATCTTCAGGAAATGATAGACGCATCGGTAAAGTATGACAGACGCTTCACCGTTCATCAAAACAGACGTTGGGACGGCGAATTCCTCGTTATGCGCGATATGTATAACAGCGGAAAGCTTGGCGACGTGTTCAGCATGAGCTCCTACGTTCAGGGCAGCCACGGAATTCCCGGTGACTGGCGTAAGGAAAAGGAGCATGGCGGCGGTATGATGCTGGACTGGGGCGTTCACTTGATCGACCAAGTTATGCAGATAGTCACCGACAAAAAGCCTCTCTCGGTATATTGCCGTTGCGACCACATCACAAATCCCGAGGTGGACGACGGATTCGCTCTTGATCTGTATTTTGAGGATGACCTCACCGCTCACATAGAGGTTGGCACGTCTCACTTTATCACTATGCCCCGTTTCTCAATGTACGGAACCAACGGAAGCGCGCAGATTCCCAACTGGGGACAGGATTGTCGCGCGATTTATTGCACGAATTGGGAGATGAAGGACGTTGTTCCTGTAAAGACTGCGGCAGGTATCACAAAGACTATGGCGCCCAGAGACAAGAGCACCATTGAGGAGCATTTCATTCCCCAGCCTACTATTGACGTACACGATTTCTACAGAAACTTCGTTGCTGCGATCGATGGAGAGGCTGAGCAAATCGTCACACACACACAGATGATGCAGGTAATGAAAATAATGGAAGCGGCATTCGAGTCCGACAGAACGGGACTCCCTGTAAAGCTTTGATTGCAAACATAAAAACGCCCCCGCAGAGCGAGGGCGTTTTTATGTTGAACCAAGACTGAATTTATCAGTGTCCGCAGCAGCAGCAAAGTATGAGAAGAGCGATGATAATAAGCCAAACCCAGTTATCGTTGAAAATTCCGCAAAGACAGTTGTTCATAAAGAACCTCCTTGTAAAATATAAAATAATGTCGAACAGTGTCAAATACCGTTCTCACTATTATACTATGCGGGGGTTGGCGCTTTGTGAAAAAATTTGTCGATAAAAAGAAAGCAAAAAGCACCGCGTCCGCGGTGCTTTATATTATTTTTCATTTTTCTCAAGCACAAGCTTGTCACAGTTAAGGAACGCGTGCGCCGTAAGTCGAGAATCAGTGGGAATAATCGCGCTGTCGCCACATTCGGTACAGGTTATTTTTATTCCGTCATTTGTGAATTCCACGTCATACGTGCAGTCTTCCCTTTCGAGCATATCGTCCGCAATAGGCTCGCGTCCGTTTGGATGACAGGTGCAGAATATCTTTCCCTCTGCATCAAGGTCGCGTATCACAAACGTCACTATATCCACGATCTGAGAGTCTGTAATGGTCATTTCGTCTCCGTGCAGACTGTGAAAATCCTCTATACCGTTCTGCTCAAGCATATCGAGGAGCTCGAGCTCAGTACGCGCAAGCTCCGCTTTGACCACGTTTTCCTCTCCGACGAATCCAACGTTTATATCGGAATAAGGGCAAGGCAGAACAAAAAGCTCCTTGGAAAAAAACAACGAGGTATTTACCGTAAATGTGTGGGGCTTCTCGCAGAATATGCAAGGAACGGTAATTCTTACGGTGTTATTGTCTTTTCTATGAACCAGCGTCATTTCGCTGTTTTTGCAGCTGCATTTGAGCTTCACCATATCTCCGGACAGCGCAAAAATGCCTACGGGACTCATAACCCCCGCTCCGCAAGAGGGACATCTGTATGCAACTGTCGTTTGTTTTTCATTCAATACCATATCTATTCTCCGATCGTCTGAATTTACTATGATTTTATGCTTCAGTGCTTTTGTGTGACATAGAATTTTATGGGGTTGAAACACATTGTGTGACAACCCCATACGTTATTTGTTAATTATCTTTGCTCAAATCAGGAAAGTGCGCCGAGAGACGAGAAATAGCTGAGCATATAAGGAACGTATGTCTGGTAGAGATCATCCGTCTTCTTATCGTTGAAGGTCACGGGGTTAGATGCGAGCTGACCGCCCTTTCCGTCCTCGCCCTGATACCATTCCTCAAACATTTCGCCTACAACTCCGTTTGTTGCCTGTACGTGCCATACAGCCTCGTCGAAATCCTCAAAGAAGCATATTGCGTAATAATTTGTGGTTTCCTTAGCGCCTGCAGGCTTACTCAACAGGGTTATAACGTCAGAAACGTCTCCTGGCTTGCGAGCCTCATCCTCAAGCCAATTGTCTATCAGCACAAACGCGCTGTCACTTTGCTTGAAATATCCCGGAGCAACCTGCTTGGGAGCTGCGTGACCGATAGATATCTTGCTGTCATCGGGGAGCGCGTCTACTGCTTCCTTGCCGAGCTTGTCAAGTGTCTCTGCGCTCATTGTGCCTTCCTTGAACTTCTTAAGGATCGCCTCTGCGGTTGCCTTATCTGTGGAGATAAAGTAGCCAAGGTTTCTTGTAAGGTCTGTGTCGAAGTGCATAGACTCATATACACAGTAAGCTGTCACGGTATACTTCTTATATGTGGGCTTCTCAGTTGAATTCTCGGTAGCCTTTTCGGTATATGTCTCTGTCTTATCCTCAACGAAGGTATCGCCGTTCTCTGCGGGATCACGCTCAACCGTGGAGGTCTCCTCCTCTATACCAAAAAGCCAATCCTCGAGCTTGCCGCCGCCTGTTGTATACTCAATAGTATCCTTATAATCATCCATAGAGGGCTCGGTAGGAGCTGTCGTGGGCTTTTCTGTAGCGCCCTCGCTGGGCTTTTCCGTAACGTTTACAGAGGGTCCCTGATCCTCAGTCTTCTGGGATTCAATGTCCTCAAGAATAAGCTTGAAGAATTCGTCCGCGTTGCTTGCGCCCGCAAGCTTATCGGCTCTCGCCTTAGCATCCTTTACAGCGTTGTCGTATTCAACGTCGGTCATTCCCTTGGAATCAACCTTGATCTGATACTTAAGAACGTCTGCGGTATAGAAGCTTTCCTTGTTGTTCTCACGGAATTCTATGATCGCCTTGTTCTCGGTATCCTTCTTAAGATCCTCCTTATACTTCTCGGTCATAACCTCGGAGTACTTGTTTGCATAGTAGACTATCTCGTAGTACTTAAGAATATCGTCCTTCTTGACACCCTCGCCGTAGAAATCGCTGTACTTAAGTCCGTAAGCCTCAGCGGATGCGTCGATGGATGCGATAGCCGCGTCAATATTCTCTCTGTCCTCATCGTCAAGCTCAAGACCCATATCGTAAGCCGCGTTTGCATAAACGAGATACATCTGAGCCTGAGACTTTGCCTGATCAAGGAAGTAGTCGTACCAGGATACAGCGGGCTTATCTGCCGTTGCCTTGGAATATACCTGATCTCTGAGGTCCTTGCTGAAGTCAAGTCCGAAATACTGCGCGTACGAGCCGTACTGTCCGTACCAGGTCATTATCTGCTCGTTAAAGAAAATATTCATAGTCATTTTATTGACTGTGAAGTGACCCGTCTGAAGAGACATGATCTCAGTGTTTCTGTTGATAGCGCCCTCGATCTGACCAAATACTCCTGTCTGATCAAGCACTGTGCAAACGATACTGAGTACCACAGCAACTGCAAGAACTATGCAGACTGCCGCAATTATCTTACCCTTCTTTGTATCGTTATTGTTCTTTTTCTTTTGAGAGCTTGTAAGATACTTATCTGTCTCACTTACCTGCTGAGCTCTCTGAAGCTTGTTTCTGTTGCCTTTTCCCATTTTTTAGGTTCCGCCTTTTCAATTTTTTATCGAATTATTTATAAATTCTGCAAATTCCTAAATATTATACTCTTTTATAGTGAAAAAAGGTTGAATAGTTTATGAATACTGCGAAAATTTTTTTACATAATTACGTGTAATCACACGTTCATGATCATCGGAATGATCATAGGCTTGCGCTTTGTCTTTGAGGATATATACCTTGACATATCGTCCTTTATCTTGGTCTTTATTCTGAACCAATCGGTATATCTGCCGCCAAGACAGGACATTATGGACTTCTGCGCGACCGCCTTCATTTCCTCCATAAGATCCTCGGACTCTCTCACGTATACGAATCCTCGTGTCACTATGTCGGGGCCTGACATAACGTATCCACCGTCCGAGCTTATCGTTGCTACTATAATTATCACACCGTCCTGAGACAGAAGTATTCTGTCACGCAGAACGATATTTCCGACGTCACCAACGCCGTAGCCATCAATAAGCACCTTGCCCGCGGTGACCGTGCCGCCCCATTTTGCGCCGTGTCCGTCTATCTCAAGAACCTTACCTATATCGGATATAAATATATTCCGAGGATCCATTCCCATATAGAGAGCAATATTTCTGTTAGCGGACATATGCTTGTACTCGCCGTGAATAGGCATAAAATACTTGGGCTTTGTCAGCGCATACAAAAGCTTTATCTCCTCCTGACACGCATGTCCCGAAACGTGAACCTCAACCGCTGCGTCGCGTATTACCTCAACGCCGAGCTTGCAAAGCTCGTTGACTATACGGTTTATAAGCTTCTCATTTCCCGGTATGGGTGAGGACGAAAGCACTACGACGTCCGTCGCGCCGAGCTTAACCTCTCTGTGCTCGCCAAATGCCATACGGTAAAGCGCGCTCATCGGCTCGCCCTGGCTTCCCGTGGTGATAAGAGTCACCTCGTGGGGACTGTATCTGCGGATTTCCGTCACGTCTATAAGCACTCCCTCGGGAACGTTCATATACCCGAGCTCTACTGCCGCGCCAACAATATTAAGCATGCTTCTTCCCGTGATAGCAACCTTGCGTCCGTGTCTTGCCGCAACGTCGATTATCTGCTGCACGCGGTGAACGTTGGACGAGAAGGTAGAGATAACTATTCTCTTTTCCTTCTGTACGGTAAAGATATATTCAAGCGACGCGCCTACCTTCTTCTCCGACGGCGTCGTGCCGGGGCGCTCCGCGTTTGTGGACTCGCACATAAGCACAAGCACGCCCTCCTTGCCAAGCTCGCCAAAGCGGGTGAGGTCCATTATCTCGCCGTCGATGGGAGACAGGTCCAGCTTGAAGTCACCCGAATGAACTATCGTGCCGTGAGGTGTCTTTATAGCAAGCGCGCAGGCGTCCGCTATGGAGTGGTTTACGTGTATAAACTCCACAGAAAGACTGCCGAGCTTAATAACGTCTCCCGCGCTGACGCAATTCAGCTTGGGCTGATACGGAAGCGTGACCTCCTTGAGCTTGTTTTTAACTATTCCAAGCGTCAGATTCGTTCCGTAAATAGGAGGATTTATATTGCGGAGCACGTAAGGTATTGCGCCGATATGGTCCTCATGACCGTGGGTCAGCACAAGTCCGCGTATCTTGTCCTTGTTTTCCTCAAGATAGGTCACGTCGGGAATAACAAGGTCTATACCGGGCATATCGTCCTCGGGAAAGCCGAGTCCGCAATCGACAACGACAATATCGTCCTCATACTGAATGACCGTCATATTCTTTCCTATCTCGTTAAGTCCACCGAGAGGAATTATCTTGAGCTTGCCCTCGGGCGCAGGCTGGCTTGCGCGAGCGGGCTTTGCGCTCTTATTCGGCCTTGGAGACTTCACCTGAGCAGACTTCGTCTGAACAGACTCGCTCTCGGTATGTGCCTGTCTTGTCTTTTCGTGATTTGTCTTGCTCCGAGCCTGGCTCTGCTTTTTTTCAGACTTTTCCTCGCGCGCAGGAATATTATCGGCCGCGTGATCCTGCTCGGATGCAAAATACTGATCCATCCACTCATCCGCGCTCATAATACGGCGAGGCTGTGTGGGATATGATTTATAAAAGGCTGAAATATCGGTCTGCTCCTGACGGCTGCTTACTTCAACCTTTTCCTTTGCTTTTTGCTGTGATTTTTTTACGGTAGCCCCCTGCGATTCGGGCTTTGACGCAGACTTCTTATGTCCGCCTCCCTTTCTCTTATGGGTTGGCGCTACAGGCTTTTTTTCCCCGCCTGCCAAAGGCTTTTCCGCAGACGCGTCGGGATGCAATTTCTGATTATTATTGCTTGTTTTCTTTGCCATCTAATACCTTCCTTTCTTATGTATGGAGACATTTGACAGACGCGACAAAAGGCAAACAGATAAGGCTCCGCACCCCTCTCGCCTTCGTTCTGCAAGAGGAAATGAGAAGCAGCCCCAGTCAGCCTATCAAAACTTATAAAATAAATATATCAAACGGGATGAGTGGAGGTATCCCGTCAAATTACAATCAGTCACCGTATTATTATACATCATCTTTGACGTTTTGTCAATAGCTGTGTCACCACAAACATTCTTACCACGCCGCAAGCCCTTTAGTCTCATAGACTTCCGCAGAATTTTACATATATCGACAAGCGTTTCCAAAAAATTACAATTCAAATGTAAACAATACATAAATTTCCAATTTTTACTATTGACAATATACATTTTCTTTGTTAAAATGACATCATAAAACATAATCCGCAAAAGGAGAAAAACAAATGAAATCAACAGGCGTAGTAAGAAAAGTGGACGAGCTCGGAAGAATAGTTCTTCCCATAAGCATCAGACAAACAATGGACATCGGCGAAAAGGACGCTCTCGAGATATTTACTGAGGATAACAAGATAATCCTCCAGAAATATCAGCCCTCCTGCACGTTCTGCAACAATGCCGACAATATAATTTATTTCTGCGGCAAGCGTCTTTGCGAGGACTGCCTCAACAAGCTCAAAACTCTCTGATTTCAAAACAAACACGTTATTATGAAGCACGATCAACTTATTCAAAGCATACAGAACGGTGAGCTTGACAGTGTTCTCACCTCCCTTTATGGCAAGCAGAATATACCTTGTCAAAAACAGCGATATATCGCTGCAATAAATGAGTTTGTCTCGCTTTACGGAGAGAAAAACGAGCTTGAGCTTTTCTCGGTTCCGGGCAGAAGCGAGCTTTCAGGCAACCACACAGACCATAATCGCGGCTGCGTTATTGCTGCGTCAATAGACCTTGACACCATCGCCGTGGTATCCAAAACGGAAGGCAACATTATTCGCGTAAAAAGCTCGGGACACAATGCAGACTGTATTGATATCTCGGACTTCACGTCTCCCCGCCCCGAAATGTACGGCAGATCGGGCTCTATCATCGCGGGCATGTGCCGCGGACTGTCTGACAAGGGGTACAAAACGGGCGGATTTATCGCCTACACGACCTCAAACGTCCCCGGCGGATCGGGACTTTCCTCGTCGGCGGCGTTCGAAAATATGATAGGAACTATCATAAATCATCTTTATAATGACGGAACAATAGACAATGTTGAGATAGCCAAGATCTCGCAGTTCGCTGAAAATCAATTTTTCGGCAAGCCCTGCGGTCTTATGGATCAGGTAGCCTGCGCCGTTGGCGGCATCGTGGCTATCGACTTTAAGGATCCCTCCGCGCCAATAATTGAGCCGATAGATTTCGACCTCTCTGCCAAGGGCTATAATCTCTGCATAGTCAACACAGGCGGCAACCACGCCGACCTTACCGACGACTATGCCGCTATTCCCGCAGAAATGAAGGAAGTTGCAGCAAATTGCGGCGGCTGTTTTTTGCGAGAAACTAACGAGCAGACGGTTATAAACAACATCCCCTCCCTGCGCGAGAGCGTTGGTGACAGAGGAATTTTGCGCGCGCTTCACTTCTTTGAGGAGAACAAGCGTGTGGCAGTGCAAAAGCAGGCTCTTCTTGACGGCGATGTTCAGAAGTTCTTCGCTGCAGTCAATCAGTCTGGCAGGTCCTCGTTCTGCTATCTGCAGAACGTCTATACAACAAAAAATCTTACGGAGCAAGGTCTTTCTCTCGCGCTTTGTCTTGCCGACATAACCCTCTCGGGCAAGGATGCGGCATTCCGCGTACACGGCGGAGGATTTGCGGGAACTATTCAGGCTTACGTTAGATCTGAGGACGTTGAAAATTTCAAATCAATAATGGACTCTACATTCGGAGAGGGCGCGTGCCTTGTTCTCAGAATACGTCCGCTTGGCGCAATAAAGGTCTGCTGATAGGTGTTTGAAATGAATAAAAACAAAAACTCCCTATTTTCAGAGCCCAAGAAGCCATTCAGCGAAAAGAGCAAAAAGGAGCTGTGGATGCTTATCGGCTGCTGCTTTCTGTTTATGCTTATTTATTTCGCAGCGGTAAATATCCCTGTTCCGATAATATCCTTTGGAGTCACAGGGCTTTATATGCTTGGACTTGCGGTGTTCGTTATTGTATACGTGGTCTATAACTATGCTTTTTCACGTAAGAACGTCACCCCCGAAATGCTCCCTGACGATTGGAGCGCCGAGAAAAAGTCGGCATACATCCAAAAAGGACAGGACAGAGCGAAAAAATCCCGCTGGATGATATTCGTTATATTTCCTCTTATCGTCACCTTTATAGCAGACCTGATATACCTCTTCGTATGGCAGGGCTGGCTACACCAAATGTTTTCAAAATAAATAAAGTACAAAATGAACAATTATAAAATATGCTGTCTGTATTCGGGTTCAAAGGGAAACTCGACCTATATTGAGCTCGGCGGCAAAAAAATACTCATAGACGCGGGCAAGAGCGCGAAGGCTCTGTGCGAGGCATTAAAGTCAATAGATGTTGACCCCAAAAGCCTCGACGCAATATTTGTCACACACGAGCACAGCGACCATATCTCCGCGCTACAGACCTTCTCACACAAAAACTCCATACCCATACATATAATGCTGAACTCGGCAAGAAAATTCCAAGGGCTTTGCGATGAAAAACTCTGCGCATGTCTGTGTATTCACGACAAGAGTGACTTTTCCGTGGAGCTTGACGGAGTCAAGATCACCGCATTTCCTACTCCTCACGACAGCCGCGCGTCTGTCGGATACCGTCTTGAATTTGAGGACGTGTCCATTGGGTACGCGACTGATATAGGATACGTCAGCGATGAGATACAAAAAATGCTCACGGGCTGTGGCTCGGTGATCCTTGAATCAAATCACGACACGGAAATGCTGCTTTTCGGTCCGTATCCGTTTGAGCTTAAGGAAAGGATAGCGTCAAGATACGGTCACCTTTCAAACCGCGAGTGCGCAACCCTCGCAGCCTTCCTGTGCCAGAACGGAACGAAGAACATTCTGCTCGCGCATCTATCCGAGGAAAACAACACACCCGCGCTCGCGTATAACGAGGCAGTCTCCGCAATAGGCGACTCAAGTATAAATCTGCGCGTGGCGTCACAGTACAGTCCCACGTGGCTTGTGGGTGGCGGCGAGGCGGTCGAATACGAGGACGAATTCTTCAATCTCTGGTGCAAAAAGGAGAGCGACTGATGGCAACCATAAAATTTATAACAATTGGCACACTCAAGGAGAAATACCTCTCTGATGCGGTAGCCGAGTACGAAAAAAGACTTTCGGGATTTTGCAAGGTCGAGAATATCAACCTCAAGGAAGCCAAGCTCCCGCAGGAGCCGTCGCAGGGTGACATAAAAAAAGCCCTTGAGGAAGAAGGCAAAGTCATTCTCTCGCATATGAGCGAACGCGCATATAAGGTCGCGCTTTGCGTAGAAGGCAAGCAGTTCTCATCCGAGGAGCTTGCGGAGAAAATAGACCGCGCGTTTTCGGTGTCAAACGAGATATGCTTTGTCATCGGCTCGTCGCACGGACTCAGTGACGCGGTAAAGAACGCCGCAGACTTAAAGCTTTCGGTCTCAAAGCTCACCTTCCCCCACCAGCTTATGCGCGTAATCCTTTCGGAAAGCGTTTATAGAGCTATGAACATAATCAAGGGAACGAAGTATCATAAATAATTTCACGGCAAAACGGCGCTTGATCGCGCCGTTTTCATTTTTTGTTTTTTTGCCTCATATAATTACAAAAAACGGAGGCAAAAATGAAAAGAAATTTCCTGATTTTGATTCTTTGTATATCTATCCTCTGCGCGTGTGTTTGCTCCTGCTCACAACAGCCGCCGTCTGCTGAAGGTATCCTCTCGCATCTGCTCCAGACAGAAATAGACCTACCGAGCGGGCAGGTCTATCTGTCAGGATCGCCCGAGGGTGAGGAGTCATACGTCTCGGACTCTCTGCTCTGCGCGCTCTACGGCGGTGGCAGTATGCCCAAGGAGTACGACGACTGGGTGGAGTTTGCAATATTCCTCTCAAGCTCGCACCCCTGCGAGTTTGCAGTCTTTATGTGCGACAGTCCGCAGTCAGCTCTTGATACGTCCAAAACACTCTGCTCGCGCCTGACCTCCCTCAAAAATTTCTGGAGCGACAGTCAATACTCGTCTTATACAGACAATGCCGAGGTAATAATATCGGGAAACATTTGTGTCCTGATAGTATCGTCTGACACAACCGCAGCCAAAAGGCTGCTTAAATCCATTATATAATCAGAAAAAACTCATTATATAATAGATTATCCCCCAGATAACGCCTGAAATAATACCGTAAAGCAGCACAGGACCCGCGACTGTAAATATCTTTGCGCCAACACCCAGCACAAGTCCCTCAGAGCGAGAGTCAATGGCGCTTGATGCGACGGCGTTTGCAAATCCCGATATAGGCACGAGCGTTCCCGCACCCGTGCGCTTGGCTATCTTCTCGAAAAGTCCAAGGGCTGTCAGCAGCACCGCCACAAAAACTATAGTCACCGACGTCATAGTAAGTGATAGCTTTTTGTCAAAGCCAAGACACGAATAAATAAATATGAGGCACTGTCCCACGCCGCAGATAAGTCCGCCCGATAAAAATGCCCAGATGCAGTTTTTCAATATTGGCGATTTTGGCGCGTGCGCATCGGCAAATTTTTTATATGTCTTTCTATCCATATTCATAGAAATTCCCTCCCAAAGTTCTGTTTTCTACATTTAATTTTCCCGAAAAAGCCACTTGTGATACAGACGGTTATTTTTGCCACACTTGACAAATTTTCAAAAGAGTTATATAATGAAAACAGAGATACTATTTTTGAAAGGTTTAAGCTTTTATGAATTGGAATAATATAAAAAAGAATATAAGCGAGCTTACAGGCAAGGCAGTTCAAAAAACCGAGGAGCTTGCAAGTCTTGCTGAGATAAAAATAAAAATCGCAAAGCTTTCCTCAGAAAAGGAAAACGAGTTTTTAAGACTTGGCAAGCTGACCTATAAAAAGCTCACGCTTGAGGATGACGTGCAGAACGCAAGGCTCACCGAGAAAATATCCGAAACAGTAAATAAAATATCTGAGCTTGAGGACAAAATAGCTAAGTTGAATACCGAATATGAGCAGACAAAGCAGGAAGCCGAGGCAAAAAAGCAAGCCAAAAAGGCAAAAGAGACCGAGTTTGGCGAAGATGAGATAAACACCGAGGTGCTTGATTCCTTTGCGGATAATGAATAATAAAAAAACGAGAGGATTTCCTCTCGTTTTTTCTGTTAAAGATGCTTCTTCATTATCTCAATGTTCTTTTCCTCGAACTTGATAATATCCTTGGCGAGCTTCATCGCGGTCTCGGACACATCGGTGTTCTCATAATCGCGGAGCACCTTAATTGTGTCCGTCATACCCATAGTCGAGCCCTCAACTATCATCTCGGCGAGGTGCGAGGTGGTGGAGTCCATCATCGTGTTCATCTTCATTCCCACGCTTGCCCACATTTTCGTCATCATATTTTCTTCCTTGGGCTCGCCGCCGACGGTCAGAAGTCTGTCGCGCGCCTGCGCGGCGAATCTTTCGTAGCCGTCAAGCTGCGCAGTCATAAGGGTCTTGAACTCGTCGTCCTTTGCCGAGGGCATAAGGTTTACCATAGAGTCCGAGCCCATTTTCATATTCTTGTATATCTTTTCAAGCATTTCCGCTTCTCTGGTTTTTGTCTGTTGCATAATAACCTCCGTTTTTGTTTTGCAATAAGTATTTTTCTGCGGTTTGAGGGAGATTATACGTGAAATAATCAAAAAAGGAGAACCTCCTCGGTTCTCCTTTTTTGTTTCTATTAAATTTTTCAAAATTATTTTCTCAACTTCTGCGTTCTTATATCCGTGCCGCAGAACGGGAGAACTATGTATTCGCCAAGCACACGGCTTGTAATTCTGTCCCAATATTTCTTGCGGAACTCTTCCTGCGTGAGATTTGTACTGATTATCGTGGGTTTTTTCGCGTTCAATCTTGAATTTATAATATCGTAGAGGCAAGACGATGTAAACTGATTTATCACTTCAATGCCAAGATCGTCGATTATAAGCAGGTCACAGTCAAAATATCTGTTTATATTACCGTCGGCAGAGACTGACGAGCTGTTGCCAAAGCGACGCATCTCAAAATCCGCAAAGAGCGAGAGCGCGCTTGCATAATAAACGTCGTGTCCCTTCTCTATCACCTTACCCGCGACAGCGCTTGAAAGGTGTGTCTTTCCTAGTCCCGTGCCGCCGAACATAGCGATGTTGCCTGATGTCTCGGGTGTGAATTTCTCGGCATACCTTGTGAGAAGCGAATAGATAGAACTCATTGTAGCATATGTCTTTTCGCTCTGCTTGTAATAGTCAAGGGAGAAATTCTCAAAGCTCTGACGCGCTATAAGGTCTGCCATGCCCGACGACGCAATTCCCGCCTCAATGAGCTTTCTTCTCATACACGAGCACATTTTATTATCCACAGCGCCCGTGTCCGAGCAAAGCTGACACTCGTATTTAATTTCGGTGTAATCCGCAGGATAGCCAGCCTCAGTAAGTATCTGTGCCCTCTTTTCGAGAAGCGCAATATTCTTTTGCTTAATACTATCAATCTCGGAGCTGCGTCCGCTTATAGCCGCCTGAAGAATCTCAAGACCTACACTTGAAAGCTCGCGGTCAATCTTGGCTATCTCGGGAAGCTCGGCGTGTATCTGCGCGCGGCGAAGATTTGCTGCTTCTCTTGCTTTGAGATACTTGCCGTCGTATTCCTCTTTTATTCTCTTGTAATTTTCTCTGTTAAAGCTCATTTCTTCTTGCCCCCGATCCTGTGGTGTACCAGATCTTCAAAAAGCTCATCCGTGTCAATGTTGTTATGTGTTTTTTCCATTTGCTCATTCAAGGCATCCCCGAGGCTACGGCGTATTGCCGCCTCGAAAAATTCGTCAGTATCAAAGCTGGAATTCTGATTTTCACTCTCGCCCTTGGACTTGGGTGATTTTTTTGTCTTTTTCTGCGCCTTTTCCGCCTCGAATTTCTCGGCAGATGCATCTATCTGCTCTATTGTACGTATTCCCTCGGCGTTCCATCTCTCAAGCACCGAGTTTGCGTAATGAAGCGACGCGCCGCCCGTGGCGTCAACCGTCGTCTCGTACGCCTTTTCTATTATCTCAAAGGAAAATCCCCAATCGTTTATCCATGCGGATATTTCCTTTTTCTCCTTCGTTGTGAGCGCTCTGCCGCCAAGGCCGAACAGAGTGCGTATCTTGCCCTCTACCGACGCGACGTTCTCTCTGCGCTGAAGCTCTGCCGAGAGCGCATCAACCGTGGTAATACCGCTGTCGTAAAAACCAAACGCCGTCTTTTCCGCATAGTGCAGAGTCTTTTTGCCGTGGGATACGCAATAAGTCAGAAGCAGCATTATGTAATCGCAGTCAAGGTCAAGGTAGTCTACAAGTCCGATAAGCACGTTTACCTCATGGATATTGAACATCTTGCCCATTATCCTCTGGCACTCGTCAATAAGAGACGAAAGCTGACTGTTCTTTTCAAGTATATTCGCTATCTCGTCCGACGTATATTCGGGAAGCGTTTCCGCGCGGGCTAACTTTTTAGGCTTTTGCACCTGCGGCTCGGACTTGCTTTGAGTTTTGTCCGTGGATTTTGATAGGTCGGCGTCTATCACGCCCGCCCCGCGCCAGTACGACAAGGAGGACACGACCTCGCTCTCCGAAGCTCCCGCAAATTCGCAAAGCTCGTCTATCTCGACGGCTCCGCCCTTTGCGCATATAAGCCAAAGAACCTTGAGGTCGCAAAGCGACGCGCGTTTTATCTGCTCGGCGCAGGATGTGGGAAACACACCCGCTCCCACTCCGTAATTTATTTTAATAAGCATATTTTCTCCGATGTAAAATTTTATTCTTCTGTTTCCTCGTCGCGCTTTTCAAGTCTGCGACATATTTCATAGTTAAGGATCATCAATGAGTCGCCCAGATGCACGTTCTCTATAACTATATCGCTGTCGGGATAATCAAGCTCAACGCCCATATAGTTCCAAAGCCCCTTAACTCCGCAAGCGACAAGTCTGTCTGACACGGGCTTTATCTGCTCCTTGGGGAGAGTAAGCACTGCTATATCCACTATGTTCTCCTCGCAGAATCTTTCAAGCTCGTCAATATCATAAACACGAACTCCCGCAACGCTCTTGCCGACAAGTCCCTCGCCCGAGTCGAACATTCCTATAATGTCAACTCCGCGCTTTTCAAACATAGAAAGGTTTACAAGCGCGCGTCCGAGGTCGCCCGCGCCCATAATGACCGCGTGAAAGCCTGCGCCAACGCCGAGTATCTCGCTTATTTTTGCGAAAAGGTAGTTTACGTTATATCCGTATCCGTGCTGACCAAAGCCGCCAAAGCAGTTGAGGTCCTGTCTTATCTGGGATGCGGTCACGTCCATCATGCTCGCAAGCTCGCCCGAGCTTATTCTCATTCTGCCGTGAGTGATAAGCTCGCGCAGATATCTGTAATATCTCGGCAGACGGCGAATTACCGCGGGAGAGATATTGGGCTTGAAGCCGTCGTCAGTTTTCTGGAGCATTTCCTTGTTATCAAAATTATCGCTCATAATAAGCTCTCCTTTTCGTTTGTAAATTCTTTGTCAAAAGTAGAAATTTGTGCATTTTTACATCTTGACAAAGCGGTTTTTTCAAAAAATAAACTTTTCGTAAATCTTTTGAATTTATGGAAAAAAAGTTTTCCACAGCCAATAAGTTATCCACAGTTTCCACAGCCTTATCCACAGAAATCCTTGCCAATCAAGGCTAAAATTGACTTAATACGGTTTTTTTCGACATTTTGCGGAGAATTTTCTTTGTGTTTTCCCGAGTTTTCCACAGTTTGTTGAAAAGTCGGTGGAAAACCTTTGTTCGATGAATTTTTCTCCCTGCGTAAATTTTTTTGTGTAAAATAATGAAAATGCAAAATTTTCGGAATAATTTTAATCGCACGCAGAGGCGTTTGTTGACGTATCCGCAAAATTGCCATTTTGGTACTCAAAGTATCCCGACGCGGCGATCATCGCTCCGTTATCTCCGCAAAGAGAGATGGGCGGTACTACAAATCTTGCGCCGTGTTTATTGCACATTTTTTCAAGAGCCGCGCGCAGATGAGAGTTTGCCGCAACTCCACCCGAAAGCACGAGAGTATCAAGTCCCGTCTGCTTGAGCGCACCCTCTGCTTGTTTGACGATAGCAGAAACTATAGCGTCGGTATAGGACGCAGCAAGGTCGGCGGTGTTTATCTCCTCGCCCTTTTGCTTGCTTGAATTGATGTAATTTAGCGCCGCCGTCTTAATTCCGCTGAACGAAAAATCAAGACTGTCGCGGAGTGCGGGCGACGGAAGCTTTACAGCAGTCTTATCTCCCGTATGCGCAAGTCTGTCAAGCGCCGCGCCGCCCGGGTAAGGCATACCTATCACGCGTCCGATCTTATCAAACGCCTCGCCCGCCGCGTCGTCACGCGTGCCGCCTATCTCGCGAAATTCGTTATATCCCTCGCAAACGTAAAGGCAGGTATGACCGCCTGAGACCACCACCGACAAAAACGGGGGCTTGAGGTCCGTATGCGACAGATACGCCGCTGATATATGTCCGTGAATATGATTTACCGAAACAAGCGGAATATTATTTGCAAAAGCCAGAGACTTTGCGAAATTGACGCCCACAAGCAGCGCGCCGATGAGCCCAGGGTGTGTGGTGACTGCAACGCAGCCCACGTCCGCAAGAGTTATCCCCGCCGTCTCAAGAGCCTCTTTTGTTATAGAGGACACCGCCTCGATATGTGCTCTGCTCGCTATCTCGGGAACGACACCGCCGTAAAGTCGGTGCGTCTCGATCTGCGAGGCAATAATATTCGATCTAATCTCAAGAATTCCGTCGTGCGCTTCAATTATAGCCGCACTTGTCTCGTCGCACGAGGACTCCATTCCAAGTATATACATTAAATTTTCCCTCTTATTTGATTTTGCAGGACATAAGCACCGCGCTCTCGGTGGGCTTCGTGTAAAAGTCCTTACGCTTGCCGTCCACCTTAAAGCCGCAGGACGTATATAGCTTTATCGCCGCCGCGTTCGACTCTCTGACCTCAAGGGTTATAACGTCAAGACGGTTGTTTTTCGCGTGCTTTTTCAGGGCTTCAACGACCGCCTCGCCATAGCCCTGTCTGCGATAGTCGGGATGAGTTGCGATATTGGTTATCTGCCCCTCGTCAACCACGCAAAGCATGCCGCCGTAAGCGACTGTTTTGCCATCCTTACGGCAGACCATGCCCATTCCTATTCCCTCTTTTGTGAGAAGCTCAAGGCTGTTCTTTGACCACGCCTGCGCGCCAAAGCAGAGCTTTTCTATCTCTGCCGCGCCGTCAAGGTCGTCTGCTGTCAGTCTTTCGGGATATATTCTTGCTTTTTTATTCTCCGTACTCATTTATTTCTACCTTTTCTCAATATCCGAAAACTCCCGAGAGTGAGTCATCGTTCTCTATCCAATCCGCAACTCTTATCACTCTGTAATCGGTATCCGTATCTCTTACGACTACGGTATCAATACCCGCGTTTATGATAAGTCGCTTGCACATCATACAGCTGCTCGTGCCGTCATAAAGGCTGTTATCTGTGGGATTTACGCACACCATATAAAGAGTTGCGCCAAGCATTCTGTCTCTGGGCGCGGCGATTATGGCGTTTGCCTCTGCGTGAACCGAACGGCAAAGCTCGTATCTCTCCCCTCTCGGAATGCCAAGCTTGTCTCTCATACACATATTCATATCCGTGCAGTTCTGTCTGCCTCTGGGAGCTCCGTTATAGCCTGTGGAAATAATAACGTCGTCCTTTACTATTATCGCGCCGAATTTACGGCGGATACAAGTGCCGCGCTCCGCAACCGTGCGCGCGATGTCAAGATAATAATTTTCCTTTGAAACTCTCTCAATAGACATAAAAAATACCTGCCTTTTCGATATAAAAAATAGTCATTCATTTTATTATACATTATATAAACAAAAAAATCAAGTATTTTATTTAAACAATAAAATTTTGTCGAAATCCGTGACCGTTCCGCCCGCACTCACATAAACTGTTATTGAGAAATTTATTTTCAAAAACAGATTTCTCAATACAGCTATAGCGAAAGGCGAGGTAGAAATGGCAGATCATCATGGCTCTCTTTCGGGTGGAGGCTGTACGGCATACATCGGCTCTACGACGCTTGCCATGAAAGCTCAGAGGGTGCTTGCCGCCGAGGCGATATACTCGTCCGTGACTAAGGTCAACTCATCTAAGACGCGACGCGGATGCGCGTACGGCGTAAGCTTTGATTGCGCGCAGCAATCAAACGTCAAAGCAATTCTCACAAGAGAAAACATACCCGTAAAGGAGTTTTTATAAAATTTACGCCTCGGGGCAACAGCCTCGGGGCATATCTGTAAAGGAGCTTTTTATGAAAAACAAGCTTATATATCTCGACAATGCAGCGACCACATTCCCAAAGCCCGCTTGCGTTGCCAATGCCGTTGACGAGTGCATCCGCACATTTTGCGGAAATTCCTCACGCGGCTCAAATCCGTTAGCGCTTAAAAGCGCGGAGAAAATATTTGAATGTCGGTGTCTGCTTGGAGATATGTTTTCCTGCCTGCCCGAGAACGTCATTTTTACCTACAACACAACTTACGCTCTGAATATGGCTATCAAGGGAGTTATGAAGGGTGGCGGACATATTCTCATAAGCAATATGGAGCATAACGCTACCCTGCGCCCCGTGGCAAGCCTTCAGCGCGACGGACTTATTGAATACAACACCTTTGACGCCTACGGCAAGACCGACACAGAGATAATAGAGGACATTGACAGAAAGATCCGCCCCGATACACGAGCCCTGTGCTGTCTGCACACCTCAAATATCTGCTCCTACACCCTTCCCATAGAGAAAATAGGCAGATACTGTCACGACGCGGGACTTATATTTATCTGTGACGGCGCGCAATCGGGTGGGCATATCCCCATAGATATGAAGAAATGCAATATTGATATTCTCTGCCTGCCCGCGCACAAGGGACTTTACGGAATCCAGGGTTGCGGAGTTATGCTGCTTGGCGATAAAATCTCCCCCGCCACAATAATCGAGGGTGGAAACGGCGTAAATTCTCTGGATTATTTTATGGGTGACGACTCGCCCGAAAAATACGAGGCGGGAACGCTTTCCACCCCCGCAATAGTAGGTCTTGGCGAGGGCTTGAAATTTTTGAACTCCAAAAAAGCGGGTGAGATACAGGCTCACGAAAGGAGGCTTTTCAATTGTGCCCAAAAGCTTCTTAGGGGTATTCCAAATGTGAAAATCCACGACTCTGCCGAGGGCTCGGTATTGCTCTTCAACATAAACAATATCCCCTGCGACGAGGTGGGCG
The DNA here is from genome assembly GCA_045593485.1 of Eubacteriales bacterium. Taxonomy (GTDB): domain Bacteria; phylum Bacillota; class Clostridia; order Oscillospirales; family CAG-272; genus SVTX01. Next base: position 13,172 of record JAZNWS010000068.1, on the reverse strand, counting down.
AGATTTTCTCAAAAAACAATATCTGTATCCGCACGGGCTACCACTGCGCTCCTCTTGCGCACAAGGCGCTTGGAACGTATAGCACGGGAGGTGTACGAGTAAGCTTTGGCATATTCAACACCCTCCTGCAAATAGAATTTTTTGCCTCGCTCACAGAGGACATATCAACCCGCAAATTACACTTATAAAAAACGAGCAAACGAGAGCATTTAAGAGATTTCGGGAGAAATAACGAGATTTTATATAGATAAATCCAAAAACTCACATTAGGGTGCAAATGGTCGCAAATAATAATATTTTTTCGTGTTTTTTGCAATAAATTTTCAAAAGCCTATTGCAATTAGTAAAATTTTATGTTAGAATGTAAAATGCTATCTATGTTTTTTTGACAAATAACCGAGAATTTTGTCGATATAATAAAGTAGCTGCCCAAATGGCGACATTCAAAAAATCCCCGCAAAACAGCTTGATATTCAAGCCATGTTAGCAAAAAATTTTGCAATAATGGTTTGCTAAGAAAGATTTGCCCAGCATATCTTTTGACCCTCCAAAAATGCATCAAAAATTTCGGCTTCTGCCACAGGCAAAGCTAATTATTATTTTAAAGGAGTTTTTATGTGTAATGGAAAAGGACGTCATAATCAGTCTTAAAGACATATCCAAAGCGTTTGATGGAGAAACAGTTCTCGACCACATCAATCTCGAAATTCACGACAAGGAATTCGTGACCTTTCTCGGTCCCTCGGGTTGCGGAAAAACCACAACTCTCCGTATAATCGGCGGATTTGAGACCCCTGATACAGGAGACGTGTTTTTTGACGGGAAGCGTATAAACGATATCCCCCCTTACGAGCGCAACGTAAACACCGTATTCCAGAAATACGCTCTGTTTCCACACCTCAACGTATATGAAAACGTAGCCTTCGGCCTTCGTCTGAAAAAGACGCCCGAGGAGCAGATAAAAGAAAAGGTGCAGGAAATGCTCGCAATGGTCAACCTCAAGGGCTTTGAGCGCCGCCGCGTCACCACCCTCTCGGGCGGTCAGCAGCAACGAGTCGCTATTGCACGCGCGCTTATAAATCACCCCAAAGTACTTTTGCTCGACGAGCCTCTCGGCGCGCTTGACTTAAAGCTCCGCAAGGATATGCAGAACGAGCTCAAGCGTATTCAACGCCAGACGGGTATCACGTTTATTTACGTCACTCACGATCAGGAGGAGGCTCTCTCTATGTCCGACGTCATAGTAGTTATGGCTGAGGGTAAGATACAGCAGATAGGCTCTCCCGTCGATATATATAACGAGCCCGAAAACGCGTTTGTCGCTGACTTTATCGGCGAGTCCAACATTCTTGACGGAATGATGCTCTCGGACTACAAGGTCAAATTCTCAGGACATACATTTGATTGCGTGGACGCGGGCTTTGATCGTCGCGAGCTTGTCGATATAGTGGTTCGTCCCGAGGACGTTGATGTAGTCCCCACGGATAAGGGCATGCTTACGGGCACAGTCTCGTCCGTCACATTCAAGGGCGACTATTACGAGATAATCGTTGACGTGGGCGGCTTTAAGTGGATGCTTGAAACGTCGGACTTCGTAGGTGTTGACGAGGTCATCGGTCTCCATATCGAGCCCGAGGCAATACACGTTATGAAAAAGTCCGAGTATTCGGGCATGTTTGGTGACTATTCCACCTTCAGCGACGAAATAGAGCACCTCGGAGATCCCGAAGAGGAGGACGAGGAATGAGAAAAAATTCGGTCTTTCAAAAATTAGTTGCAGTACCGCATATAGTCTGGGTGATAATGTTTATCGCCGCTCCTATGCTGTTCGTGCTTTATTTTGCTCTGACCGATGCAGAAGGTAGATTTTCTCTTTCCAACATAACAGAGCTGTCTAAGTACGGCAACGTATTTATCCTCTCGATAGCGTTTGCTCTCATTGCCACCGTGGTATGCCTTCTTATAGGCTATCCGCTCGCATATTTTATGTCAAAGCAGTCGGAGCGCGCGCAAAAGATACTCATGGTACTGGTAATGCTCCCTATGTGGTGCAACCTTCTTATACGTACTTACGCGCTTATGGCGCTTCTCGATAACGGTGGACTTCTCAATTCTCTGCTTGAAAAAATCGGACTTGAAAAGCTGCCTATCGTCGGCACCAATTTCGGCGTAATTCTCGGCATGGTCTACGACTTTTTGCCGTATATGGTACTGCCGATATTTACGTCCATGACTAAATTGGACAAGCGTTATATTGAGGCATCGCACGATCTCGGCTGCAATAACTGGCAAACCATGACCAAGGTTATAATGCCGCTTACCGTTTCGGGAATCGTGTCGGGAATAACTATGGTATTCGTTCCCTCAATAAGCACGTTCTATATCTCGCAGAAGCTCGGCGCGGGCAAGATCGACCTTGTCGGCGATACCATCGAGCGACTTTTCCAGAACACCTCGACCTACGGTGTCGGCGCGGCTATGTCGCTGATAATGATGATCCTCATTATTCTTTCCATAGGCATAATGAACCGATTCACCGACGACGATGACGACAAGGTGGCAAGGAGAGGAGGTATCTTCAAATGATGAAATTCCTCTCGAAATTCTATATTGGAATTGTATTTATTCTTCTTTACATACCTATTGCGGTGCTGATAATCTTCTCGTTTAACGAGTCGGGCTCGCTTTCCGAATTCTCGGGCTTCTCACTTATGTGGTACAAGGAGCTTTTTGAGGATCAGGAAGCCTTCACGTCCCTTATGAACTCGCTTATTCTTGCGGTATCCTCGGCGGTAATAGCAACTGTAATCGGCACGTTCGGCGCGCTGGGACTTCACCGTATGCGCTCACGATACGTCAAGGGCGCGGTGAACACTATCACCAACATTCCAATGATGAACCCCGATATAGTCACGGGTGTTTCAATGATGCTTTTGTTCGTTGCGGTGGCAACCATCATAAACTCGCAGAGCTTTTTCGGCTTTGGCACTATGCTTGTCGCGCACGTGACGTTCAGCATACCCTACGTTATGCTCTCCGTCATGCCCCGATTCAAGCAGCTTGACAAGTCGCTTTCCGAGGCGGCGCAGGACCTTGGCTGCACGTCCGCCAAGGCATTCTTCAAGGTCGAGCTTCCACAGATAATTCCCGGTATAGTCTCGGGGCTTATGCTTGGCTTTACTATGTCGCTTGATGATTTCGTAATAAGCCATTTCGTAAGCTCACCCGATTTCCAGACCCTTCCCCTTTACGTTTACAACCAGACCGCGCACAACGTCAAATTCAGCATGTACGCGCTCTCATCTCTTATAGTCGTGGTTATCCTCGCAGTGCTTATAATAGTCAACTTTGCGGGCGGCAAAAAGAAACGGGAGGTGAAAAAATGAAAAGAATAATCTCTGTTATCATTTCCATCACGCTCCTGCTTACTCTCTGCATACCGCTTGCCTCGTGCGACAAACAAGGCTCCAAGGGGGATAGCGGCACGATTACACTTTACGTTTATAACTGGGGCGAATACATATCCGACGGCTCAGAGGGCACGCTCGACGTAAATTCCATGTTCGAGGATTGGTATTTTGAAACCTACGGTCAGCGCGTAAAGGTCAATTATTCCACCTATTCAAGCAACGAATCAATGTATGCAAAGATCTCGTCGGGCTCGGTAAGCTACGACGTAATAGTCCCCTCGGACTATATGATCGAGCGTATGATAAAGGAGGATCTTCTGTCTCCTCTTGATTACAGCAATATCCCCAACGCGCAGAACATTCTGTCTGAATTCCAGAATTCCGACTACGACCCCGATACCGACATGGACGGATATAACGATTACTCCGTTCCCTACCTTTACGGTATGATAGGTATTATCTATAATACCACTATGGTTGACGAGGCGGACATCGGCTCGTGGGATCTGATGTGGAACGACAAATATTCGGGCAACATTTTGCAATTCAACAACTCGCGCGACGCATTTGGCGCGGCGCAGTATTCAATGGGTGACGTTAACCTTGTAAACTCGGACAACGAGGCAGATTGGAGAGCCGCGCTTGAAAAGCTCAAGGCGCAGAAGCCAATACTTCAGGGCTACGTCATGGACGAGATATACAACAAAATGGAGAACGGCTCTGCCGCAATCGCCGCGTACTACGCAGGCGACTTTATGGCGATGTATGAGAATAACAACGACCTCGACTTCTTCTACCCCGAGGAGGGAACTAATCTCTACGTGGACGCTATGTGTATCCCCAAGTCCAGCCAGAACAAGCTTATCGCGGAAAGATATATCAATTATATGCTCTCCGAGGAGCCCGCGGTTGCAAACGCGGAATATACCTATTACGCCTCTCCCAACCGCGTAGTGCGCGAAAACGAGGAATATATAGAGTATATGAACGAGATAAAAGAGGGCGGATATGATCTGATGTACGACACAGACGCTATCCCCACCTCGTCCTACCGTAATCTCAGCGGCGAAAAGCTGCTTCTTATCAATACGCTGTGGGAGGAGCTCAAATCCGACATAAGCGTTAGCGCGGGAATTTACGTCATCTGCGGCGTTATAGTCGCAACCCTTGCGGGCTTTGGCATATTCTTCGCGGTAAGAAAAAAGAAGAGGGATATTTATTAACGCACGCATAAATATATGTAAACTTAGCGGAGAAATTACTAGATAGCTTGATTGGATGGCCAAAATGCTCCATGGTAAACAAATAATTAACGCCGACAGATTTTTACGATCTGTCGGCGCTTTCTATTCGATAAATTGGAATTTACTTAATAGATAACTGTTTATCTCTTATCTTCAAACATGCCTCAATATGCATAATCCAATGTCTTGAAAATGGCATCTGAATCAATCCTTTTACATCTTTTCCACACCAATAATCAATTAACCAATAGGCATTTTCATCTACACTTACTACATTTAATTTTTCCAACTGTTTTCTTCTTTCATCTGATATTCTTTCCTTCATATCACTATATGTAAGTGTCTTTAAAATCTGTGTTGTTGATTTATCAACATCACCAATATAATTATACAGTTCTTCAATAGACAGTTTCTTAGAAAACTCTCCAATTTCTTCTTTTACAAGTTCATTTGCAGTTGTTATAATCGGGGATTTTATGCGACTTTGATAATCTCCCTTAAACAAAATTTGTTCATCATTTGCAATAAGCGAATGTGCTACAATATCCTCTATACGAAAAATATGCCACAAGGAATACGCAATCGTTTTGTTATGATAACCTTTTACGTTCATATAAGGCATAGCACAAAAATCAGCATCCGACAGTTCATTCCTAAACTGCATAATTTGTTCCATTAGGCTTCTGCGAAGTTCTAATAATGTATCTATACCCTTTGCAAAAGTGTCTTTTCTCTTAATTTGTAACTGTAAGGTCTTATTCATTTCTGCCCATTCTTTATTCATAAATTAGCACCTCGCTAAATTCTTATTTGTCGTTCTGTTTATCGTCAGCTTCGCCTTTGTATTACAAAGGCTTCGGGCAAAGCCCACACCACTAATGTTGCGCGTGCCAAGGTTCCCTCCGTCTCGCAACGCGCGCCTGTTTTTTATCGAAAATACCCCTCTATTTTTTCCCTTTTTGCCTTGCAGCTGCCCGTGAGCATTTCTGACGAACCGCCGCCGCGACCGTCGAGGGCGGTATTTATTTCTTTTGCGAGAGGCTTGAGGTCAATTTTGCGGCTCATTATGATATACTTGTATCCGTCCTCGTCATTTCCGCAGAAGACTCCGCAGACTCCGCCACACTTTTTGACTGCTTCGTTGGCAAAATGCCGCATTGACGTCATTTCATCGCCGTCATCGAAAATACAAAGGTTTCCGTCGGTCTCGGCAAGCTCCGCAAGCTTATAAGCCTGAAGCTCGCGCTTCAATGCGGAAATTTTGACCTTTTGTGTTTCTATTTCCGCTATCAGTCTGTCAACACCCTGTGTGACCTCGTCCTGCTTTGCGGAAATTTTAGTTGAGATTGCGTATATCTGACTGTATCTTTTTCCATAGTCCTCAAGCGCGTCAAGACCGCAGAGCGCGTTCAGTCTCACACCGCCCTTATAGCGCATAAAATCAAGGATTTTTATAATTCCGACCTCGCCCGTGTTTTCTACGTGCGGCGCGCAGCACGCGCACATATCAACGTCGCCTATCTGTACTATTCGCACGTTTTCGGTCAGCTCAAGCTTTGAGCGATAATTAAGCCCCTCAAGCTCACTCTGCTCGGGGTAATACGCCTTGATTGGCAGACAGCTGACAACTATTCCGTTAGCTAAAAGCTCAATCTCGTCAAGCTGCTCGCGTGTCAGCTCGCCGTTGAAATCTATTGTCATATACTCCGAGTTGAGATGAAATCCCACGTTGTCGTAGCCGTAGAGCTTATGAACTATGCCCGAGATTATATGCTCTCCCGTGTGGTTCTGCATCTTGCGGAATCTTTCGCCGTAGACTATCTCGCCCTCAACCTCGTCGCCTGCAACAAGCGGCTTGTTGCATTCGTGATAAATTATTCCCTGCTTTTCATATACGTAGCTCACCGCGGCACCGTCAAGTGTACCCGTGTCCGACGTCTGTCCGCCCTCCTCGGGAAAGAACAGCGTGCCGTCAAGCGCGACGGTGTATTTGCCGTCCTGTTCCTCACAGGACAACACTACCGCTGAAAATTTATATGCCTTTGAGTCCTCGTCAAATAATCTTTGCGTTCTTTTAATATTCATTAAAGGTCACTCCAATTTCTCGGCGGGAGCAAGCCCCGCCTACTATGCTATAATTATAATACAAATCCTCTTTTCTTTCAAGAAAAATTTGAAATTTTGTATTGAAAGATAAAAATTTCTGTGATATAATTACTTTATTCAATTAAATTACTGCCTTACGCGACAGAATTTACAATCTTTATGGAGTCATATTATGGAAAAGAAAAACATTCAATGGGACAGCATTGGCTTTGGATATATCCAAACCGATAAAAGATACGTTTCATACTACCGCGACGGCAAGTGGGATAACGGCGCGATTGTCGACGAGGCAAATATAACCCTCAACGAGTGCGCTTGCGTATTCCAGTACGCGCAGACATGCTTTGAGGGACTTAAGGCATATACGACAAAGGACGGCAAGATAGTTGCCTTCCGTCCCGACCTCAACGCAGAGAGAATGATAGAATCCTGCAAGCAGCTCAAAATGCCTCCGATTTCCGCAGAGCAGTTTATTGACGCGGTAAAGCAGGTGGTCGCAGCAAACGCGGCGTACGTACCTCCCTACGGCTCGGGCGCAACCCTTTATCTCCGCCCCTTTATGATGGGCACGAACTCCGTTATCGGTGTAAAGCCCGCTACAGAGTATCAGTTCAGAATCTTTACAACCCCCGTAGGTCCTTATTTCAAGGGTGGTGTGCGTCCCCTGACTGTTCGCATCTCCGACCTTGACAGAGCCGCGCCTCACGGAACGGGTCACATCAAGGCGGGACTTAACTACGCTATGAGCCTTTACAATATAGTCGACGCGCACGAGCAGGGCTACGACGAGAACATCTACCTCGACCCCCAGACCCGCACAAAGCTTGAGGAAACGGGTGGCGCGAACATCATTCTTATCAAGGGCAACACCCTCGTCACGCCTAAATCATCAAGCATTCTTCCCTCTATAACACGCCGTTCTCTCCTTTACGTTGCAAAGGAATATCTCGGTATGGAGGTTGAGGAGCGCGAGGTATACCTGAACGAGCTTTCGGACTTTGAGGAGTGCGGACTCTGCGGCACGGCGGCAGTTATCTCGCCTGTCGGCAAGATAGTTGACCACGGAAAAGAGATCCGCTTCCCCTCGGGTATGACCGATATGGGAGAAAAGACAAAGAAGCTTTACGAAACCCTCACAGGCATTCAGATGGGTAGCATCCCCGCGCCTGAGGGCTGGATCTGCGAGATTATGTAATTACAATCAAAAAGAGCGTGCATAGCACGCTCTTTTTGTATTAGAACAACGGAGTCTTATAAACGCCCTCTTTTACAAGTCTGTCAAACTCTGCCGCAACGGTTGCTCTGTCCTCGGCATAGGTCACGCCGAACCATTTGTCGTTTGTGCTGAGCACAGTCACCTTTGCAGTTCCCGCCTTCAGCATATCTCCGATTGTTGTGGGAAGCAGATATTCCGCCTTCTTGTCACCAAGATTGCCCGCCTCAAGAAATTCTGTAAAGCCCGCCTCAAGTCTGTTGACAAACTCGGGAGTGATAGCCCACATATTCATTGAAACAGCGGAATCGGGATCGAGAGGTATCTTCTCCTCGCCAACAAGCTTGTACGCACCCTCGCCGTCCTTGTATATATTCTTGGTTTCGTCAATGTCTGTAAGATGTCCGTTACCGTCAACCCTGCAAACACCGCGAGTCACGCTTCCGTTGTCACTCAGGGTGTTCTTAAGAACAAATCCGGGCATGGCGATGTCAAGACACTCGGTGTTGTTCACGTCCATCTTATTCACGATAAAGTCGTGCATCTTAACAAAGGCTTCCTTGCCGTAATAGTCGTCGGCGTTAATAATACATCCGGGATTTTTAAGTGTACCCTTGCAGGCAAGCACCGCGTGACCCGTACCCCAAGGCTTTGTTCTGCCCTCAGGCATAACCATGTGATTGGGCAGGTCGTGTATATCCTGGAAAACGTACGCGCAGGGGCATATTTTCTCCATTCTGTTGCCTATGACCTCACGGAAATCCTGCTCTATGTCGCGTCTTATGATGAAAATTACGTCGTTAAAGCCTGCCTCGAGCGCGTCGTGTATTGAATAATCAAGAATTATCTCGCCCGAAGGTCCAACCTCTGCAAGCTGCTTTATACCGCCACCGTAGCGCGAGCCAATACCCGCAGCCATTATAATAAGTGTTGTTTTCATATATTTATTCTTCCTTTCGTATTTCTTAGCCCATATTTTCGGGGAGCTTCTTGCCGCCGAGAACATGGAAATGTATATGCTTTACGGTCTGACATCCGTCCTCACCGATATTGGTTATAACTCTGTATCCAGTCTCAAGTCCGCAAACTGCAGCAACCTTGGGTATTGCCTCAAACACAGCCTTTATATCATCGGAGTTGTCCGAATTCACACAGTCTGCCGACTCAATATGAGTCTTGGGCACGACAAGCACGTGTACGGGCGCCTGGGGGTTTATGTCCTTGAACGCGTAAACCTTATCGTCCTCGTATACCTTTGATGAGGGAATGTCTCCCGCAATTATTTTACAAAACAGACAATTCATTTTATTTTCCTCCGTAATACTTTACAAAATATAAATCAAATGCTATAATTAATATAAATTATAATACTTCAAAGAGAGTATAGCATAGAATGAACAAATTGTCAACAGAAAACATATTCACCTCTCACAAAAATTTCACCGATCTGTGGTCTTATTTATCCAAGACGACCAAGCATATAGTTATGTACGGCATGGGCAACGGCGCGGATAAGATACTGTCGGTTTGCCAGAATTACGGCATTGAGATAAAGGACTTTTTTGCGAGCGACGGCTTTGTGCGCGGACACAGCTTTCACGGCAAGACCGTGCTGTCGTATAGCGACGTCAAGGCAAAATACGGCGCGGAAAACATAATAGTTCTGCTCTCGTTCGCATCGTCCCTGCCAAACGTACTTGAAAACATATACAAAATAGCCTCCGAGTGCGAGCTTTACGCCCCCGACGTGCCAGTTTTTGGAAATACTCTTTTCACAAAAGAGTTTTTCACTGAGAACCAAGAAAAATTCATAGAAGCGGAGTCTATGCTTGCCGATGAGGAATCAGCGCGAATATTCAGAGAAATTATAGCATATAAATTATCGGGGGATATTTCTCATCTCCGCCGTTGTGAGTCTGACCCCGCTGAAGCGTTTGAGGATATTTTGCACGCGGAAAATTTTGAGGTATATGCAGACCTTGGAGCATACAACGGCGACACTATCCGCTCACTTTTGCCCCATTCTCCAAAGCTCAAAACAGTACACGCTCTCGAGCCCGACACGCGAAATTACCGCAAGCTCAACGAATACTACGCCCCTCTTGAAAACCCAAGCTTTGAGCTTATTACATACAATATCGGCGCGTGGAGCGGCGAGGATACCTTATATTTTGACAAGAGCGGCAACCGAAACGCGGGGCTTTTGCAAAATTCTTCCGACTTTTCGGAAGCGATAAACTCACGAAACAAAAAAATCACTGAAATAAAGGTCAACTCTCTTGATAATATCCTTAACGGCAAAAGTGTTGACTATATAAAATACGACGTCGAGGGATCGGAGCGCGAGGCGCTCATAGGCTCGCAAAAAACCATTGAAAAATTCTCTCCTGCACTCCTCGTCTCGCTTTATCACAGAAGTGAGGACCTGTTCGAGCTTATCCTTCTCGTGCATAAACTTAATCCAAATTACAAACTCTATTTAAGAAGAATGACGTATATTCCCGCGTGGGACATAAATCTTTACGCTGTAAAATAATAATTTTGAGAGGTATATATGAGAATATCTATAATCACGGGCGCATCGTCAGGTATTGGCAAGCAAATGGCGCTCCTTCTGGACAAAACCGAAATTTGCGATGAGATATGGCTTGTGTCCCGAAAGGCAGATAAGCTTGAGGAAACTGCTCAGCAGCTCCATACAAAAGCAAGAATAATAGAATCCGATCTTTCGCAAAATTCAAGCATATATGAGCTTAAAAGACTTCTGCAAAATCAAGACCCCGAGATAGTCTCCCTCGTCAACGCCGCAGGCTTTGGCAAGGCGGGGAGCTTCCGTTCCATTCCCCTTGAGGCGCAAATGAATATGATAGACCTCAACTGCAAGGCTCTTATGGCGGTCACCCATATCTGTATTCCCTATATGAAGCAAGGCAGTAAGGTGTATGAGTTCGCATCAAAGGCGGCATTCCAGCCCGTTCCGTATATGTCAACATACGGCGCATCCAAGGCGTTCGTGCTTTCCTTCTCACGCGCGCTCAACAAGGAGCTTAAAAGCAAGGGAATTAAGGTTATAGCAGTCTGCCCGGGTTGGACGAAAACAAATTTCCTTGACCGTGCGGTAAGCGACGACACCCTCGTTTACTACGATAAATTCTATACTCCCGCCGCTGTAGCAAAATCTGCAATCAGAGATATGAAGTGCGGAAAGGACATCTCCGCCCACGGACTCGTCACCAAGGCAAACATGCTCGCATCAAAGCTCTTGCCCCATAAGCTCGTGATGAATATCTGGTGTATACAGCAGCAAAAGGATATATAACAAAAAGTCCGCCGACCTCGGCGGACTTTTTGTTGTTTTTTGATATTGATAATTAACACAAGTTTGTAATCAATAACCGACAGTTTCGGGAGCACCAAGGCACTCCCCCTACGACAAAATAATCTGACAGACACAAAATAATCAGAACGGGTACATCCTCATCCACCACTGCGTGGTCCCCCTTCCCCTATCTTGGGGAAGGCTATTTTTATCATCTCCGATTACCTCACCGAAGAGGACGAAAAAGTTAGGTATATCTCAAACAAAAAATATCATATGGCTCAACCAAAACAAACGACCGATAAACAAGCGTTTGTGTGGGTGGGTTTCAATAAGGGTTGCTTTCGCTTCGCTTCAGCGCGAATTTGCAAAGCAAATATCACGGAGGAATCGCAACCTCCCGCCCTTTGTGGCGTTCTTTGGATACTTTCTGTCGCTATTGACAGAAAGTATTAAAAACTTTTAATCACACTATACCTTGCGCCATCATAGCCTCCGCTACCTTCTTAAAGCCCGCGATATTCGCGCCCTTAACAAGATCGTAGCCGTAGCCATACTCCTCTGCCGTCTTTGCAGCCGAGTCGTGAATGTTTATCATAATATTCTTGAGCTTTGCGTCAACCTCCTCGGCAGACCAAGCAAGTCTCTGGCTGTTCTGCGCCATTTCAAGCGCGGAAACCGCAACGCCGCCCGCGTTAACGGCCTTCGACGGAGCAACTATCACGCCGTTGTCCTGAAGGAACTTAACTGCCTCGTTGGACGTAGGCATATTTGCAACCTCAACGTAGTACATTACACCGTTAGCAAGAATCTGCTCCGCTTCCTTCATACCGACCTCATTCTGAGTTGCGCAAGGCATACATATGTCTGCCTTAACTCCCCAAGGCTTCTCATCCGCATAGAAAGGAAGCCCGAACTTCTCCGCAAAGTCCTCAATGCCCAGATCACGAGATGAACGAATCGTGAGCATATAGTCGATCATTTCTTTATCTGCGCCGTTTTCTATATATACGTATCCCTTAGAGCCAGAAACAGTAATAACCTTTGCGCCAAGCTCGGTCAATTTCTTTGCCGCACCCCATGCAGCATTGCCGTAGCCAGAAATAGCTACTCTCTTTCCCTCTATACTATCAGCCTTGCGCTCAAGAATACGCTGTGTGAAGTAAACCGCACCGTATCCCGTTGCCTCGGGGCGAATAAGAGAACCGCCATATGACAGGCCCTTGCCTGTAAGCACGCCATTTTCAAACGCGCCGCGAAGTCTCTTGTACTGACCAAAGAGATAGCCTATCTCTCTCGCACCAACACCAATATCGCCTGCGGGAACGTCAACGTCAGGGCCAATGTGGCGGAAAATCTCGCTCATAAAGGACTGACAGAATCTCATAATCTCTCCGTCGGACTTGCCGCGGGGGTCAAAGTCAGAGCCTCCCTTGCCGCCGCCGATGGGAAGACCTGTCAGGCTATTTTTGAGTATCTGCTCAAAGCCAAGGAACTTAAGTATAGAAAGGTTTACAGAAGGATGAAAACGGAATCCTCCCTTGTAAGGACCAATCGCACTGCTGAACTGTACACGGTATCCGCGGTTAACGCGTACGTTGCCGTTATCGTCCACCCACGGAACTCGGAACATAATGATTCTCTCGGGCTCAACAAATCTTTCAAGAAGTCCTTCTCTCTCGTACTCGGGATGCTTATCAAATACAGGGGCAAGGGATTTGAGGATCTCTGTTGCCGCCTGATGAAATTCGAGTTCATTTGGGTTGTTGGATATAAGGTCCGCCAACACTCTTTCTACATACTGGGACATGATAACTGTTTCCTTTCTTGTATGGGTTTGGGCTCATAACAAATATATGTCGGGGCTCAAAATAATTTAC